>NZ_JBIWCZ010000003.1:188833-394246 GCF_044761765.1 Peribacillus sp. NPDC097284
CCTACCAAGATATGTTGGCATGAGAAGAGCGAAAGAATTAATGTTAACAGGGAAATTGCTAAGCGGTGTTCAATGTGCCGAATGGGGACTTGCGAACGTATCCGCTCCTAAAGAAGAACTGGATCAAGTGGTTGAAACCTTCTTAGGTGATTTAACTGACAAAAGCCCATTCGTTATGTGGATTACGAAAATGTCAGCAAACCGCGGTTTAGATGCGGATACCGATACATTGATGGTGCTAGAACATCTTGCTTGTAATGTTGTGCATCAAAGTGAGGATGCAAAAGAAGGAGTTCAAGCGTTCCTGAACAAAAAGAAACCGGTGTGGACTGGATTGTAAGAGTTAGGAGGAAAAAAATGATTAAATTTGTTGTCCTAGCACGACGTCCGAGTGATTGGGAAAAGGAACGTTTCTTGGAATGGTGGCGTGGTCCTCATGCAGATATGGCTAAGAAATTACCAGGGGTGTTAGCTTACACTCATGGAAAGGTAGAAAAAGATTTCGATCAACGTAATGGGGAACCGGAATGGGACGGACTTGCGCAACTTTATTTTAAGGATCGGGAAGCCTTAAATCGAATGTTGATATCACCTGAGTGGGTAGCTGCAGTTGAGGATACAGCATCAATGGGAGGGAAGCGAATTGCATTGATTATGGATGAGGTGGATTTATTGGCTGAAGAAATTGGTACAGCTACACAACCACCTAGAGCAGCTTCCCGTAGCTCTCGATTTGTTCTCGATACGTTTGATTTACGCGGGAAAACAGCGTTGATAATGGGGGGGCACGGGGTATTAGCTAGTACTATGGCTAAAACACTTGCAGAATTAGGCTGTAATGTTGCCTTAGCGGCTCGTAAGGAATCTCTATGCGTTAGTTTGGCAGAGGAAATAACCAAAACTTACAATGTAGAGGCGATTGGTCTCCGTTGTGACATTACCAATCAACAAGAAGTAGAAAACACAGTAACGGAAACTATAAACCGCTTTGGCACCATAGATATTCTAATTAATAGTGCAGGAACGTTTTGGTCGGGTCCGCCAGAAGAGATTCCTCTAAATGGCTGGACTAAAGTGATTGATGTAAACCTAACCGGAACTTTCCTATGCTGTCAATCAGCTGCAAAACATATGATTAAAAATGGCGGAGGAACCATTATTAATATTACTTCTTCGGGAGGGCTAATGTCCTTCCCGCCGGAAGCCGGTGAGGTTGTTCCTTATACAACGTCAAAAGCTGCTGTGATAAAGCTAACCCAGGACTTGGCTGTAAGCTGGGCGCATTATGGAATTAGAGTTAACAGCCTTGCACCAGGATCCATCGACTCAGGTTTCACGGAAGAAATTGATGAACAACGACAATCCTGGTTACGTAACCGTATACCTATGGGTCGTTTTGGAAGATCAGAAGAAATTTCAGGAGCTATTGCCTTCCTTGCATCAGAGGCTTCCAGCTTTATGACAGGTCAAACACTTGTTGTTGATGGTGGACAGACGATTGGATAGGAGGGGTCCTTTTGATTAATGAAATCGGTGATATAACATGGGGGACAGAAGGCCTCTGGAAACAGTTCGCCAGGTGGTTTGAAATGGACCCAGAATCAGTAGCGGTCTTTGATGGGGAAAGTCCGATAAAGCGAATTGACATTTACCGTAATGCATTAGTTTTAGCAGATCAGCTGTTGCAAGCGGGTATCGGGGCTGGTCACAGAATTCTTTTTGATTCGCATACATCAGTTGATACAGTTGTTATTGGACTTGCCCTTTCCAAATTAGGAGCAATCATCTGTCCGGTTAATTACAAGCTTGCTAACAAAGAACGACAATTAATTCTCGAACGACTACGTCCAACTGCTTATCTAAGCCATAGGAAAGAAAAAGCGGCTGTCGAGTTAGTTGGGTTGAAAAATATGTACTTGTATTTGCAGTCATCTCCGATTGTAGAGTCAACGTCCGAAGAGGAAACGGTTTTAATCGGCTTTACTTCAGGAACTACGGGTGTTCCCAAAGCAGTGCCACATACTGCTAGTTCACTTAATTATGCAAGTAAGTATTGTTCAAGCATTGTTGGTTTAAGGCAGGGTGAGCCCATCATGGCTATTTCGCCTCTCACCTCTGCTGCAGGATGGACATTTAACGTTCACATCGCGCTGTCGATGGGACATCCTTTAATTCTTATGGGAGAATGGAATCCACTTAAGGCACTTGAACTAATGGATTTGCATAAAAGTGCTTGGGGGATGTGTGTACCAACCCATCTTCTTCTAATGATGGAGGCAGTCCACTCAGGACAATGGACCCGTCATCTTCCTTCGATGAGAGCCTTATCAGTAGGTGGTAGTCCTAATTCCGTAGATATCGTCATCAATGCAAACAAGTTACTAGGTATTCAAGTACTCCGCATGTATGGAATGTCTGAATGCTTAGGACATGCATCGGTCCGTTTAACTGATCTTGAAGAACGTAAACTCATTTTTGATGGCGTGCCGTTTCCAGGAACTCATTTGGAAGCGTATGACAGTAAAGGAAAAAGTCTTCCGCGAGGGGAAATTGGAGAGGCAGGTGTCCGAGGTCCGTCTCTCTTTAAGGGCTACTTGCCAGGACTAGGGGCAGAACAAAATAAGCGAACGTCAGACGATGCTTTTTTAACGGGGGATTTAATCATTCGTGATGAGGAAGGATTCATTAGGGTTGTTGGAAGAATTAAGGACCAAATTATTCGTGGGGGATTTAAAATTGATGCAGCAGAAGTAGAGACCGCCTTGATGACACATCCGGCAATTGTTGAAGCAGCTGTTGTTAGTCGTCCAGATAAACTGCTAGGTGAACGAATCTGTGCTGTTGTATCGGTCCGAGCTAATCATGAGTTAATCTTAGATGACATATGTTCCTGTTTAAAAGAAATTGGGATTTCTAAAGCTAAGTGGCCAGAGTTTTTATTTATTGTACCATCTCTCCCAAAAACCGATTTTGGTAAAGTGGATAAAAACCGGGTGAGGGAGATTGTCTTAAAAGAAGATCAAACTCATGCTTAAATCTATCGAAAAATAATTAGACTTGCTCATAAGATTCTTTTACCTATCTGTAACTGGTATTTCCTGAAAAAGTAGGATGTGTTAATCGGTAGATGCAATACGTAAACAGATGGGTAGTGTGGATATTGCTTTTAATGTTCAAAAGTAGAAGTGAATTTCTGACCAATTTTAATAAACAATTAAAATAATGGTCTTTTGGACAAGTTAGTTCCATTTTCGATAAAGTGTTAGCAGCTGCTGTACAGGTTACGATCTATAAGTGTTGCCATCGAAAACTTCCTTTATCTTAATCTAGTATAGCTATCGAATGCTAGAGGAACATAACATGAAGTTTTTGTACATGTTTTAATAACCTGATTTGGAAGGAAGGAAATTGTTTTGGTTTCGAATATAAAATATGACTTAAAAGGACCAGAAGGTGCATCAGAAATTCTGCTTTTACATGAACTAGGCGGGAGCCGTTCTTCTTGGCAGTGGATTGATCCATATCTTGAAAATAACTTCAGGAGAATAATCGTTGACCTGCCAGGTGCTGGCGAAAGCCCCCTTGTCAATTCAGTCATGAGCCTAGATGATGTGGCTCGAAGTCTAATTGATTTATTAGATGACTTAAAGATAGAGACCATCAATTTAGCTGGGGTAGCGTATGGAGCGGTTGTTGCTGCCTATCTTGCTGCAAATTTTCCAGAGCGCATCTCTTCTGTCATGCTGATTGCGATTGGACCGCACATTAGTCAGGGGGTCTCTGATTATGTGTTTAATCGTGCAAATCAGGTAGAAAAGGAAGGGATGGAGGCAGTAGTAAACTATAGCCTGGAAAGTTCCTTTCCGTCCTCTTTCAGAGAACGCTTTCCCGAAATTGTTGCGAATTACAGAAATATATTTACAAGTAATAATCCTTATCATTATGCAGTTTGCTCTCGTGCAATTGCTAGAGCAGGTACAATATTGACCGAACGGATAAAGAGCATTCGCTCACGTGCTGTCGTAATTGGGGGTATGCTCGATCCATCCTTCACACCTGAGGTTGTGGGTGAGGTTGGTCAACTCTTAAACCCACCTGTCAAACCTACTATTATGGAAGAAGCTGGACACTTCCCGCAAATTCAAGCTTCTGAAAAACTCGCAAACTATATGATAAAATTTTTTAACTCAAGAATATATATCTGATTTCTTGAAAGAGTGGTGACACGAATGTTTGATAAAGGACAAGCAATGTTATTGTGGGCATTAGAGTGTCAGCCGGAAATAACTGCGGAGTGGAACGAATGGTATAATCTGGAGCATCTGTCTTCACTAGTGCAAGTGCCAGGTTTTATAAGCGGAAATCGATATGAACAGGTAGAATCTTCTTCTCTATCACCTTTAAATCCTAGGTTTCCTGCCCCACGATATTTGAGTTTCTATGAGCTTTATGATGAAAAAGTGTTAGAGTCCGAGGCTTATCATATTAACCGAACATCTACAGGTCCAGGAATGCGGCCTGAATGGACAAAAAGAATGCTTACTTACATTACTAGTATAATGGGGGGAACCTATAAACCTCTTACTGATACTTGGTTGAATGATACGGACCGTACAGCTCAAAATGTGTGGGCACTATTCTTTGATCCGGAAGAATATGGAGAGGAGAAATTGGATCATTGGTACAATGACCAATTGTTCCCCATATTAAAGGAAAACGAGTCTATAAAGGCTTGCCGTCTAATTGGAACCGATCAGTCCTCTCCTAAAGTACAAGGAGGTGTACAACAACTGAAAGGTCCTAGGAGGATTTTGCTGTGCTCCGTTCAAGACCAATTTAATCCGGAAGTACAGCAAGCATCACTAGTGGAAGCGTGGAGAGGTGGAAGAGATTTTATCAGTGCAGCCCAAGCAGTATTATATAAGAGGATGTCAATAAAGTAGTAAATGAGAATTGACATTAATAGTTCGATGAATTTCTAAAGTCTAGTAACGAATAACATTGAGATCGTATAAAAGGTGAATCTTTAATGATTCACCCCATATCCATATTCTATTTATTTGCAAAGTAGAATACCTATTCACTTATCAAAAGATGAAAGTTGATTCACCTTTTAGTATTTTAGATGAAAACATGATGCAATAATCAAAGGAAAAACGATTTAAATATCGTTCTTCGTGGGAGGGTTAACATTGGAAAAAGCGAAAGAGAAACTTCCAGTACAGCCTGGGCTCTTTAATTCTTCAAAAGAACCATATGGTCTAATTGTTTCACAATGCTCTGAATGTGGTGAAATGGCCTTTCCAAAACAAATTTATTGCCCAGAATGCTGTACAGAAACGATGGAAGAATTGATTTTACATTCTAGGGGGAAATTGAAAAGTTTTACTGGAATTTATTCCCCTACACCAGGATACAAAGGGGAAGTTCCATATACAGTTGGTGTCGTTGAATTTCAAGAAGGTATCAGAATTATGGGTCTAACAACAGAAAAGACAATTGACCATTTAGAAGCAGGGATGG
This sequence comes from Peribacillus sp. NPDC097284, assembly GCF_044761765.1. Lineage (NCBI taxonomy): Bacteria > Bacillati > Bacillota > Bacilli > Caryophanales > Bacillaceae > Peribacillus > Peribacillus sp. NPDC097284. The sequence goes on from NZ_JBIWCZ010000003.1 coordinate 194,357, forward strand.
AAGTTGAAATCATTTTTGATTTGGCATATGTGGAAGAAGGTAAAGAATATATAACATTTAAGTATAAACCAGTTCCATAGGGAAGGGAGGGTTTCTATTGGATGAGGTTGTGATTGCTGGAGTAGGAATGCATGAGTTTGGCCGATTTAATGATAAGAGTTACAGGGATTTAGGTTCAATAGCTGCAAAACGTGCTTTAGCAGATGCTAATATGACCATGAAAGATATCCAAGCGGCTTTCTCTGCAAATGTGTATGAGATTTCCGCATCAGGCCATAACGTACTAGAAAGATTAGGTCTTCCAGGTATCCCTATTGTGAATGTAGAAAATGCGTGTGCGAGCGGTGCTTCTGCTTTACGTCTTGCATGCCAAGCAGTTGAATCAGGGGTTTACGATATAGTCCTTGCAGTTGGGTTTGAAAAAAGCCCAAGGGGATTTTTACATGGTGCTGGATATGATTATTGGCAGGAAGCGACGGGGTTGGGAGCAAACCCTATTTATTTCGCGACAAGTATTCATGAACACATGGTGGAATATGGAACGACAAAAGAACAATTAGCTTATATTACTTCTAAAAGTCATAAGTATGCTGTTCATAACCCCTATGCGATGTTTAGAAAAGAACTATCGATTGAAGAGATACTTAATGCACGAATGGTCTCAGATCCCTTAACACTTTACATGTTGTGTGCTCCAAATGATGGTGCAGCAGCTGCTATCATTTGTAAGAAGAAAACGGCCCAAAAGTTTACAAAGAACTATGTCACTATTGCTGCTTCCGTTTTGGAAACGAGACGAAGAGGGGATATGTTCGTACCGGCTGTTTCCGCACCTGTCCACACGTCTTATCCAACACTTGCTGAACGAGCAGCTCACGCAGCTTATGAGATGGCAGGAATTAGTCCTGAAGAAATTGATGTAGCGGAAATACAAGATGTGGATGCAGGTTCTGAGATTATCTATTCCGAAAGATTAGGTTTTTGTCCGATAGGAGAGGGAGGGCTGAGAGCTCAGGTTGGCGAGACTTCCATCGGAGGCAGGATTCCTATAAATGTTAGTGGTGGAATTCTTTCCAGGGGTGAACCTGTTGGGGCATCTTCTCTTGGACAAATTGCTGAGGTTACTTGGCAGTTAAGAGGAGAAGCGGGTGCTAATCAAGTAGAAGGAGCGAAGGTTGCATTATGTCATAGTGAAGGGGCAGGAGGGAACTCCTGTGTCACCATCTTAAAAAGATAGGGGGAAAAGTAAAAATGATTGATTCTAAAACAGCATCTAAAAATAGTCGAGCGGGAGGAAGAATAAGTAAGAGCTATCTGAGTGAAAATCATGAAATATTCAGACGTGCTTTAAAGAAGTTTTTAGAAAAAGAAGCAGTACCATACTTTGAACAGTGGGAGAAAGAAAAAAAGGTCTCGCTTTCCTTCTGGAAAAAGATGGGGGAACAAGGTTTTCTTTGTCCATGGGCGGATGAAAAGTATGGCGGGGCTAATGCAGACTTTGGATATTCGGTAATTATCAATGAAGAGTTGGAAAGAGTCGGTGGCGGGTTAGTGGGAATCAATAATCATAATGACATTGTAGTCCCGTATATAAATACATTTGGAACTGAAGAACAAAAGCAACGTTGGATTCCTAGATGTATTACAGGCGATATCATTACTGGAATTGCAATGACTGAACCAGGCGGAGGTTCTGATGTTGCAAGTTTAAAGACTACAGCGGTTAGAGAAGGTGATTACTATATTTTAAATGGTGAAAAAACGTTTATTACAAGCGGCATTGTAGGAAATTTATTTGTGGTTGCCTGTAAAACGGATCATATGGCTACACCTGCACATAAAGGAGTAAGTCTTATTGTAGTGGAGAGCAATACGCCTGGCTTTTCTAAAGGACGCCAGTTAGAAAAGGTTGGCCAACACTCTTCGGATACATCTGAACTCATCTTTGATGACGCTCGTGTACCAGCTGAAAATCTATTAGGAGAAGAAGGTAAAGGATTTTATTACTTAATGGAAAAACTTCAACAAGAGCGGTTATTAGTTGCTGTTGGGAGCGTGGCTACAGCAGAAAAAATGCTTGAAGTCACGATTGATTATGTTAAACAGAGGGAGGCTTTTGGAAAAGCAATTAGTAAACTGCAAAATACACAGTTTAAAATAGCCGAAATGGCAACCGAGATTGTTATTGCAAGAACCTTTGTAGATGATTTAATCGTTAATCATATGGAGAAAAAAGACGTTATTACCCAAGTTTCAATGGCAAAGTGGTGGATTACGGAGATGACAAAAAGAGTTGCTACTACTTGTATGCAATTACATGGTGGTTATGGATTTATGGAAGAATATGAAATTGCTAGACGTTTTAGAGATGTTCAAGCAACTACCATTTATGCCGGTACAAATGAAATTATGAAAACCATCATTGCAAAGCGAATGGGACTCTAAGGGCTAACATCACTGAAAACGACCAAAGTTATATTAGTATAAAAAATTCAGATGAGCGTTATTTGTTGTTGATTTCATTGACGGTTGCTTGACCAATAAGCGACCGTCAGGGTCCTTTTCTATCACACTACAAAATTCTTTAACTTCTAAATATATATCCCTATCATGATTAAAAAAAATTTCCGGGAAGGGAGCTCTACAATGGAAAATGAAGCGGTCATAATGCAAGTAAATAATGGGATAGCCACAATCACTCTGAATGAACCTAATTCTCTCAATGCCCTTTCAGGTGCAATCATTGAGAAGTTGAACCATTTCTTCAATTCTATAAAAAATGATTCTTCTATTCGTGCTGTTATTCTAACAGGAAATGGGAGGTCCTTTTGTGCTGGTGGCGATATAAAGGGGTTTTCAAAAGTGACTTCTGCAGCCAGCGGGAGAAAATATATGCAAAAGCATAGTTACTTTCTAAAGGAATTGGTTAATATGGAAAAACCCGTGATAGCGGCGGTTAATGGTTTTGCTATCGGAGCGGGATTCAGCATTGCAATCGCATGTGATATTGTGATTGCCTCCTCTAAGGCCAAATTTGGATTGAGTTTTAATAAAGTTGGCCTAGTTCCTGATCTAGGGGCACTCTATCATTTACCAAGAATCGTTGGGATGGCAAGAGCAAAGGAGCTTGCGTTCTCAGATAGAATTCTTTCCGCAAGCGAAGCGAAAGATTATGGCATATGCCTAGAAGTTGTTGAGGAAGATCATCTATTAAATTTTTGCACCGAATTAGCGGATTCATTTGTCGCTAATCCACCAATTGCCATTGGGCTAACCAAAACAATGTTAAATCACAGTATGGAATCTTCATTGGAGGATATTCTCAAAGAAGAAGCAATGGTCCAAGGGATTGTATTTAATACACAGGATCATCAAGAAGGGGTTCGTGCTTTCATTGACAAAACAAAACCTAATTTTACCGGTTCTTACCAATAAGGTGTATATAAGATGTAAAATTTTTTCCTTTGTTACTTAGATTACTGATCTAGCCTCGTTGTTTGTAAAGGAGGGGAATTCACTTCTAGTTAATAATAATAAAGGATGTGAATCAGTGAGAAGATTTAACTTAGAGAATAAAGTGGCAATAGTTACTGGAGGAAACCGCGGATTAGGAAAAGCGATTTCGTTAGCGCTAGCGGAAGCTGGTGCAGATATTGTGATCGTCGGCCGGAATGAAGAAAAAAATAAAGAAGTAGTTGCCGAAGTGAAAGAGTATGGAAGAGAGGTAATCAGTATTCCGACGGACCTTCGGGATATCTCAGCAACCAAAGAAATGATGGGAACAGTAGTTAGACACTTCGGAAAAATCGATATTTTAGTTAATAATGCAGGAATCTCGCATACACAGTTGGCCTTCGATATCTCCGAGAGTGATTGGGATAAGGTAATGGACTTAAATGTAAAATCACTGTTTTTCTGTTGCCAATCTGCGGGGAAGGTAATGAAAGAGCAAGGATATGGAAAAATTATCAACCTTGCCTCTGTAGCAGGTGCTGTCGGTGATTATGGGATAGCTCCTTATACGGCAAGTAAAGCTGCAGTAATTAATTTAACAAGGTCGTTGGCGCTTGAATGGGTAAGACATGGCATCCAAGTGAATGCGATTGGACCTGCCTACATTGAAACAGAGTTGAATAGACAAGAGTTAAGCAATCCAAAAATCCGAGCAAAATTGATTGGGAAGACTCCGATGAATCGATTAGGAGAACCAGAAGAAATAACCGGTGCTGTCATTTTGTTAGCTTCGGAGGCTAGCAGTTTTATCACAGGGCAAACGATTTATATAGATGGTGGATGGTTAGCTCAATAAGTATTCTCTTTGGGGAAGGCAATGTTTCCTTATCATGATATGAAATAAATGAAGAAAAAAACAAAAGGAGGGATAATCTTGTTTGACTTTACCCCAAATGGAGCGCAAAAAGCAATGGTAGATAAAGCGACCAAAATTATGCACAATTATGTTTTTCCAAATGAAAAATATATGGTCCCGCATCGTGGATTACCTCAGGAAATTTTAAAGCCATTACAACAAATTGTGAAGGAAAATGGTTTGTGGGCTGGACATCTACCAAAAGATGTAGGTGGAATGGGAATGGGTTTTGTCTCATTAGGATTGTTGTCAGAAGTGATTGGTCAAAGTCCTATCGGCCCATATGTTTTTGGTTCAATGGCTCCTGACGCTGGTAACGGCGAGATTTTAGTTCATGCAGCGACTGAGGAACAAAAACAAAAATATTTAAAGCCACTGGCAGATTATGAAGTTCGTTCCTGTTTTGCTATGACGGAGCCGGAAGTATCAGGTTCTGACCCAAGAACACTCCAAGGAACAGCAATAAAAGATGGAAACGAGTGGATCATCAATGCCCATAAGTGGTTTACCACTGGTGCAGAGGGAGCTACTTTTGCCATTGTGATGGTCGTAACAGACCCGGAAGCCGAGCCTCATCATCGCACGAGCTTGTTCCTTGTAGATACTGGGACACCAGGCTTTGAGATTGTGCGTGAAGTTCCTGTCATGGGAGATCATTATATAGGAGGACATTGTGAAGTTCGGTTTCATAATTGCCGAATTTCAGAGAATAATTTGCTGGGGAAACGAGGAGATGGATTCAAACTAGCTCAGCTTCGATTAGGTCCTGGGAGGATTACCCACTGCATGCGCTGGCTAGGTGTAGCACGACGGTCCTTGAATGAAATGATAGCCTATTCTTTAACGAAAAAAGATGGGGCTCAAACACTGGCAGATTCGCAAATTATTCAAAACGATCTTGCAGATTCAGAAGCAGAAATTCAGGCTTCCAGATTACTAACACTACAAGCTGCCTGGAAAATGGACCAAGGGGACCAAGCAAGGAAAGAAGTTTCACTTGCTAAGTTATATGGCGCTCAAGTCTTAAATAATGTCATCGACCGAGCTATTCAAAATCTAGGAATGTTGGGATTGACGCCAAATACACCACTAGAAGGGTTATATAGAGAAGCAAGAGCCGCTCGAATTTATGATGGAGCGGATGAGGTACACCGAATGGTGGTTGCTCGACAGGTATTAAAGAATTACCAATCAAAGGAGAAACTATATGAGCAAACTACAAGTCAATGAGATTAATTGGTCCATTGTCGAGGAGTATCTCCGTCAAGAAATACAAGGGCTAAGTTCTTCCCCCCTTGAGGTAAACCAATTCTCAGCAGGATATTCGAACTTAACTTACCTTATTTCTATTGGGGACTGGCAAGGAGTTTTGAGAAGGCCACCATTTGGTCCCATTCCTCCCAAGGCCCATGATATGAAAAGAGAGTTCGAAATACTTGAAAAATTGAATCGTGCTTTCCCGCTTGCACCAAAGCCATATTTATACTGTGCGGACCCAAATATTATGGAACGCCACTTTTATGTGATGGAGAAAAAAGAGGGGTGTGTGTTTGATGAAACTATCCCAAATGAATATGAAAATAAGGAAAACGTAGGACAACATGCATCAAAAGCTTTAGTTGATACACTAGTCAAATTGCATGCTGTTAATTATAAAACTGCTGGGTTAGATACCATCGGTTATCCAGATGGCTATTTAGGTCGACAGGTGAATGGGTGGATCAAGCGGTTCCACCAAGCGAAAACAAATGATATTCCTGCTGTCAGCTCTTTGGAAAATTGGCTTCTTGATAATATACCACCTTCTCTTTCGCCAACCATTGTTCATAACGATTTTAAATTGAATAATATGATGTTTGCAGCTTATGACCCGGGAGAGGTAATTGGTGTTTTTGATTGGGAGTTAAGTACGATTGGTGATCCACTAACCGACTTAGGTACGACACTTGCCTATTGGACCGAACCCGATGATAAAGTGACAGGGTTATCATCCGTTACAATGAATCCTGGATTTTTTACCAGAAGAGAAATATTAGAACTTTATAGTGAAAAAAGCGGTCGTGATATCACACATATTGACTATTATTTGACTTTCGCCTTTTACAAAATTGCCGTGATTCTTCAGCAAATCTATTATCGTTGGAAAATCGGGGAGGCAAAAGATAAGCGGTTTGGAAAATTGGATATAGGCATCAAGAATTTATTAGAACAAGCCTCTAAGGCGCAGAGAAAAGAAATGCTTCGCTGAGACTCTTCTGTATCCATTAGTTAAGAAAATCATCCAAATTATGATGGGGGTGGAATGACCTTGGCTAACGAGTTATTGAAACCGGAGTTAGAAAATGTAAAAGAAATTTTATCATCCATTTTATGCGATTATGCAGAAGATGCTGAGAAGTCATTCAAAAGAGATAGAAAAGAGTTGTCGAATGAAATCGTTAAACGTTTAAAACAAGTAGTTGATGATTATGGTTTAGATGGAATCGGTACAAATGAGGAATGGGGCGGCGCGGAGATATCCTTACTTGATAGAACGAAATTAGTAGAGGAAGCTTCCAAGCACCCATTTGGTCTTTACCATCCAGCTGCAGATGTGTTCGGAGGGGCATTTCCAAGTTTTTTAGCTGAGTGTACGAACAAACAGCGGGACTATTTTCTAAAGCCTGCCATGAAAACTGAAAAAGGCTGTTTTATCGCCGTTTGGGAGGAAGCTGAAGATAATGATTTAACCAAATTAACCACTTCAGCTATTCGAGATCAAGACAGTTGGATCATCACTGGTGAAAAGTCCTATATACAAAACCTAGATACATCGGGTTTTGGTGTTATCCTTGTAAATTGTCAACTTGAAAGTGGAGAGCTTAAACCAACTCTTTTTCTATTAGATTCTGTTGACCAATTGGAAAGGAAAGAAATGACTTTAATTGATGTACATTCTGCACACTCTATTATTTTTAATCAAACACGAATTTGTGACAATCAACGTATTGGTGCGATAGGTGATGGAACGAGATTTATAAAACAGTGGTTAGCCGAATCACAAGTTTTACTTGCCGCAAAATGCTTAGGTGTTTCCGTTCAAGCTATTGAATATGGGAAAGAATTCGCGAAAAAGAGGATTACGAGAGGAAAACCGCTTGCTGAATTTCCAACAATTCGAAATATGCTCGGGAAAGCGTATATCTCGTTGCAATCGGCTAGATTAATAGTGCAAGATGCTGCAAAAAGGATCGATAAGAATGAAGAGGATTGGGAGCTAATTGCTCAAACTGCGAAACTTCAGGCTACAGAAACTGCTTCAAAAATTGTGGATGATGTCTTACAAATTCATGGAGGTGCTGGTTTTGCTGGTGACTTGCCAATAGAAAGGTGGTATAAGGAGATTCGAATAGCAAGAGTAAACCATCTTAAATCGGAAACAATTATTGAAAATGTCTCATCTAAAGTATTGGAGTAACAAAAAATAATAAAGTAATAGTTTCATATAAAAGTTATTAAGTATCCATACTAGGAGGAATGTATATGCGTGAAGTGGTCATTATAGAGGGAGTTCGGACTCCTGTTGGAAAACGAAAAGGGGTTCTCAGTTCTATTCGTCCGGACGAATTAGCTGCTCATGTTTTAAACGAAGTAGTAGTACGTGCGGGCATAAGCACTAGTCTCGTAGAAGATGTCATATTGGGTTGTGTAACCCAAATAGAAGAACAAACATATAACATTGCCCGAATATCTGCCTTAATGGCAGGCTTTCCAATTCAGGTACCAGGGACAACAATTGACCGCCAGTGTGGATCTGGTCAACAGGCGATACATTTTGCGGCGCAAGCAATTATGAGTGGGGATATGGATATTGTGATCGCTGGCGGTGTGGAAAGTATGACTCGTGTCCCAATGGGATCATCGCGGAAAAATACCGATTGGAGTGAGATGCTGACTTCTCGCTTCGACATGATCCACCAGGGGTTGTCTGCGGAAAAGATTGCAGACAAATGGGAATTTACCCGGAAACAGTTAGATGAGTTTTCTCTAGAAAGTCATAATCGTGCATTGAATGCCCAAAGAGAAGGAAAGTTTGAAAGGGAGATTATGCCTCTAAAGGTCACACTTGAAGACGGAACAGTTATCAAGGTTAAACAAGATGAGGGTCCACGGGAAGGATCAACAATTGAAAAACTAGGAACCCTTAAACCAGCATTTGCGGAGGATGGAAAAATTCATGCAGGCAACTCAAGTCAAATGAGTGACGGCGCCGCAGCATTACTACTTATGTCCAAGGAGAAGGCGGAGGAATTAGGGCTTAAACCTAGGTTCCGAATCGCTGCCCGTGCAGTGATTGGTTCTGATCCTATCTTAATGTTGACGGGACCTATTGAAGCCTCTAAACAAGTATTAAATAAAGCAGGACTAACGATTGAAGACATGGATGTATATGAAGTGAATGAAGCATTTGCGTCAGTTCCAATGTGTTGGTTAGAAGAAATGGAAGCAGACCCTAGAAAATTGAATCCAAATGGTGGCGCAATTGCTTTAGGTCATCCTCTTGGTGCTACAGGTGCTCGTCTTATGGTTTCGATGATGCATGAACTCGAAAGAACTGGTGGTAGATTTGGACTTCAAGCTATCTGTGAAGGTGGTGGGATGGCTAATGGAACTATTATAGAAAGAATCTACTAATAATTAACTCATGCAGGTAATCTATTGGTTTCAATGAGGCTCAAAAATTCTCTAAACAAAAAGCATAGAAATTGTGTCAAAGGTTTTTTTAAACATGGTACAACTTTTCACGCATTGTTAATCATAAAAATTTAAGAACAAAAGGAGTGAGTTTTTGAAAAAAAATATCAATCGCCTAACTGTTATTGGATCAGGTGCTATGGGATCACAAATTGCGATGGTTTCAGCACTTGCTGGTATAGATGTTTATTTAAGAGATATAAGTGAAGAAAGCCTAAGAAAAGCAGAGGAATCATTGAATGGTCATATGAAAAAAAGAATACTCAAAGGCAAGCTATCTTCTCAAGAAGTGAAAGAAGCCTTTTCAAGACTGCATTTTGTAACGTCTTTAGAAGAAGCGCTAAAAGATACAGAATTTGTGATTGAAGCAATTGTTGAAGATCTCGAAGTAAAACGGCAATTATTTTCAGAAGTAGACGAATTGGTTTCAGAAGATGTGATTATTGCCACGAATAGCTCCACGATTGTAAGTTCGAAATTAGCGGATGCGACAAAACGTCCACACAAGGTATGTAATCTTCATTTCTTTAATCCTGTGCTAGTAATGGAATTAGTAGAGGTTGTAAAAGGGCTGCATACTTCAAACGAAACAGCGGACACTGCGGTTGAGTTTGTAAAACAAATCAACAAGACCCCAATTTTATTAAAAAAGGAAATTTCGGGATTTGTTGCTAATAGAATTTTGGGTGCACTAATAGACGAAGCAATTTATTTATTAGAAAATGATGTAGCGACTGTAGAGGAAATTGATCTTGCTTGTAAGAAAGCGCTTAATCATCCGATAGGTCCGTTTGCTCTCCTTGATTTAACCGGAATTGATGTGAATTATTATATCAGGAAAATCCTATATGAAGAAACTGGCGACGAATCAAAAAAGCCGCAAAGGGTCATCACAGAAAAATACTTCAAAGGAGAATATGGAAGGAAAACAGGAAAAGGCTTTTATACCTATAGTTAACGGCAATCTAATCCATTAACAACCCATGACATCAGCAGTCGCTTAAACCAAAGGAAATGCATCACCCCAAGAAAGCAATGATCCTTGGCGAGTCATTGTAACGTTTATAAAGAGGGCGAATGGATATACCTCTAAAGTTCAATAAGTTCTATAGGGAATACAATTATTTTCACTTGAAAATTCGATACCAAAATAGGCCAAGCACTTTCCCAAAGATGCCTTGGCTTATTTCACTTTTTGAATAATTATTTTGATCACTGAATAGAGAATGAAGAACTTAATGAATATCTCTGTGATTATTTCAGGAAAAAGGCTGGATCTAAAAAAGGTTAGCTAGCATGGGTTTGGTCCAATACCGTATTCACACTAGATAATTAATGGTCGAATACATAACTCGTCAGTACATCTTTGGTACTTTTTTCATTAAAGTAGGACTGTTAATCCCATTCAGGTTGTAGAATAGAACAATACTCAGCCTTTTGAAGGGAGTAATGAAAACTTCTAAAGAAATAAGAGAAATCATCAAAAAGGAGTGTATGATTTTCATTGAAATCATACGAATCCAGAAATTTTTCAATAATGGATTGTTGATCTACTAGGTCGAATAATCCTGTTACATAAAGTTGATAGCTGAATTTATCATATAATGAATGAAAGCCTGTATCTTCAAAAATTTGCTTTACTAAATTTAATTCCACCTGTATTCACTCCTTTAAAACAATATACCTTTATATCCTTTTAGCTATTCAAAGATAATGGAATAAATGATTAAATGACATGATATATACTGGAATAATAAACAGAAATGGTATTTACTTTATCACTATCATATTTATATGGTAAGATTGAAAAGATTTAAAAAATAAAAAGTTAGAGTAAAGGAAGATACCGTTGAAAAAACCAGTAAAACTCATAATTGCACTTTCACTCATTATTATTGTTATATTGATGTTTTTTGTGTCTAAGGTAGTTTTTAACTCGGATAATAATTCTGAAGAAGCTGCTGATACGACTGTAATTTCTAAAGATTCAAGTTATCTGAAAGATACGGAAAAAGTATATATAGTCCAGGAATACAATGCAAAGAAAAAGAAAGATATTAAATTTGAACTAAGCTTTATTGGAACATCTAAAGGGTATGATACATGGTATGGAGCGGATACTTATTTAGAGAAGGAAAACAAGTATGGCTTATTTTACGGTGACGATAAACTACTGGCTTACCCGGTAGAGGTGGGCAAAAAGTGGGATGTCAAGCCTTTTACTTTCAACATTGAATCTGTTGATGAAACGGTTACAACTCCAGCAGGAACCTTTAATAACGTCGTAAAGGTTAGAACGACTGAAAATGGTTCAGATGAATACAATCTTACCTATTATGCAAAGGGTGTAGGTCAGATTTTAAAGGAATCTGTTGATTCTTCTAATAAAAAGACCATAAGGTTTGAACTCCAGGAAATAAAAGAAAAGTAATTGAGAAGTCTGCCTGTTTTTAAGAGAACCCACAGAGAGTTTCATTCTCTCTGTGGGTTTTTTTGAAGTGGGGCAAACGAAAAGGTAACTTAAGTGGTAGTCCTCTAGATTATGACAGATCTTATATCGTCCAAGTCTTTTTACGTTTAGAGGGTTGTCAGATGGGGATAATGTTCATACAGAAGAGATGCAAAAAAAGTAAAGAACGGAATGAACTAGCCCTAAGCTAATCCATTCCGTTCTTTACTTATATTGATACCTATATTTATTAACGATTTAAATTACTCTTATAAGAGGACCATTCCTACCAATCCACTTATTATTCCAAGAATCACTACAGAGGACACGACAAACAATAGGACTCTTTTAGGGAATGACTTAGCGACAAGTATTAAAGATGGCAGACTGATTGCTGGTAGTGTTAGAAGCAAGGCTGCAGCAGGTCCTCCACCAAGTCCTAAAGACATAAACGTTTGTATAATTGGAATTTCAGCAGCAGTAGGTATAACGAAAAGCATACCGGCTATTGCAAAGATGACAATCGCGATTATACCGTTTGTAGATGAGTCTACTTGAGGGAATAGCCAAACACGCGCAGCCCCAATAAGCAATACAGATAAAACATATGCAGGAACAATGTAAAGAACCATACTTCCTAAGCTTTTTAACCATCTAGAAAGGAAGTTTCCAGTAGTTTCAGTGTCCGTTATTATCTGGTCTATATCAACCGGTTTTTTGTCTTTAACAAAGCGATTAGCTAAATAGCTGATTCCGAAAGTTAAAATCAGTCCGAAAAATAGACGAATTAACGTGAATTTCCATGATAAAACAAATGTCATAAAGACAAGCGTCGCAGGATTGATGGTTGGATTGCCAATCCAAAATGCTAAAGCTGCACCAACTGAGACATTTTTTTTACGTAGTCCAACCGCCACTGGGGCTGAACAACAAGTACACATCATACCAGGGACCGAAGCTAACCCCCCGATGAATGTGCTGCCGAACGATGTTTTCCCAAGCCATTTAAGAAGCAATTGTGTTGGTAATAAGACTTGTACCAAAGAGCCGAGCAGGATTCCTAGTATGGCCGCTTTCCATACGGACGAGAAATAAACCTGTGCATAATCCCAGGCAGATTTCCATGATAGGGTGGCGCTGGACTGGTCTCCCAAAATAGATGTTCCAATGGAATGAGTATCGGCTGCTAGCATCCCTTTTTGATAATAGGGCCACCATTTTATATAAAGTAATCCTACAATAGCGATTACTAAAAATGAAACGATAAACCACAAAGCTTTAGTATTTGACGTGCGTTGTTCAAGTAGTGTAGGTCTTAGCTGTGACATGGTTACCTCCCAATAAAATAAAAAAATTTCAAAAGACAATATATTATACCACTAATCTTTAATTTATTTTGGTGAAATAGTAAATTTCACAAATTTAAGCCTGAATTATGCTTTTATTGACTATGTGTTTTATAATAATTAAGACGAAAAGAAAGGTTGATTTAATTATGACAAATTCAAATAGTGTTAAGCTTACTTCATTATCCTCAAAAGGAGGTTGTGGCTGTAAAATCGGTCCAGCAGACTTGGCTCAGGTTTTACGTGGTTTACCACCTACTCTTCCTAACCCGAATTTATTAGTTGGTTTAGATACAAGTGACGATGCTGGTGTTTATCGTTTAAATGATGAATTGGCGATTGTACAAACCGTTGATTTCTTCACTCCCATCGTTGATGATCCATATTCATTCGGACAAGTTGCGGCAGCCAATGCCATCAGTGATATTTACGCAATGGGGGGAAAACCGCTAACTGCGCTAAATATTGTTGCCTTCCCAATTTCCAAATTGGACAAACAAGTCTTAACTGATATCTTACGAGGTGCAGGAGATAAGTTAAAAGAAGCAGGTGCCACTCTTGTCGGGGGACATTCAATCGATGATAATGAACCAAAATTCGGTCTTGCCGTGACGGGACTTGTTCATCCTGACAAGGTCCGTACAAATGCAGGGGCAAAACCAGGGGATAAACTTATTTTGACTAAACCTATTGGTGTGGGCATTTTAACGACATCGATTAAAAGGGACCTTCTAACAGAGGAAGAAATCGCCCACGTTACAAAAGTAATGTCCACGTTAAATAAAATAGCTTCAGAAACGATGGAATCCTATGATGTCCATGCGTGTACGGACGTTACTGGTTTTGGTCTATTAGGGCATGCTTCAGAAATGTCAAAAGGAAGTAATACCGGTCTTCGTATCCATCATGCCCAAGTGCCAATATTGCCGAGGGTTAAAGAGCTAGCTGAAACTGGTGCCGTGCCGGGGGGAACAAAAAATAACTTTGCCCATCTTCAAGGTGATGTCACTTTCCCAGAAACAATGGATCAGATAGATCAATGGATATTATGTGATGCCGTAACATCTGGAGGACTTTTGATTTCCGTAGCAGGTGTAGAAGCAGATGCATTATTATCCGATTTACAAGATGCGGGAGTGGAAGCCGCAATAATTGGTGAAGTAACCGAAGAGAATCCAGGGCACATTGTTGTCATATAATGAACGAAAAATTTGCTTGGAAGAAATCGACGAAAGCTGATTTCTTCCATTCTCATTTCTCAACGTTTGAAGATATTCAAGTTTTTCTTTCAGATCCAGAAAGGTGGAAACATTGTGTTCCAAGATATTTCAGTTGATGAATTGCTCGATTTAAAGGATAAGAAAGAACTCACGGTAATTGATGTACGTTCCCCATCTGAATATAAAGACGCCACCATTCCTGGCAGTTTAAATATACCGTTTTTTGATGATGCAGAAAGAGCCGAGGTTGGAACGCTGTATAAACAAGTGAGTGCCCAGGCTGCTAAAGAACGAGGTTTAGAAATTATTTCAGTAAAATTACCACAGTTTATAAAGGATTTTGCTAAGATAGAAGGCAAAAAAGCCGTTTTTTGTTGGCGTGGGGGTATGCGAAGCAGGACCACTGCCACTGTCCTATCCTTAATGGGAATTAAAGCCCTTCGATTGGATGGAGGGTATCGTAACTATCGTAACTGGGTGGTAGATCACTTAGAAACGCTGGACATGAAACCCGAAGCCTATGTATTGAACGGATTTACCGGAACAGGAAAAACGACAATTCTGCATCGACTTAGGGAAGATGGATACCCTATTTTAGATTTTGAAGGTATGGCAAATCATAGAGGGTCTGTTTTTGGCCAGATTGGTCTGGAACCGAATAATCAAAAAAAATTCGATTCATTACTTTTCGAGAGTGTCCAAAAAGTTCAGCAATCACCGTTTGTTCTTATTGAAGGAGAAAGTAAAAGGATTGGTAAAGTCATAATTCCAGATTCCGTTTTAGCAAAAAAGGAACAAGGAATACAGGTATTCATCGATTTACCCATAGAAGAAAGAGTTCTTCATATTTTAGAGGACTATCAACCTTGGGAACATGAACAGGAGTGTCTAGAAGCCTTTTTAAGGATTAAAAGACGGATTCATACACCCATTGCTACTCAAATAGAAAATGATTTGAGATCCGGTAACTATTCGTCGGCAGTCGCACTATTACTTGAATACTACTATGACCCTATGTATCAACATACCGCTGACCATTTTCCCGATGATCGAAAAATCACAATCCAGGCTAAAAATGTGGATGAAGCAATTGAAATCATTCGTGAACGGTTACGTGTAAAGCATGGATAAGCAGTAGTGCTGTTTGGGTTTTCCTTTTCCAATCAATAATTAATCGGTTACCTGAATCCTAATTCGTTTTATAATGCAAAAAAGCACACCCTAAAAAAGGTGTGCTTTTTTTGATATTCTATTATTTATACATGTCAGCGATTTGCTTTTGTAATTTGCTATCTTCAAGGTACTCATCATAGCTAATTTGTTTATCAATAGTTCCTTTAGGTGTAAGTTCGATTATACGGTTTGCAACTGTTTCAATGAACTGGTGATCATGAGAAGAGAAAATCATAGCTCCTTTGAAATTGATCAATCCGTTATTCAAGGCTGTGATAGATTCTAAATCAAGATGGTTGGTCGGTTCATCAAGCATTAATACATTTGAACCACTTAGCATCATTTTAGAAAGCATGCAGCGGACTTTTTCTCCACCTGATAGTACGCTGGCTTTTTTCGTCACTTCATCACCGGAGAATAGCATTCTGCCTAGGAAACCGCGCAGGAAGCTTTCACTTTGATCATTAGGAGAGTACTGACGCAACCAATCAACAAGTGTCAAATCGACACCTTCGAAGAATTCAGAGTTGTCTTTCGGGAAATACGCTTGTGAAGTGGTAACACCCCATTTGTAAGTACCGCTATCTGGTTCCATTTCTCCAGCAAGGATTTTGAACATGGTCGTTTTAGCAATTTCATCTCTACCGACAAATGCAATTTTATCTTCTTTGTTCATGATGAAGCTTACGTTATTCAACACGGTCACACCATCAATGGTCTTTGTGATTCCATCTACACGTAGGAGGTCGTTCCCAATTTCACGCTCTGGTGAAAAACCTACATAAGGATAACGGCGGGATGATGGTTGAATATCATCTAGACTTATTTTATCCAATAATTTTTTACGTGAAGTGGCTTGACTTGATTTAGAAGCATTGGCACTGAATCGCGCAATGAAATTTTGAAGTTCTTTAATTTTTTCTTCTTTTTTCTTATTGGCATCTTGTGTCAATTTAAGAGCTAGTTGGCTTGATTCATACCAGAAGTCATAGTTACCGATGTAAATTTTGATCTTACCGAAATCCAAATCCGCAATATGTGTACATACCTTATTAAGGAAGTAACGGTCATGGGAAACGACGATAACGGTATTTTCGAAACCAATCAAGAATTCTTCCAGCCATCTAATTGCTTTTATGTCCAAGTGGTTGGTAGGCTCATCAAGTAAAAGGACGTCAGGCTTGCCAAACAGGGCTTGTGCAAGCAATACTTTCACTTTGTCGCCACCAGTTAATTCAGCCATTTTCTTTGTATGAAGGTCTTCAGAGATGCCAAGACCTTTTAAAAGGATGGATGCTTCAGGTTCAGCTTCCCATCCGTTAAGTTCTGCGAATTCACCTTCAAGTTCGGCGGCTTTCATACCGTCTTCATCAGTGAAGTTTTCTTTCATATAGATTGCATCTTTTTCTTGCATGACTTCGTATAGTCTTTCATGGCCCATGATGACAACTTTAAGGACCTCTTCTTCTTCAAAAGCAAAATGATCTTGTTTCAAAACGGCCAGGCGTTCGCCAGGTCCCATATGCACATCACCGGATTGTGCTTCAATTTCTCCGGAAAGAATTTTTAAGAATGTGGATTTACCGGCACCATTTGCCCCAATCAATCCATAACAGTTACCAGGCGTGAATTTTATATTAACATCTTCAAACAGTTTACGATCGCCGTAGCGCAAACCAACGTTATTTACTGTAATCATTTATTTACATTCCTCCAATGACAATATCTTTAAAATTATAACATGAAAGAGGGGTCAATAAAAATATTTTAGGTTAACATAAGGGAAAAGTGATATATGCGTGATAATTTGGCAATTTGCTCTATACACCGTTCTTATAAGAAAACTACTCTAATCCTTTATGTGAGTGATGTGGATGACTTGGTACTAGTTCTTTTATTTTGGCTTAATAAAGAAATATTTGCTCCCGTCAGCCCATCTAGATAGCCGTAACTATCATATCTCCGATATAAATATAACAATGATATTTCCAAATATTTAATTCTAATAGATTCTTTTCTGGAATATATAGTTTTTCATTCGAAATATAACGTAAACTGGACTTACTGCTTTAAAAAAGATTCTTAAAAAAACCGTTTGAGATAAATAAAAAGGTTGAATGTAATTGTCAATTCTTTTTTTCTTTGATAATATGTATGTCCATTTCCGAGGGCATGGTTTAATTTCACATGTTCTCACATGTAGAGGGGAAGGATCAGAATGATACGACATCCCGATTTTGAAAAAGAACGCGAGCGGTTGGATTTTACAAAAAGGTACATTGATGTAGTCATCAAAACTTCAGAGAGCAATAAGGATCAATTCCAGAAGAATATGCAAGAGGCTTTTGGTGATGCGGATTGGTCGGAGTCAGGTTTATACTCCCAGTTACTGACTACCGCCAATTTCTTTGAAATGTCTCAGTCTGAATTGGATAGTCTGAAAATAGCAAGGAACAAACCATACTTTGCAAGAGTAGACTTTGTCCGGCATGACAATACTCAGGGAGAAATTCTTTATTTTGGTAAAACATCCTTGTATCAACGTGAAAGCCAAGAACAGATTATCGTCGATTGGCGTTCGCCCATTGCCAATCTATATTATGAGGGCCGAATTGGAGAAGTGAAATATCAAGCGGAAGGAGAAACATTCAGCGGGGATATCACGTTAAAGCGGCAACTGATGATTGAGGATGGCGAGTTGGAAGAGGTCAGGGACATTGACTTGACTACAACGGATGAATTGTTGCAGGAATCCCTTTCTAAAAGCTCAAGCAATCGCTTGACAGACATCATCACGACGATTCAGGAAGAACAAAATAAAATCATTCGTGCCGATTTAAATAAACCCATAATCGTTCAAGGGGCGGCTGGTAGTGGTAAAACGACGATTGCTTTACACCGGATTTCTTATTTCATTTACCATTACAAAGATTTATTTGACCCACGTCAGTTAATGATCCTTGCCCCAAGCCGTGTATTCATCGACTACATATCCGAAGCTTTGCCGGAACTGGGAGTCGATAAAGTCAAACAGTTCACATTTGCTGAATACGTCCAGGTGGCAATTGGGCGGCCTTTAAATCTAATACATGATGATAAGTTGATGCGTATATTGGAGGAAAACAATGACGAAACGAAAGTGGCAATCTGGATATCGGGTTTAAAAGGATCTCCTTTATTTAAATTGATTTTGGACGGATATATAAAAGATATCTTCCGGAGCTTTCACCCAGTGGAAGATTTTTATTGTGATAATTACCGGTTATATTCTGCCAAGAAGTTTATTAGATTATTAGAAGAGGATTATTGGTACCTGCCACTTTATGGACGCCTTGATAAGTTAAAGGACATCTTACAAAATGAAGTGAAATTGAAAAAGAAAAAAATGTTGGATCGAGTTGCTGATTTTTATCAAACGAAAATTGATAAAGCCTTCGCCAGGAACATTGATCCGGTAAAACGGAAGGAATTTGTCACAAAGTGCCATGACAAAATGATAGAACGGACCGAACGGATGAAAAAGGCGATTCGTACGTCAGTTAAAGCATATTTTAAACCATTCACAAACAAAGGCTTGCTACAGTATTATCAGGAGTTATATCAGGATCCTGAACGTCTTGCCTTCTACAGCAACGGTAAACTAAGCTTCGAGGATGCACGTGCGTTATGTGAATATAACCAAAAATTGTTTCATGAAAAAAGCTACGAAATCGAGGATTTAGGTGCCTTGTTATATTTACAGGAATTAATTTTTGGTGTTAATAAAGACCATAAAGCCAAAAACGTTGTCATAGATGAAGCCCAGGATTATAGTTTTATGCAATTGCAAGCATTGAAGACAGCCTTTGACACGGATATGTTCACACTTGTTGGAGACCTTGCCCAGGGCATTCATTCATATAGGGGACTTCAAACATGGGAAGATGTTCATCGTTCCATTTTTCCTAGAGCGACTTATACAGAACTGCAAAAAAGCTACCGGACGACCATTGAAATCATGGGGCAGGCCAATCGGATTCTAAAAATGTTACCTTATGATTTTCCTGAGGTCGAGCCTGTGGTCCGTCATGGAAACGAACCTGAATTCATATCCATCAAAAGCAATTGGGAGGGGCAATTGATTGATCTTATCGAAAAGTTAAAGGAGGAAGGGTATCATACATTTGCCATCATCGCCAAAACGATGAAAGATTGCGTGCTCGCGAATGAAAAATTGAGTAAGCTGTCCAATGATTTTCATTTAATTAATGAAGAGGGTATGATTCCGAAGCATAAAACGATGATAATCCCATCCTATCAATCCAAAGGTCTTGAATTCGATGTTGTCGTGGCCTTATCTCTGGAAGAGACATTTCTTCGGGAGAATGAACTTGATTTGAAATTGCTTTATGTCACCATGACAAGACCTTTACATCGCCTTTACTTTTTTGGAAGTGAAAAAGAAGATTTTCTTTTAGCTTGATGGATAAGATAGGAGGCCGATAGACGTCTGTGCCTCCTATTTTGTCATGCCTATTATAATTTCACTAGGATATCTAGGATATTCTCCCAGCCGTAACCAACTTCGGCTAACTCGATTCCGGCCATTTTAACCGTTTTTTCGCTGATTATGCGGCCGCCGAGTGCTTCGTAAAAACCCCTTGATGGATTGTCCTTTAACGCCCATATAATTAAATTAGCATGTTGCTTTTGTACAAGTTCATCTACCACTGCTTTCATTAGTTTTATTCCGATCTCTTGCCGTTGGTACTCTTTTAACAGATAAATGGCGTATACCTCACCTTGGATATGAAGATGATTCGTTTGTTCTGGGCCACCTGCTGCAAAGCCGACGATCTTTCCATCACCATTTTCAGCTATATATGTTGCACTATGAAGCATCTTTAGATTTCTTGACCAATTTTTTTTCCTGGTTTCTAAATTTAAAGAGTTCAGATATGAGTCTGGGAGAATTCCTTTGTAAGTGGATTGCCAACTTTTTATATGAACGTGGGCTATACCAGTTATATCGTTTTCTGTAGCCTTTCTGATTTGCATGTGAAATCACCTTCCATTTAGTAGTTTCCCATAGAATATCATGACAGATGAGAATAAACTTCAGATTTATGTTTAAAAGTTTCTTATAAAGGAAAAGAAATAAAAGAGTCATTCAACGAGATGAAGGGAAGGTTGAGAAAGATGAAATTGAAAGTTGGTTTTTATTTTCCAGGTGGTAAAGAGATTGAGCATGAGGTCGATGGGGATGACAGTACACAAATCATTTCAAATATTCAGAAGCACCGCTTTTATAATTTAGTTAAAGGCGATACACATTATGTGGTAGACACTGAAAAGGCTGCATACTTCTCGGTGACAGAAATAGCTGATTGATTTTTAACCGTATTGGACATTTGTTCCGATACGGTTTATTCTTTTTTGAGATAGAAATACTTTAAAGGAGTCAGTGATGAAAATTAATTTTACGAACAACCAATATAATACATTAATTAAATTGGTGCAGTATGGATATTGGATAGCATCTGATATGGAAAAAAATGAAGAATTCAGTGAGTTAGAGCAGTATTTGAATTCCTATGCGAAGGATTTTGGCGTGAAAGGAATTGAATATATAGAAGAGTATGGGATTTACGATGTGAGTCGTGAGCTTGAAGAAAAAATCCAAGAAGTAATTAATGAATATGAAGATGGCGTTTTCCTGGATAAGCTTGCCTATCACATGGCAAGAAACGAGTTTGTGAAGGAATCGAAGCTCAAAAATTTCAGCCAAGAGGAAGCATTTTTACGAGTACTTGAACTTGAAGAGAAATACCATCTGTATATAGAAGAGAATGGTCTGGAACATTTGAAAATTGAAAAATGAAGAAAAATGAAAGGGAGAGGAACCTCAATTATTCCTCTCCCTTTCATTAACCCAATTTCTCCATTTAATTAATCAGTTATCAGGTATTTCCATGAGCGTTACCTAGCTTATTAACGGCAAATGTATAAAATGCCATCATATCTTCCCGCGAAGAAAACCCCGCTTGAGCCGATTTTTCATTGCCCCCACCTTTACCATTGTGTGAAGAAAGCCATTCCCTAAAGAATTGTCCACAATGAATGGAGATGGTGCCATCGTGTGAAAGCAGAGCCTTTTGTTCCTGTAACGTTATAAATAGGAGAAGTGAGCTTTCTTTCCGATGTATAGCTGAAGAGAGCAGTTGTAGATCCTTCAATGTATGGTCTTCAAAAACATGAGCGATCATCGACCCATCTTCTCTATTTGCCAACAACGATGAAGCGAAAAACTCCATGTTTTCCAGTTTAAGCTTTTCATAAGCCATTGATAGCTTGTCGTGCTCGTTTTCCAATCTTTCCACCCTATTAAGGATATCTATACGACCTGTATTAAATTTGTATGATAACGTAGAAAGTAAGGTCAAGCTGTCAGTATAATCGTTTAACGCCCTTAAGCCACATTTAAAATAGAGACGTGTACTTTCTTTCTGTTTTTCCGTTTTGAGGATTTTAATAATTCCTATTTCTCCGGTTTGTTCCACGTGCGTTCCACCACAAGGATTAAATTCAATCCCCTCGATTTCTACAATTCGAATGTTTTCTGTCACCGTAGGCATTTTGACTACGGGTATGGTCTTCAATTGATCTTCAGACACAAAGTATGTATGTAACTTACGATTCTCATAGATATACTGATTGGCGATCCGTTCCGTTTCAACTGTTTGGACATCAGTCCAGGAAGGTGTATCAATATCAATGGAGACAATGTCTTGGCCAAGATGGAAACTGACGGTATTTGCGTTGAAAAGGTCCCTACAGACGGCTGAAAGTAAATGCTGTCCGCTATGCTGCTGCATATGGTCGAAACGGCGTTCCCAATCAAGCTTGCAATGTACGAAAAGGGAAGCGGGGCTGTTTCCAACCTTATGAAGGATATCTTCATTTTCATTTTTTGAAATTTCAAGAACTGGTATACCATCTATGCTACCAATATCCCCAGGTTGACCTCCACCCTCAGGGTAAAAAGCTGTTTCATCGAGCAGTATATAATAAAAGCCTTCTTCTTCAAAAATGTCGAGGACCTTCGCGCCCCATTCAGATACCTTGGATGATTCATAATATAGTTTCTTTGTCATAATAACCCCTATCCCATCTTTATTCAGTAAATTATATCACCCCCAACCATATTAATGGAATAAGGAACCTTTATCGGATGTTACAGTAAAATATGTAGTCTTTATGACAAAGATTCAAAAAAATTCATGAGACCGTCATTATGCTATTTATAGAAAAAACCTTTTGATGTAAAATATTCCTGAAAGAATATACTTTAGACCTAATTAAAATAAAAATATGGAATTGGGGCTCGACTATTTACAGGCTTTGTGTGAAAGTCGACTATCTTTTTTTCTATGCAATATGTTTATTTACGTAGGTTAGAAAGGGTCAAGTGATTAGAATTGCACATAGTCAATATGGAAAAATACAAAAATACTCTCTATCGAAATATTAAAAAACAGCTTTCTGATTGGTTGGAATTAGATAAAACGAAGATGGTTACTACAAATGAGGTATACCGTTTTCTTCATTCTATTAAAGGGACTGCAGGCACCATAGAGTTAGGTGGTCTCATGTTAATATCCGAAAATCTGTTAGGAAAGCTCGATGAAGACAGTGATGGAGTATGGAAACAAGATGACCTTGAAAATCTACTATTTGCTTTAATTGAACATACCTATGAATATGAGCATTTTGCAGAAGTGGAGATAAAAGAGAAGCCAGCCCATGATACACAGGCCCCACTCATTCAAATCATTGATGACGATATATCGATGCTGATTTTATTAAAGGACATCCTTGAAGAAAAAGGGTGGATGGTCATAACGAGTTCTGATCCGGTTAAAGCTACAAAACAATATTTTGAGATGCAGCCAGATTGCTTAATTCTAGATATTCAATTACCTACGAAAGATGGTTATCAAGTTCTGCAGGATATCCACTTTCATAATGAAAAATATTTCATCCCTAAAATCATGATTAGCATTCAAAATGACAAACAATCACGAATTAAAGCATATAAAATGGGGGCGGATGATTTCATTAGTAAGCCTATAGATATTGAAGAATTTGTTGTGAAAATAGAAAGACATATTCAGCGCAAGAAAATTTTCGATCAATCCGTCCTAATTGATGAACTTACTCAAGTATATAATCGTAGGTTCTTTGAAGATATGCTACCGCGTTATTTTCAGGATTTCAAACGAAACGGAAATCTGTTTTCGATTAGTATCATAGATCTGGATCACTTTAAAAGAGTAAATGATACATATGGACATGCGATGGGTGACGTCGTTTTGTTGGAGTTTGCCCAATTTATTAAAAACAATATCCGTAGTTCCGATTTGATTTGCCGGTATGGCGGTGAAGAATTTGTCATTATATTTCCTCAGACAGCAAATGAGGAAGCCAGGAATAAACTAACAGAATTAATAAAGATTTTCTCTACCAAAAGTTTCACTTATGAACAACAACATTTTTCTGTCTCTTTTTCTGCTGGTGTTTATACGGTACATGATGAGAGCATTACTCCTAAAGAGGCTTTTGAGGAAGCGGATAGTTCCTTGTATGAAGCAAAGCGTTTAGGGCGAGCGCGGGTGGAGAGCATTCAAAAAACTAGCATTAAAAAGAAATACCTTAATGTATCAGTGATAGATGACGATATCATTATTAGAACGATCTTAACGAAAATATTGCAGTCGATGGATTTTCCTCTTTATGATTTACATATAGCCGTATATGAAGATGGGGATTCTTTTTTGAATTCAAACAGGGCAAACGAAAACATCTCCCATTTTTTGATACTTGATGGAGTAATGCCAACTATGGATGGCATTGACGTACTGAAGAAAGTGAAAAAGGGTAGCAATGCCGATTCTTTTACCGTTTTGATGTTAACCGGTAGAAAAAGTTCGGGGGACATTGCTACAGCATTAAAATTGGGAGCGGATGATTATGTCACAAAACCTTTTAATATTACTGATCTTCAGGCAAGAATGGAACGTCTGATAAAAAAAATAATGTAAGCAGTAGACCATTTTTTCTATTCGATAGGAAAATAAAAGAGAAAGTAGGGTTGCGGTTTCAAAGAGTCACATGCATTTGAAACGAATTGATCCTTCTATTGCAGTACTGATCGTAAGGAGAATGAAAAAGTGAAACGGATTTTATTAGCTGAAGACGAAGAAATTTTGCGTATGCTTGTTGTGGATACATTAGAGGATGAAGATTACGAAGTCGATGAAGCTTCTGATGGTATTGAAGCGGTTCAATTACTTGAAAAGAATAGCTATGATCTCATCATCTTGGATTATATGATGCCAGGCTATACCGGTTTAGAAATCATTGAAAAAATCGAATCAACTGAAATTGAAAATAAAGGGAAAATCCTGATGCTATCAGCGAAAAGCCAGCAATTTGAACAAGAGAGAATTTTAGAAGCGGGAGCGGACTATTTCATGGCCAAGCCTTTTAGTCCAATGAAGCTTTTAGAGAAAATAGAGGCCATTTTACATGAAGCTGAAACGTTATTCAAATAAGAGTCTTTCTCGTCAAGTAGTGAGTCTAATGACTGCTTGTATCATTTTATTCATAGTTGGTACAGGGATTTTATTTTATGTGCTGCAGACTGTGAATGCAGAATATATCCAGAAAAGAAATGGAATTGTTGAGAAAGAATTGTTGTTGGATGAAATTTACGAGCAATATAATAATGTCTTTTTGGATGCTAGAGGTTATATTGCATTTGGAAATGAGACATATAAAGACAAAGTTTGGAGCAGGGAAGATAAGATACGACATGATATTTCCACTTTCAAGGACCTATCAAGTTCAAAAGCCGATGAAAAAGTCCACACCGATCTCGTGAATTTTACTGATTATTATTTTAATGCCATTAAGCCTGTTTTTTCGAATATAGAAATGGACGGGAGTAGGGATAAGGGTAAGCAAATAGAAAATGAGATCACTGCCCAAGTTGCGGATTTTCGCGACAGTGTAAGGTCGTATTCGTCTGCGCTTTCAGAAAAGCTTGATGAGAATGTGAATGCATTGGCAAAAGAACAGTCCATTTTACAAGGGACCTTTATCGGATTCGTACTTGTTTTCTTATTGGTCTTTCAGAAAGTCGTGAGAAGCATTATTAGGAATATCGGAAAGCCTTTGGCTGATTTTTCATTTGCAGCTAATGAGATTGCAGCTGGTAGGGACGCCATCATTTCAGTAGATGAAGGCCGGGGAGATGAATTAGGGGTTTTGGCCATTGCCTTTAGAAAGATGATTGCAAGCATTCAGGATAAAGAGCAGGAATTGATGGCTCATAATGAAGAATTGCTTGCTCAGCAAGATGAACTTCAGGCCCAGCAGAATGAATTACAAGAAACGTTGGGGCTTATAACGAAGAATGAGAAACAACTGACTAGAAGAAATGAACTAATAAATGGTATTTCCACTTCTTTGGATAAAAATGACGTTCTTAAAAGTATTGTCTGTAATATGAGCAGTTTGATTGGAGCTGACCGTGGTATGATCACTCTAATTAATGAAGATGCATATTCTTCTTTCGGCATATCGGAATATGGAGTACAGCAATACCGAAAGAATATCAATACTGGGTTAAATGAACGCTTAATAGAAGGAAAAAAGCCATTCACTGTTAAAAGAGAGCAACATGTCAGTGAAAAGGGATACCATGAAAATATGAATTACAGTTATGATTTATTTCTTCCTGTTCTATCCGCTTTGCAAGAGGTCGACGCAATCATGGTTTTCAGCCGTTATGGATCCGCTTATACAGAAGAAGAAATGAGTGAATGTGAAACATTGGCTAAGCAGATTTCAACTTCACTTGATAAAATCAAGCTGTACGAGCAAACGGAAGATAATCGCCGGTTAAATCAGGATATCCTGAGCACGATACAGGAAGGCATTCAATTAATAGACCAAGATAGAAAGATTGTTCAAGTGAATCAACAATTTTGTGACCTATTCAAACAGGGGTCGGAACCAGTACATGTCATCGGATCTCCATGGGAAAGATGGAGTAGTGAAATGGATAGCCGGATTGCCCAAGAAGATTTCTTGGATACCTTGGAAAAAGCATTAAAAAGAGCGGATGAAGAAGCGGACTCTGAAGAGCGCACGTTCACTTTTCACAAGAAAGAAAATAACCAGGTTCTCAAGGTGTACTTTGAAACCATAAAGTATGGTGAAGAAGCTTATGGCACCATTTTGGTTTTTCGTGATATTACGAAAGAATATGAAGTGGACCAAATGAAGTCCGAGTTTGTCAGTACCGTCAGTCATGAATTGCGTACCCCGCTTGCGAGTGTTCTAGGCTTTACCGAATTAATGTTAAATAAACCGTTAAAACCGGAAAGACAAACAAAGTATTTACAGACTATTTATAATGAGGCGAAGAGGCTCACCGCTTTAATCAATGACTTTCTGGATGTGCAACGAATGGAATCGGGTAAACAAACATATGAGAAGAAATATGTTGAGATTCTTCCGTTGTTGCAAAAGGTCATAGAGAACCTTGAAATTAGCACATCACTCCATGATATTCGTCTTCTTGCGGAAACTGATGATCTCGTGATTATAGGTGACCGCGCAAAAATCGAACAAGCTATAATGAATCTATTGAGTAATGCAATTAAATACTCTCCAGATGGAGGGAAAGTTCTTATTCGGGTGTACAGCAAGAAAGAAACGTTATCCATCGATATCGTGGATGAGGGGTTGGGAATCCCACAGGAATCCCTTAAGCATTTGTTCCAGAAATTTTACCGTGTGGACAATTCGGACCGCAGGCGGATAGGAGGAACGGGTTTAGGGTTATCCATCGTGGAGGAAATCGTCAAATCGCATGGTGGGCATATATCCGTAAAATCAGAGTACGGTCGTGGAAGTACATTCACCCTTTCATTCCCTAAGATAACCCTTAAGGAAGAACGTACCCTGAATGATGGACATTCAAAAAAATTGAGCTATGATATCATGGTCATTGAAGACGATTTCAATTTAGCGGAGTTATTAAGATACGAACTGGTTGACAGCGGTTTTCAAGTCAGTTATTTCAAAAGCGGAAAGAAGGCGCTTCAGAAATTGAAGCAATCGCCTCCGGATGCCATCGTCCTTGACATTCTCCTTGAAGAGGGGGAAATGGATGGGTGGTCAATCATGAAAGAGTTGAAAGAAAGACCGGAGTTAAAGGACATCCCCATTTTTGTATCGACTGCGCTTGATGAAAAAGAAAAAGGTTTTTCGCTTGGGGCAAAGGAATACTTGGTTAAACCATACAAACCAAGTCAATTATCAAAGGTGATCATGCATACGTTATTAAGCAATGGAAAAAAAGGCCAGATTATGGTCCCACGTCCATCCTGGGAAGCCGAAAGAAGCCTTTGAAAAATAAAAATGATAGAATAGGTGTACAGAAAGATAAAAAAATGATAGATTCAAATATGATGGAAAAATAAATATTTGGGTACAATTGTAGGTAAAGGTAAGTTACAGGAGGATTTTTATACATGCAAAAAATTCAGGCCGGTTTGGCTGTAGAGTTACAAGTAGAACGTAAGGCTGATTTCGGATGGTTCTTGACTGATGGTTCGGAAGATGTCTTGCTACACCATAATGAAGCGAATGAAGGTACTGAACTTGAAATTGGTGATGAAGTTACAGTATTTATCTATCATGATAAACAGGCACGGTTAACGGCTACCATGAATATTCCGGAAATACAGATTGACAAATATGGCTGGGCAGAAGTCGTCAATGTACAAAAGAAGCTAGGCGTCTTTGTGAATATTGGGCTTTCTAAAGATATTCTTGTATCTTTGGACGACCTTCCGAACATCGATCGTTTATGGCCGGAAGTGGGGGATCGTCTCTATATTTGCCTGAAAACAGATCGGAATGATCGTTTATTCGGCAGACTTACAACGGAAGATATCATTCAAGAAATCACTGTTCCAGCTCCATTAAAAGGAGTCCGCAATACTACCGTAAAAGGGAATGTATATCGATTGCTGATGGTCGGTTCCTTCTTTGTTTCGGAGGAAGGGTATCGTTGCTTTATTCATGAAAGTGAGAGAAAAGAAGAGCCGCGCCTAGGAGAATTTGTTGAGGGGCGTGTAATCGACAGTAAGGAAGATGGCACACTTAACGTTTCTCTATTTCCATTCAAGCAAGATCTAATGGAAGAAGATGCTGATATCATCTATACTTATTTAATGAATCGCGGTGGAGCCATGCCATATGGTGATAAGACTCCGCCTAGTGATATCCAGTTCCATTTCGGTTTAAGTAAGGGAGCCTTCAAACGTGCTCTTGGTAAATTGATGAAAGAAGGAAAGATTTATCAAGAAGAAGGATGGACATACTCTTCTGATCGTAAATGATAAAAAAGCAGCGGAATGAACTTCTCCGCTGCTTTTTTATGGTTCTTATTAAAAGATTTTCTTTTTCCCCTTTTCTTCTTTTAAAATCTCCACCGCTTCACGAAATCTCATGGAATGAACAATTTCCCTTTCTCTTAAAAACCTTAATGAATCGTTGATGTCCGGATCATCCGAAATGTCAATCAACCATTGATAGGTTGCTCTGGCCTTTTCTTCTGCTGCAATATCTTCATATAAATCTGCTATGGGATCGCCCTTTGCTTGAATATACGTAGCCGTCCATGGATTTCCTGCTGCATTTTCATAGAAGAGGGCGCTGTCGTGATTAACATAGTGGTCACCAAGACCGGCCTCTAGCATTTGTTCCGGTGTGGCGTCTTTTGTAAGCTTATAAATCATCGTTGCAATCATTTCTAAATGAGCAAATTCTTCCGTTCCAATGTCGGTGAGCAATCCGATCACTTTTTCCGGAATTGTATAGCGTTGATTTAAGTATCGTAGTGCGGCAGCCAATTCACCATCAGCGCCTCCATATTGTTCTCTTAAATATTTAGCCAGTGTGGGATTACAAGTACCAACCTTTACTGGATATTGTAGCTTTTTCTCATATATCCACATAGATATCTCTCCTTAAACCTGCCATGGCCAGGGTCCTTGGCCCCATTCCCATTTATTTTCACCATCTGGACTGTTTCCAAATTGAAACAATGGGCCGTATTTAGGTTCAAATGCTGCCTTCAATTTGGTTGAGTATTGTTGAAATTGGTTGAATTGTTGTAAAGCTTTCTGATCATGGGGATGTGTATCCAAATACAGAGTCAGCTCGACTAACACGAAATCGGCAGCTTGTATTTGGCCGAGTAACTGGTAATATTCATCATCCAGTTTCCTATTCATTACTATTTCTCCCTTTCACGATATGGATTATCATAAAAATCGTAGAAAAATTTCCAAAGCGTACCATACCTCAAAGCTTCTTCTGGAGAAAATTGTTCTAGGTTAGGCGGCTGAAAATTAATATACAAATTCGGAGGCGTACGGTAATACTTTCTTCCGATTGGTGGACATGGATCGAATTTGCTATGAAAAGGCTTATAGGACTTGATTAAGGTAAAAGTCTTTTCACTTGCCAAGGAAACTCCTCCTTTCAATATAAGGTCAGCCATTAATAATTATGCTGTTGTTAATAAAATATGCCTAATGAAAAACGGCCAAAAGGTAGGACAGACTCTACTTGGAATCATTTTTGTATTTTTGGGCTTGTTATCCTCTTGTTATCTTTCTGTGATGTTTGACATCTATTCTTCATCTGTTTGTTCTTTGTATAGGGACAATCTGTGATAGTATTTAGAACATAGCTTTTGAAAGAGTTCACAAGGAGGTACGATATATGAAAAAATCAATTTTATCGTTAACGGCCGTGGTGGCCATATCAGGAGCATTTACAATACCGGTTCAAGCTGAGGAAGTTACAGTCAAAAATGGTGACACACTATGGGGATTATCTCAATCACATAAAGTTTCAGTAGAAGATATTAAATCATGGAATCAATTAACGTCAGATTATATATATGTGGGAGACTCTTTACATATTTCTCAAGAAGAGCAATATACCGTAAAGGCTGGAGACACATTATCGAAAATAGCGAATAAATATCATGTTTCGATTAAGGACCTTAAATCATGGAATAATTTAAATACAGATACAATTCATCCAAAACAGGCCCTAGTTATTAAACCAGCGGCAAATAAGGTGGAGGCAGCAAGTACAGGTCCAGATAATAAGGCAGAGCATGCTGCACCAGCACAAGAGACTGCACCAGTACAAAAAACTGCACCTACACAACCTGAAAAAACAGAAAAAGAGAATAATGTATCGCAAAATGAATCAAATCAAGACAATGTAGCAAAAGAAATGACTGTAAGGGCAACAGCCTATACAGCAGATTGCCAAGGATGTAGCGGCGTCACAGCGACAGGGGTGGATTTGAAAGCAAATCCAAATCAAAAAGTCATTTCCGTTGATCCATCTGTCATACCGCTAGGAACAAAAGTATATGTAGAAGGCTACGGTTATGCAACGGCAGCTGATACAGGTAGTGCGATTAAAGGAAATAAGGTCGATATTTTCATTCCAAATAAAGAAGATGCTCTAAACTGGGGCGTCAAAAACGTTAATCTAAAAATCCTTAATTAAGAACTGACAATTGCTCTATATGAAAGAAGGAATGGACACAGATAATATCTGTGTCTATTTTTTATTCTTTTGGTGTATGAAAAAAACGAGTACAATAGAGATATTAAAACAATAGTCAATTGGGGGAGTCACACTTTGATAGAAAAAGCACGCGAATATTTACAGCAGTATTTTGGTTATGAATCATTCAGGACAGGCCAAGAAAAGATTATCGAGCAAGTCTTAGATGGAATAAACACAGCTGGAATTATGCCGACTGGAGGAGGAAAGTCAATTTGCTACCAGATTCCAGCCCTACTTTTGCCAGGCGTCACACTCGTTATATCCCCGTTAATCTCCTTGATGAAAGATCAGGTTGATGCCCTCGAACAAAACGGCATCGATGCCACTTTTCTCAACAGCTCCATATCTGGTACGGAAGCTTCCAATAGGATGAGAGATATTAAGCAGGGAAGGTACAAGCTGGTATACCTGGCACCGGAACGATTGGAAAACCATATTTTTCAGAGGGATCTGGCTAGTGTGGATATATCGATGGTCGCGATAGACGAAGCTCACTGCATCTCTCAATGGGGTCATGATTTTAGACCAAGTTATTTAAAAATCAAAACCTTTTTGAAAGAAATGCCGACTGCTCCGACCATTCTTGCCTTAACAGCGACAGCAACCCCGCATGTAACAGAAGATATCTGTCAGTCATTGGGAATTACTGCAAACCATACGGTATCCACAGGATTCGCTAGGGAAAATTTATTTTTTTCCGTCGTCAAGGAAGAGAACCGCAGTCGATATTTAATGCGTTATATTGAGAAGAATAAAAATGAGTCCGGTATTATATATGCTGCAACAAGAAAAGAAGTCGATTCATTACATGCCAAACTCAACAAAGCGGGTATTAAAACAGGGCGTTATCATGCTGGAATGAATGAACATGATCGATCTGAACAACAGGAGCTATTCATTCGTGACGATATATCTTTGATGATTGCAACCTCAGCTTTCGGTATGGGCATTGACAAATCAAACGTTCGTTATGTCATCCATTACCAAACGCCGAAGAATATGGAAAGTTATTATCAAGAAGCAGGTCGTGCAGGACGTGATGGATTGGATAGTGAATGTATTCTGCTTTATTCACCTCAAGACATGCAGATTCAGCGTTTCTTAATCGACCAATCCAATCCCTCTCAAGAATGGCAAGCCCAAGAACTGAAGAAGCTGAATAGGATGAAGGATTATTGTTTTACAGAAGGGTGTTTACAAGCATTTATCCTTCGATACTTTGGTGAAGAGAATCCGGAAGATTGTGGTCATTGTGAAAACTGTACGGATAAACGTGATGCCGTAGATGTGACAACTCAGGCGCAAATGGTCCTTTCGTGCATGTTGCGAATGGGGGAAAGGTTCGGTAAGACGATGATCAGTCAAGTGCTTACAGGTTCAAAAAACAAAAAGATAGAACAATTTGGATTCCATAAGCTCTCGACATATGGAATTATCAATAATCAGTCAGCTAAAGATGTTGCCGATTTCATAGATTTTTTGACCGCCAAGCAATTTATCGAAATGACAGGTGGGCAATTTCCTGTTCTTAAAGTAACAAATGCTGGTAGGGAAGTGTTGCTAAATCAGAAGCAAGTGCTACGCAAAGAAGTGAAACAAGTCACCAGCATTAATGTGGATCATGGTTTGTTTGAAGAATTACGACGTGTAAGAAAAGACATCGCAAGTACGGAAAATGTGCCGCCATTCATTATTTTTTCGGATGCCACTTTAAAGGATATGGCAACAAGGTTACCTGTGACAGAACAAGATTTCCTTGAGGTTAAAGGCGTGGGCTCACAAAAATACGATCGTTTTGGTAGGACATTTTTAGAGGTAGTTTCGAATTATTTACAAGCACATCCTGACATTGAGTCGAATAGAATATATAAAAAAGAAACGACGAAAAGCAGTACAGGACCTTCACATATCGAAAGTTATCGTTTATATCAAGAAGGAAAGTCAATCAAAGAAATTGCAACGATAAGAGGCCTGTCTACAATTTCCATCGAAAATCATTTATTAAAGTGTGCGGAAGAACAAATGGATATCAAATGGGAGGGTTTCTTCAATCAAGAAGAGTACGATTTAGTACTGGAAACTGCTAAACAACTTGATTCCGGAAAGCTAAAACCTCTTAAAGAGGCCCTTCCCGAGCATTTTTCATACTTTCAGATAAAAGCGATCATGGTAAAAGCCACATTAGCTAACTAATTGATCAAATAATGGTTATTTTTTAGCGCTGGATAAATAAGAAGTTGATTTGATACGTATACTATAGAAGTAAAACAGCCGAAAAGTTCATTGGCTTAAAACTTGGTGTGTAATTTGAAAAAGGAGGTTGCTCATGTATTTTGGCAAAAAGAATTCAGAGGAACCAGAAATCATAATGGAAGATACTATTGTATATGCGTGCGGATCAGCGGATTGTAATGGCTGGATGAGGAAGGACTTTGCCTCAGTAAACTATGATTGTCCAATGTGTGGAAGTCAATTAATTGAAGAAGTTAGAGAACTTCCGAAAATTGAAAATGAATATAATGCGTATAAATAAAAGGGGTAAGTACTTACCTCTTTTTATTTTGGGAATGTAATTAGGCTTTCATCAAGATATAATAACTACTCTTTACATCATAAGAAACGTGTGCTATAATTAAATTTCAGTGTTGTTATTAGAAAACACTAAGAGGGTAATTTAAAAGATACATTTTTATTAATAAAATAATTTTCATCGTTTTTATGATGAAGTAGAAACAAGTTAAAACAACTAGAAAGAAATACGTTTTAATCACCAGGTATTTTCCTCGATTCATTTTGTTCTTCATTAACTTACTTCTATGTAGCCATTTATCTTTTGGATTTAATTTTCCCAATTGGAATTACGGACGGTTTAATTAATAAACATGTACTTATCAGCTTTCACCTGATTCTCACAGGCACGGTCTAGGAGCCGTATGGATGAGAGAGAGGCAGGGCTTTCATTGTTTTAGGTTATGGCACTAAAATTACTCTCATGCTTGATTCGACTTTATACTAA
Organism: Peribacillus sp. NPDC097284; assembly: GCF_044761765.1. Lineage (NCBI taxonomy): Bacteria > Bacillati > Bacillota > Bacilli > Caryophanales > Bacillaceae > Peribacillus > Peribacillus sp. NPDC097284. The sequence continues at coordinate 228,381 of NZ_JBIWCZ010000003.1, forward strand.
GCGAACAAGCTGGAAGAATCATGATTGATGATTCTTGAATACAGTCCAGTCTTTACAAGCTCTGAGGTAGTCAAAGGCTGGATTGTGAATACTTGGATTTGGAATTGTAGGTATCCTAAGCTTTACTTAAATATTTTATGAAGAAATATGTTATAATGTATAATGAGATATTTAAAATTGGTTGTGATCTCCTGTTATTTCCACTCATTTATCTTGAGTGTATAGTAACTAATCTTAGATAAGTAAATGGGCTATACTCACATTTATTTAGATTAATCGCTAGCTATTCTTCTTTATCTTTATGGCACCGGCACAAAAAATCTGTGCTAAGTCAATTTAAATCTAAGGAGTGAGATACATGTATAGAAGAAATAATACGGAAGAAATCATTCCTGAAGAAACTAAGGTTTGGGAATGCACATCAGAAGATTGTAAAGGGTGGATTCGGGATAACTTTACGAGCAATGATGAGCACCTTTGCCCATTATGCGGTAGTAAAATGAAACAAGGTACAAGAATGCTACAAGCAATTAATAATCCGAGAAATTATTAATACCATTAAAAAAGCTGAAGGGATTCTTCCCTTCAGCTTTTTTTTGCTGCATAACCATAACTGAATATTGCAAATGTAAGAAGGATATTTTTAATGGATGTCCTTCTTCTTGAACCGTCCACCTCGAACCTCGGCAATATCACCGACGGCAAGGAAAGCAGAAGGATCGAAACTTTTTACGATATCTTTAAGTTTTGCTTCTTCAAGACGGTTTATTACGCAGAATATAACTTTTTTATCGTCCCCTGAATAGGCGCCTTCTCCAGCTAGATAAGTTACGCCTCGTCCTAAGCGATGCATGATTGCATCCCCTATATCCAAAAACTCATCGCTGATAATCCAAACAAATTTAGATTCATCCAAACCGGCTATAACGATATCCATCGTTTTATACGCTACAAAATAAGCCAGAATCGAATACATGGCACGATCCCAGGAAAAAACAAATCCTGCACTGCCAAGGATGAATAAATTGAAGAACATGACAATCTCACCAACAGAGAAAGGAAGTTTCTTACTAGCTAGAATGGCAAGGATTTCAGTTCCATCTAATGAACCACCATACCGAATTACCATTCCAACCCCAATTCCAAGTATCATGCCTCCAAAAGCTGAAGCAAGGAGAATATCCTGAGTGAAAGCTGGTACATGATGAAGCAATGTGGTAGTTAAAGAAAGGATTAATATTCCATATAGGGTAGATAAAGCGAAGGTTTTTCCGATTTGTTTATATCCAATAAAAAAGAAAGGAAGGTTTAAAACAAAAAGAAAGATACCAAGTTTCATGCCGGTGATATAAGATAACATAATGGAAATACCGGTAATGCCTCCATCGATAACGTTATTCGGAACAAGAAAAATCTCAAGGCCGACAGCCATTAATACGGCACCAATCGTTATGAGTAGACCTCTTTGTAAAACTTGCCTACGCGTCAGTTTTTTATGCTGCGTCTTCTTTTGTATAATTTCGGCTGTATTTGCGCTTGCTAGGTCCGACATTATCATGCCCCCACTCCTTTTTATATATATTCTCTATTTAATTATAAACGTATAAAAGGGATTAAAAAAAGAAATAAGCTCTCCGAACGTAGTTTGTTTTGCACGTACTCATGAATTGTAATCATTGTTCTCAGGAGGAGAACGATTGATAAACACTTTTTATTTTACTCGATACATAGGAAAAATATTTGTCATTCTATTATTTTTTTACATAGTTGTCGAAGATTTATTTATTGAATATACAGAAAATAACTTTAAATAACTCAGGAAGACAGGTAAATAGAAATAAAAGTCTTTAAGCAATTCGAAATTTACATTACAATATAGGATAATAGAACGATAGAGGTGAGAAGGTTAATGGAACAATCAATTGTATCATCCAATCCAATCCTATTTATAATTGCAGCACTCCTGACATTCATGGCTTGCTATACCGCCTTGGATTTGCTGACAACATATATTTCGGCAGAAAAATATAAACGTCTTTTGTATTTGGGAAGTACTTGCTCCATGGGAGTGACTATGTGGACGATGAATTTTGTATATGTTTTTACTTATGAGAGTGACAGGACTACGGCTTACAGCTTTTCCTTAATCATGCTTTCATTAATATTAGGAGCCATATTTGTAGGGATTGGCCTTTTGGCCATTGCCCATAACCCTTCCATGTTGCAAATGGTTTTCTGTAGCTTTATGTTTACGATGGCTCTTTTATCAAATTATTTAATTGGCCTGTATCCATTGAGTAAGTCCTTGGAACTTAATCCATGGTTGTTAGGTAGTACGCTAGTTATAATTTTTTTGTTGTTTGTAAGCGGATTTTCACTATTATTTTATAATGGAAAAGGGAGTCAACCCTTCCTAAAACCAGTCAGTACGATCATTATGAGCGGAGCAATTATTGGAGGACATTTTCTTTTTTTGAGAGGGCTTCCACTTACTCCAGAAATGGTGAATATGAAAGGACTCGCTCAATTAACACCCTTTATGCTTTATCTCGTATGCTTTGTTTCGCTTTTCATACTAGCGAATTTAATTGGCTCGAGCACAATTGTTGCAAGACGGTTGGTGAAGAGTGACAACCAAGTGAGTGATATCCGTTATGCTTTAGATCAATCCTCGATTGTGGCTATTACGGATGCAAAAGGCATCATAACCTATGTTAACGAAAAATTCATTGAAATATCCCAATATGAAGAGCATGAACTGATTGGAAGAAATCATTCAATCATTAACTCGGGTTATCATTCTAAAGAGTTTTTTTTCAATCTATGGAAAACGATCAGTAATGGACAGACATGGCATGGTGAGATATGTAATCGGGCAAAGAACGGGGAGCTCTATTGGGTGGATACCACGATTGTGCCCTTTATGAAGAAAGGAAAACCATATCAATATATATCCATACGATCTGATATTTCCAGTCGGAAAAAGGCTGAGAAGGATTTAAAGGTTTCTATTAAAGAATTGGGTGATATGTACTATGCCATTAATCAATCGTCTATCGTGGCCGTAACTGATGATGAAGGAATCATCGTCGAGGTTAATGAAAAATTCTCTGAAATTTCTGGGTACACGAGAAACGAGTTAATTGGACAAACGCATAAAATGGTGAATTCCGGATATCATTCAAGTGAGTTTTTCGAGAATATGTGGAAGACCATACATAAGGGCAAAGTATGGAAAGGGGAAATTAGAAACAGAGCGAAAGATGGTAGTTATTATTGGGTGGATACCACGATTGTCCCTTTTTATACAGTTGAAGGCAAACCCTATCAATTTCTCGCGATTCGCTATGATATCACAGAGCGAAAACAAACAGAAGAAATGCTTTATCGCCAGGATAAATTGGCAGCTGTCGGACAACTGGCTGCAGGAGTGGCCCATGAAGTAAGAAATCCTCTTACATCGATTAAAGGGTATACGGAATTCTTACAATTAGATGAAACGGATAGTGAGCGACAAGAATATTTGGATATCATTTTAGATGAAATCAACCGGGTAAATGAGATTATTGAAGAATTTTTGGATCTGGCAAAACCACAGTCCTTGAATCTGAAAACAAAGAATATCGTCCCGATTTTACAGAATGTTATCTCGCTAACTGAGTATGATGCGAAGAAGAAAAATATTATACTCTTCTTTACTAGTTTCCAAGAAGAAATCCATGTTCAGTGCGATGAAAATCGTTTGAAACAAGTTTTTCTGAATTTCATTAAGAATGGAATGGAAGCGATGCCGCAAGGAGGAGAAATCAGGGTCACTATGGAATTAAGGGAAAGGAAGGTTCATATTTCTATAACAGATACAGGAGTAGGAATCCCTCCCAATCAATTAAGAAAATTGGGTGAACCGTTTTTCACTACAAAAAAATCCGGGAATGGGCTGGGTCTTATGGTTAGCTTTAAAATCATTGAAAGTCATCAAGGACGAGTGTTTGTAGAAAGTGAAGTTGATAAAGGGACTGTATTTAACATTGTCCTCCCTCTGGAGTTGTTGCAAGAAAGAAACAAGAAAGGGAACTGGGACTAACTGTCTAGTGTTTGTAATAGTATTTAGATGACTTCATGGGGGATATTTTAGTGAATAAACTTGAAAAGGTTCATATAACACGATTAAAAGGGTTTTATCTTCTTTCTTTTTTTGCGGTAGGTAGCTTGACACCACTTTTAAGTGTCTATTTAGCTAATGAGGTCGGACTGAATGGATTTGAAATAGGGTTCATCATGTCTGTTGGACCACTGGTGATGATTTTTTTTCAACCTATATGGGGACTGATTTGTGACTGGACTGGAAAACCCACTAGGATACTGGCGTTGACTACCTTATTTGCTGGAATTTTTGGGTTAGGATATGTTTTATTTGAACCTTTTCTATTTTTAGTATGCATCTCAGTGGGACTGGCAGTTTTTCAAAGTGCCCTTATCCCTGTGTCTGATAGCATCACCTTGCAATATACGACGAGTATCAACGCGAATTATGGGAAAATCCGTTTATATGGTTCGCTTGGTTTTGGAGTTGCCGTTTTTGTGATGGGGAGGTTATCGGAAACTTTCATAGGCCCATCCGTTATTTTCTACGTATTTTTTATCAGCCTTCTTTTTGCTGCTTTTCTAGCTCTGCATTTACCCGAGGAGTCACCGCAAAAAAAAGCAAAGCTTTTCAGTGGAATAAAGGAACTTTTTATTATGAAACGTTTTGTCGTCTTTCTTGCCGTAACATTCCTGATTTTTGGTCCCAACCTGGCGAATAACGTCTATTATGGCCTATTCGTGGAGGCTAGGGGTGGAACCTATACAGGAATCGGCATTGCATTTCTGCTCGCGGTGCTGTCCGAAATTCCATTCTTACGTCTCGCAGGAAGTTGGATTCATAAATGGGGGTTGCTGCCAATCACGTTATTGGCAGGGGGTGCCTCGCTGGTCCGATGGGTTCTCTATTTTATGGAACCTGGTTTAGCCATTGTTTATATTTCATCTATCATGCAAGGTTTTTCACTTGGATTATTTATTCCAGCAGGTCTGCAATATATTAAAGAGGTTGTACCAGTTCATATAACCGTTACGGCAGTCACACTTTATTCTGCGATAGGGAACGGGTTCGGTAATTGGTTCAGTACATTTTTCGGTGGCATGATCATGGATACATCAGGTATTTACATGGTTTATCTCTTTTTTGGAAGTCTTTCGGTGCTTGGTATCATACTTACGGTATGGCTTATGATAATGGAGGGAAAGACGGGAGGTCAGCCCATATAGTAAAGAATTTATAATTTTTAAAGGACTTGCTCACATTTGTGAATAAGTCTTTTTTTGTTTGCTAATCCATTGAGTTTAATACGGTGCTAGTTGGTAGGTTATCTTGTTTTTACCGTGGAAGCCTACTGGAATCGGCTCATGGTTGTCATGCGTTTATGAAAAAAAGAACGGACAGTTTAGTTACCGGGGTCGACATCTTTTTATTATTGGAAATAATGTGTTTTAATGGAATTAAGTAAACCATCGGAAGGATGAATGTGATTGAGCCAAGTCAGGGTTATTGCAACAACTATTATAGCAGCGCTTATCGGACTGTTTTTTCTGTTTTGTGTAGGGTGGACACTTTACGATTACTATGGAGAAAAATCCTCTGAAGTGGAATTGAAAGAAGCAAATTCAAAATCAATAGAAAAAAATGTTCCAGATGATTTCACCTTAGTGGCCTTAGGAGATTCTCTGACTCGGGGAACTGGCGATGAGACAGGGAAAGGCTATGTGGGCCTTGTGGTCGAAGACTTGAAAAGTCGCTTTAATAGCAAACCCCTTGTTCATAACCTTGGAGTAAAGGGGCAAGTATCCAAAGAATTGGCTGAACAGGTGAAACAATCGGAGATAGGTCGCCAAATACAGTCAGCGGATGTCATCATGATTACAATCGGCGGGAATGATCTTTTTCAGCAAGGTCAGACCTTATTTGATTATGATCTTGAGGTTACCAGTGAATTGCAAAAGGACTATTTGAAAAATTTGAATGAGACTTTAAAGGAAATCACTAAATTAAATGATTCAGCCACCATATTCATGGTCGGTTTGTACAACCCCTTCATCGAATTGGATGAAGACTTTGATACAAATAAAATTGTTCGGGATTGGAATAACGAAACAGCTGAGGTGATTGCGACCTATGAAAATGCCGTATTCGTACCGACTTTTGATTTATTTCAGTTATCAGTGAATGAGTATTTGTATTCGGATAGATTTCACCCCAATAAGGAAGGGTATCGTTTGATCGCGGATAGGATCTCTCCTTTAATTCAATGGGAAGGGGAAGCAAAATGAGGAATGTGACATTGAGCGTGAAGAATCTAAAAAAAACGATTGGCAAGCGGGAAATCATAAAGGGAATAGAGTTTGAGCTAAGAGAGGGTGAAGTATTCGGCTTTTTAGGTCCGAATGGGGCCGGGAAAACGACGACAATCAGAATGTTGGTTGGCCTAATTAAGCCAACATCAGGTTCCATTGAAATATGTGGGTACGATGTACGTAAAAACTTTACGGAAGCCATGAAGAATTTAGGCTGTATAGTAGAAAATCCAGAACTTTACCCATATTTAAGTGGTTGGGACAATCTGCTCCATTTTGCACGAATGCTACCGGGTGTTGATGAATCAAGAATGAATGAAGTCATTGAGTTAGTTGGTCTTAAGGCTCGGATTCATGAAAAGGTGAAGACATACTCGTTAGGTATGAGGCAGCGGCTTGGTATAGCACAAGCTATGCTAAACAGACCTAAAATATTGGTCCTGGATGAACCGACAAATGGACTTGATCCCGCAGGAATCCGTGAAATGCGCCAGTTCATTAGGAAACTTGCAGAAGAAGAAGGCATGAGTGTTTTGGTATCTTCCCATTTACTGGGGGAAATACAACTTCTTTGTGATCGGGTGGCCATTATTACAAAAGGTGAAATCATCCAAACTGATACGGTAGAACATTTATTAAAGACTCAGGAAAAGATGATTTGGCGTGTTGAGCCATTGCAAAAGGGAAGCGAAATCCTTAGTGCGTTTACGGACATAAAGATGGAACACGATTATATCGTCACAAAATTTGATGAACATAGGACTCCCGAATGGAATGCCGCCCTCAATGTTGCGGGTGTGAAGGTACTTGAAATGAATCGTAGACTTCCAGCCTTGGAGGAGTTATTTTTACAAATAACCAGTGGGGGTGCTGGAATTGAGTAACCTGATTCAAAATGAAATGATGAAGTTATTGGCAAAGAAACGGCTGCTCATCATTGGAATTATCGTAGGTATACTAGTGTTGATGTTTACATACGCACAATATAAACAAGTGGAGGAGCAAAGAGAGAAGTTAGGTACTGATGATTGGCGTACTGCAGTTCAACAGCAAATCATCGATACTCAGAACAGATTGAGCTCAAGCAGGATGTTGGATGAATGGAGAGAGCAGCTTCAGGTCACCCTAAAACAGCAGCAATATTATCTAGACCACGACATTAACCCTTCAGAACCTGGGGCTGCAACTTTTACACGTATGTTTTTGGAGAATTCAATAGACCTATTCATTCCCCTTTTAATCATGATTGTAGCCAGTGACCTCGTATCCTCGGAAAGTAGTCAGGGAACGATTAAACTCTTGCTCACTAGGCCTGTGAAACGATGGCAAATACTTTTGAGTAAATATATTACTTTGTTATTGGCTGTTTCTTTGATAGTGGCGATGACCGCTTTTCTCGCTTATTTTTTATCAGGTATTGTTTTTGGGTATCATGGCTGGAATGCGCCGACCATTACCGGTTTTGGCATAAATGGCGGAGAAGTGGATATAAGCCAGGTAAGAATGGTCCAACAATGGAAATTCCTTTTGATGGATATGGGCCTAGTCTGGCTGGTGGCCGTAGTGGTAGGAACCCTTTCATTCATGTTGTCAGTACTAGTTAGAAGTACACCTGCAGGGATGGGTATCATGCTCGCCTCCCTAATATCCGGAGCCATTTTAAGCAACATGGTTTCTTCTTGGGAATCGGCTAAATATTTCTTTATGGTGAATTTAAAGTTGACCTCATATGTTAGTGGGACAGCACCTCCTATCGAGGGAATGACCTTATCATCATCTATGATTACCCTACTTGCTTGGTGGGCGATTGCCCTGCTTGTATCTTTTTCGGTATTTACACGGAAGGATGTTTTTTAATCGAGGACAGGCTTGTTGCATCAAGGCCGGTTTTTATTATTCAAAGGTTGGTATCCTTTTAAATGAAAGCAACGTTTAATAAATAAATAAGTGGAGGGGCTTATGGATAATAATAATTTGAACAAAAAAATCATTCCAATGACATCAGTATCCAGTGGGAAAGGTCAGTTTGTGAATAAGGATTTATATTGCTTTCCTATTCAAATTGTGAATGTCGTGTTCATAGGATCACCAGATGAAAAGAAGTGGGTCCTGATTGATGCGGGTATGGCCGGTTCAGCAGATATGATCAAGAAAGAAGCTGAAGAGATTTATGGTGAGAATCATCCTCCAGAGGCCATTATCCTCACTCATGGACACTTCGACCATATTGGAGCACTAGTAGATTTATTGAAAGTGTGGAAGGTTCCGGTCTATGCACATCTAAATGAAATGCCTTATTTAACCGGCAAAGAGAATTATCCAGAACCTGATCCCACGGTGGAAGGTGGTTTGGTCGCGAAGATATCTTGGATGTTTCCAAACGAGGGAATTGATTTGGCTGAGCAAGTTCAGCCCCTGCCGGATGACCATAGTGTTCCCGGACTTCCCGACTGGAAATGGATCCATACTCCTGGACACTCAGCCGGGCATGTTTCCCTTTTTAGAGAAGGCGATCGAAGCTTGATTTCGGGTGATGCTTTTGTTAACGTCAGACAAGATTCCCTTTATAAAGTCATCACTCAGGAAAAAGAATTGACTGGTCCACCACGCTATTTGACAACTGATTGGGATGCAGCCAAACAATCGGTATTAACCCTAGCTGATTTAAAGCCGAGGCTTGCGATAACGGGTCATGGTTATCCGATTGAAGGAGAGGAACTTACGAAAGGTTTAGCAAACCTAGCAAGGAACTTTGATTCTATTGCAAAGCCAGATTACGGGGAATACGTAGAATAAATAAGAAACACTATTTTTCGAATAAATTAAGATCTCATTTAGATGGAGGAATTATATGACGAAAATAAGAGATATTATGACATCCGATGTGGATTTTTGTACGGCTGAAGATAATGTATACGAAGCGGCTTTAAAAATGAAGGATGGTAATGTTGGAGTTATTCCCGTTTTAGAAAACAATCGTTTAATTGGTGTTATTACAGATAGGGACATTGTTACCCGTTCTGTCGCAGAGAAAAAACCAAATTCAACAAAAATCACCGATATTATCTCCACAGACCTTGTTACGGGTTCGCCGGATATGTCAGTGGAAGAAGCAGAGGATTTGATGGCGAGTGAACAAGTAAGAAGACTGCCGATTGTAGAAAAGGAAAAATTGGTTGGTATTATCGCTTTGGGCGACCTTGCCGTTCACCACCAGACAATTTCCGAAGCGGGTATCGCTTTACATTCTATTTCTGAGAACCGAGATCAGATTCAACATTAAAAACAAAAGAACTCTGCTAGCGGGAACGCTAGCAGAGTTCTTTTGTTTTTAAAGGTACTTATTAAACCATTCCTTGATTTCCACTATATGACGAAGACGCATTTTGGGTGACCCGCTTCGGGATACTTCATGGTTTTCATTTGGGAAGGAAACAAGCACCGCTTCTTTTTTTTGCCTTTTCAATGCTACAAAAAATTGTTCACTCTGTTCAATAGGACAACGATAGTCTTTTTCCCCGTGAAGTAATAGCAAAGGAGTTTGCACATTTGCTACATACTTTAATGGGGAGTGTTCCCATAATTTTTCTGGTGAGTTAATGACATCTCCTGAAATTTCCCATTCGGTGAAATAATATCCGATGTCACTGACTCCATAGAAACTTATCCAATTGCTTATGCAACGCTGGGTCACAGCCGCCTTGAAGCGGTTTGTATGACCGATAATCCAATTGGTCATGAACCCTCCATAGGAGCCACCCGTTACACCTAACTTTTCAGCGTCAATAAAGGAGTAGAAATCTAGAACATAGTCTACAGCAGCCATTAAGTCCTCATAATCCATTCCACCATAATCACCACGGTTGGCATTAGCGAACTCCTGTCCATATCCAACACTTCCGCGTGGATTGATGAACAATACAACATAGCCTTCATTCGCCAAAGTCTGAAATTCGTGAACATAGTTATTCGCATACATTGCATGAGGCCCACCGTGAATCTCTAAAATGAGGGGATACTTTTTATTATCCACAAATTCACATGGCTTCATGATCCAGCCGTGGATGAGGGTATCATCTGTTGAACGGAAGGAAATGGGCTCGGCAATAGCTATAGTTTTATCCTGTAAGTATTCATCGTTTACAAAGCTGATCTGTTCTTTATCGCCAGTCATGAGGTTATAAACAAATAAATCACCGGGATGAACAGGTGTACTTATGGCTACGATGGCATGATGGCTATCCGGGTTGATTGTTAACCCATATACATGTTGAGGCTCGAGGAGGGAAGGGTACATGGCCCCTTCAATCGATCCATAATAAACACCGGTATTTCCATAATCACTTATTAAGAAGTAAAAGCCTTGGCTGTCATTCGTCCACAGAATGCCAGGATCCACTGCGCCCATTTGGAAATCACCGATGGCGGAGCTTCCTATTTCAACGTCCCAACCTTCCGTCAAACATTGTATGGTTTCATCCAAAACAGAGTACAACCAGATTTTTGAAGAGGTTGCACCGGCAAATTCTTTGTTGTGGCCAATGTAGGAAAGGAATTCACCATTAGGGGACCATTTTGGATCACGGTAATATCCAGAGCTGCCAGTTACTTTTCGGGAAATTTTCGTCTTGACATCCATAATGTAGATATCTGTGAATAGGTCCAAATCACTTTTCCCCGGTTCACCGCTAATATAAGCGATTTGAGATCCATCTGGAGACCAGGCATTTGGGTGACTGTTCGTCAGATTTTCCGTTAGTAATATGAATTCACCATTTACTATATCTACCAAGACGAGTTGACTATAGTGATGATTGAAATATCCTCTGTCATCCCATTTGTATTTTATCTGATCATAACGCTGTACATCTTTGCATGAGGTTTCTTCTTCTTTTTCGGATAACACCGCCTTATTTTCAGGTACCATAGTGGATAGTAGCAGTTTTCTCGAACAAGGGGACCAGATGGGATTGGTTGCTCCATCGAGGAAATGCGTCAGCTGTCGGCACTCCCCACCGATTGAATGAATGATATGAACTTGTTTTTTTCCAGAACGGTCTGATAAGAAGCTAATGTACTTTCCGTCTGGTGACCAGCCTGGTGAGGTATCACGGTGATTCCCGAATGTCCATTGTTTTGTTTCAGCGGTGATCAGGCTATACATATATAAGTTGGAGATGTATTTTTCCGTTCGTTCATCGATGGTGGTTTGTACATAAATGACCATGCTGCCATCGGGTGAAAGTTTTGGATCGGTTACAGATTTCATCTGAAATAGGTCTTCTGCTGATATTCCTTTTTTATGCATATTCTTCATCCTTTCATTTCTCGTCTCTATGTATTCGCTATAGGGAATTCCAAATCCTTTAGTAAATATTTTACACTTTGGAAACAAGTGCACAGCGAATTTTCAGGCACGAGAATGAATAAGTGCCTAGGATGAAAAAATTCCGTCCTATGTATAGGCCGGAATAGAAGAAAAATCAGTCATTTCATTACTTTGGCATGTGTTTTGTATGTGGGCGGTGCGAAGGGATTTGAAAATCATGTTGCTCCATCATTTTGTAGTGTCGTTCAAAATGTGCGTACATTTTGTCTCCCTCTTCTTTAGAAAGCGCACCATATTCCACATATTTTTCAATTAACTCCTTTTTGTCCGCTAGTATCCTTTTTTGGATAGTGGCTAATTCTGTTTTTTGGGACTCTGTGAATTGTACGTTATCCTGCTTAACGGATTGTTGGTTTTCCTCAGCTGAAGCAGGAAGGATCGGCATGCAAAGTAATAAGGAAAAGATTGCAACCATTACACCTATTTTTTTCATTTAAAACACTCCTTTTAAATTTTTTTCACCATAAGGGTACCACCCATGAATATAATCTGGAAATTATCCTGATCAAGAACTTTACATGATTATCTTTTACAGTATTAACAGATTTATGTATATTTTTGTTGGCGGAAGAGTAGGTTTGTTAGTGGAAGATTGGGGTATTTTATATGTAAGATTAAATTTGCACACGCTTACGGCAATGGCTTAGAAGGATATCTGTAAGTGTTTGCAATGAAGGAAGGAAGAGAGTACAATGCTTTGGACGATAATTGGTGCCATCATCTTATTATGGATTCTCGGTTTGGTATTTAAAATTGCGGCGGGTTTTATCCACATCCTGCTTATCATTGCAGTCATATTGATCCTGGTAAAAGTATTTCAAGGTATACGCCGAAGGTAGACGTCGAGCGTAGCGCTAAATAGTAATACACAGTTTATAAAAAAAGTATCGGTTTCCTTGAATGAGGGTACCGATACTTTTTTCTGTCCCCTAATCAGGAGGCAGCTCACCCATCAGGCGTTTATGAATCCAAATGGCAGCCTGAGTTCCGTCCCCCATTGAAATGGTTACTTGCTCGGAATGGGCGGCAAGATCTCCTCCAGCCCATACTCCCGGAATATTTGTTTCTTTCGTACGTGGGTTCACATGAATATGATTTGTCTCATTTACATCAACACCAAGTTGTTTGGCAAGTGCATTATTTATTTTGTTCCCTTTAAATGCTACAAAAGCTTTTTCTGCTTCTATCCTTTTCCCATTTACCAATTGGATAGCTTGAAGATTTTGAGATTCATCGACTTTAACTTCCTCTACTTCTTCTTCGAATACAGGTATTTGGTTTTCCTCTAGCTTTTTTCTGAACGTTTCATTGATCTTGGTTTTTGAATGGTTTACATAGATGATAGCTTTTGACCAATATAAAAGGGTGAGCGCCATGTTAGCCCCCGTATTTCCCCCGCCAATGACCACTGTTTGTTTATGCTTAATTTCATACCCATCACAGTCTGGACAAATATAAGTGGAGATACCAAGAGTAGGATAGAGATACCTTATAGCTGGAATGTTATCGGTAACGCCTGTCCCAAGAAAAATCGTTTTCGCTTCGTAATGGATATCATCATCTGTGCACATTATAAAAAGATCCTCTTTTTTCTCGAGTGAGGTCACGGTACCGTCGAAGAACTCGACTCCGAACTTTTCTGCATGCTGTCTCCCTAGGCTCCTTAACCGTTTTCCGCTCACTCCTTCAGGCCAACCTAGAATGTTTTGATAGTCTTTAGCTATCAATGAACGGCCTTTCTGAGCGTCTATCACCGCTATATTGTGATTGTATCTTCCGAGTTGGATGGCAGCCTGTAAACCAGCGATGCCTCCTCCAATAATGATGCAGTCCACTTTTTTCATAAATTCACCGCCTGCTTTTAGGAGTTACCCTTTATGAGAAAAATATACCACTGAACATATACGAATAAACAAAGGTAAGACATAAAAAAGAGAGAAACCTCTATATATGGTTCCTCTCTTTTATAGGATATCCTATTGGTCCTCTATGGGTTTGATCCATTCTCGTGCCCAGTTCTGTATCTCGTGAATCACCGGTGCAAGCGCTTCGCCTTTTTCTGTTAAAGAATATTCAATCCTGACAGGTGTCTCTGGGTAAACATCTCTTTTTACGATGCCTTCAGATTCCAAGTCTTTTAACCGTTCAGAAAGAATTCGGCCACTGATTGGGAAGGCAGATTCAATATTGCAAAACCGTTGAGGTCCATTAAGTAATTGATTGACGATCAATCCTGTCCAACGTTTACTCAAGATTTGCATGCCTTTTTCAAATCGAGGACAAAGTGTCACATTATTCATCATATCACCCCGTTGGTATTCATTATAAAGCATTTACCTCGTATGTAACAACTTTACTGAATATTATTTAGTTACTGTATAGGTTGTTATATAAAAAAGTATAGCTACTTACATATAGTAAGATTGATGGGTCGTGTTGACCAGAAATTGTCACATCTTTTAAAGAAATACTATTTCTTTAAGGTATTCTTTTAGAGATAGAGATAAGATCTATGATACGTTATTAGTATCTCAGGTCAGTATAGATGGAAGGATTAGTGGGATAGATGAGTGAATTACTACATGAAGCCATCTCCTTCATCAAGATATATCATGATGAAATGGGTAAAACAGATGAAGAAGCGATGGATAGAATTAGTCAAATCAAAAAGGAAATCCAAGATACGGGTAGGTATGAACATACGCCGGAAGAATTGGAATATGGGGCTAAATTGGCCTGGCGAAATAGTAATCGCTGTATTGGTAGATTGTTTTGGGATTCATTGCGGGTGCTAGATAAAAGGGCTCTCCAAAGTGAGGATGATATTGTGTCTGCCTTGATTGAGCATATTGAATGGGCAACGAATGATGGAAATATCAGGCCAATCATCACCGTTTTTAAACAGCAGGACATTGAAAATAAGATAGAGATATGGAATCATCAGCTTATACGATATGCCGGATATGAGACGGAAACGGGCATAGTTGGGGATTCTAGTTCGATAGCTTTCACCAAACAGTGTCAGGCCTTGGGATGGGAGGGGAAGTATGGATCGTTTGATATCTTACCACTCGTGATTCAAGTAGGCGGAAAAGCTCCAAGAGTATATGAAATCCCGAAAGAAATCATTAAAGAAGTACCAATTGGCCATCCTGAGTTTTCCTGGTTCCAGGACTTGGGTCTCAAGTGGTATGCTGTGCCCATTATTTCCGGAATGAAACTGGAGATTGGCGGTATTTCGTACTCGGCGGCCCCATTTAATGGATGGTATATGGGGACTGAAGTTGGGGCTAGAAACCTTGCGGATGAGGATCGCTACAATATGCTTCCCAGCATCGGAGAGAGAATGGGATTGGACATTCGAAGAGATTCCACATTATGGAAGGATCGGGCACTGATTGAACTGAATGAAGCGGTTCTATATTCGTTTAAAAAAGCTGGTGTGAGTATGGTTGACCATCATACAGCCGCCAAGCAATTTAAGCTTTTCGAAGAAAGGGAGGCATCATGTAAACGGAATGTAACGGGGGACTGGACATGGCTAATTCCACCTGTCTCTCCAGCAACGACGCATGTTTTTCATAAATCGTATCAAAATGAAATCGTTAAGCCCAACTTCTTTTATAAAAAGGCCCCTTACGTTAAATGAATGTTTACATTTAATGGGTGAGGGTACATATATATTAATCCAACGTTAAGGAGGAAGGTAATGATGGCATTAGCAAAGAATGTAGTACTGCTCGGAGTCGGAGTTGCCGGAGTCTCGTTTTTATCTAAAACGAACCGAGGGAAAGCGAAAAATGTATGGTCCAGTGCAAAAACGAAGGCAATGAGTTTTTGGAATAAACGACAATCGGTAGATCCCTTAATTGAAAAGGCAGGACATCCTGACCCATATGATCACGAAGACAATAAAATGGTGGATGAAGGCGCTATGTATAGCGTAAATTACTATAATACTGTGAAGCACACTTAAATGAAACACCATCGCTTGGGAAATATCCCAAGCGATTTTTTTATGAAATGATTTTTTAGAAAGTTAACCAATTATAGCGCTTAAGAAACTAGTCAGCATTTTCATATGTTGTGAAAAGAGCTTGGGGAATTATTTATTGTGCTTTAGAAGATTTAGGATTAAGATAAAGGAATTGAAAGGATGTGATACGAGTGGGCATCAGTTCTTATGACGACCCTGAACCCAGTAAGCAAGAGGAAGCCGATATGATGCTAGACGTCGAGACTGTTATTCTCCATGAGTATCTACTCGAAGATGGTAAATTGAGCTCTCTCTAAGAAAGAGGAGGTCGTTTGAATGATTGAGATATACAAGACGAATGAAAGCCGCATGCTGAACGTAACCGATGAAATGACGAAAGGTTCATGGGTGAACATAGTGGCACCGACAGAAGATGAAATACAATATATTTGCTCCACTTTGCAAGTACCGATTAACTTCATGAAAGATCCATTAGATGATGAGGAACGGCCTCGTATAGAGAAAGAGGATGATCATTTACTGATTATCGTCGATTTCCCTTATTTGACAAAGGATGAAGCGGACTTGCCCATTTTTGAAACGATACCAATCGGCATGATTTTTACGAATGATTGTTTCATTACGGTATCTCTCAAAGATTCACCCATTTTAACCAATTTTAAAAATAATAAAATCAAAGGTTTTTACTCTAATAAGAAAACAAGATTTGCCCTGCAGATATTATTTGAAATCTCGTCCTATTATTTACGTTATCTTAAGCAAATCAACAAGATGACTAATGAAGCCGAACGAGAACTGCATCAGTCCATGAAAAATAAAGAACTGTACACCTTCTTGGCATTGGAAAAAAGTCTGGTTTACTTCACGACATCCTTGAAGTCAAACAAGGTTGTTCTCGACAAAATCCTCCGTTTTAATTACTTGAAAATGTATGAAGAAGATAAAGAATTATTAGAGGATGTAATCATTGAAAATGGCCAGGCGATTGAAATGGCAGAAGTGTACCTATCAATTTTGAGCGGGATGATGGATGCATTCGCATCCATTATATCCAATAACGTCAATAATGCCATGAAGTTCCTTACATCGGTTACGATTATACTAACGCTCCCGACTATGGTGGCAAGTTTCTATGGAATGAATGTGAATCTACCATTTGAGCATAACCCATATGCTTTTATCTTCACTTTATTAATTGCTATCAGTCTGGCAGGCACAACAGCCTTTATATTTTGGAAAAAGAAATATTTTTAAAACAACCGGCTTTCTAGTGAAGCCGGTTTTGTTATGAAGAAAGAATTCATGAATTCGCGAAACAAGGGGAACTTTAAACGTAAGAGAGGTGAATGCGATGACTGAATGGAATGAACAGGCAGCTCCCAATAATAATCTAAAGACTAGTGATATGAAACCGAAGCGAGCTGTGGGAGGAAAATCAAAGGCAGGGACAAATGGTGATGAACCATTAAAAAATGAGCAAATACAAGAAGAAATCCTTAAACAAAATTTATGAAGAATGAGAGACCGATATTAGGTCTCTTCCTGTCTTTAAGGAAAATAAGGACCATACATAAATTGCCCAAGGAAAGGAAATCATTAAACGTAGAGGAGGTGTGTGAAGATGTCAAAAATCGGTGTTGAAGAATCATTAACGAATATCCAAGAAGCACTCCGCGATAAAGGTTTTGATGTAGTTGAAATCAAGCAAGAAGCAGATGCGAAGAACTTGGATTGTTGTGTTGTAACAGGTTTGGAAACGAACGTAATGGGAATCAGCGATACTTCCATCAAAGCTTCCATTATAGATGCAGACGGTTTAACGGCTGATGAAGTATGCCGTCAGGTAGAAAACAAAATGAACTCCATCCAATAAGTAAAGAGTGCCTATCCTTGAATCGTGGTTAGGCACTCTTTTTACATTAACGTGGAGCGATGGAAATGTCCGGTTCTACCTCTACTTCCACGTTGCCTTTGATGGCACGCGATATCATACAAGAGGCCTCCGATTTATCCACAAGTTTTCGGGCTTTTTCCAAGTCCTTATCCGTAGCTTCATCAGTTAAAACAAGAGATGGTCGATGAATGATTTTCTTGTATGTGAATACCCCATTCGTAACATCCACAAAGGCTTCGGATTCCATCGTCAAACTGGCCTTTTCAATATGGCTTCTTTCAAGCATGGCCGCAAGTGTAATAATATAGCAAGTAGATGCTGCACCGAGCAGCATTTCATCTGGGTTGGTTCCAATCCCCGGTCCATCCATTTCCGGAGGCACACTAATTTCCGTTTGTAAATTACCTGCCTGTATCGTACCAGTGCCATTTCTTCCACCAGGCCAATTCGCGCGTAAATGAAAATGATGTAATGTCATAAGTCTCCCCCTTACATTTCTTTAGTTTAAACCTTATTGGAGGATTTTGCTCGTGTAGAGTATGCACCGTCCATAAGCTGTTGAAAATGATAATTCCAAACAGGCTGGGGCATGAGACTATTTTAAGCACAATATCGTATAGGCTTTTCTATAATAATATAGATTGTAAAAGAAATGATTTTATAATGAAGGGGCTGGGGAGTTGACTACATTTGATCTATTCGACTTGACGAATAAAACGGCTATTGTAACAGGAGGCGGGAGAGGTCTCGGAAAACAAATAGCGTTGGCACTGGCTATGGCGGGTGCAAATATTGTAATTGCTTCACGGAAACTTTCTGTATGTGAAGAAACTTGTAAATACTTACATTCAATGGGTACGAAGGCGTTGGCCATTGAATGTGATATTACGAACAAAAGCGATATTGATTCAGTTGTAAAAGAAACAATGGATCATTTCGGTAGCATTGACATTCTTGTCAATAATAGCGGGACCTCATGGTCTGGTCCGTTAGAAGATATTCCCGAGGATAAATGGGAAAAGGTAATGAACGTTAATGTTACAGGTACATTCTTGTTTTCACAGGCCGTAGCAAAAATCATGATGTCACAAAAATCCGGGAAAATTATTAATATCGCATCGGTATCAGGGCTTGGAGGCACTCACCCTGAGTTGATGGTGACCATTCCTTATAACACTAGCAAGGGAGCTATCATTACCTTGACAAAAGATCTTGGTGTCAAATTAGCTAGACATGGTATTCAGGTGAATGCGATAGCACCAGGCTTTTTTCCAACTAAGATTACAAAGAAAATCCTTGAAGAATCCGATTATGACATTCTTGGAAAAACTCCGGCACATCGATTTGGTAATGGTGAGGATTTAAAAGGAGCGGCAATACTTTTAGCGTCGAAAGCTTCAGACTATATAGTGGGGCATGTTCTGATCGTTGATGGAGGCATCGCCGCTACAATCTAAACAAAGAAGAGGGGAAGCATAAATGCCAAAAAAAACAGATTTTTATAAAGGGTTAAAACTCTTGGGCACTCAAAAAGAACAAGAGTTAAATGATAAAATTCGTGAGTTCATTAATAATAGGAGTTTTATTGAATCCATCAGCAACAATTCACAGCAACAGGTTCCGCGTATAAATAAGTTTCAGGAAGCTTCGGAGAGAATGTCCATCATCATGAATTACCCAACCAAACAGGATGTTGCTAATGTAGCCAAATTAGTCATTCAACTTGAGGAAAAAGTAGACAAGGTTGAAGAGCTACTTTTACATCTCACTGAAGGGGAAAAACGATCCAGTAGAAGAAGTTCACGAAATAAAAAAAGGGAAAGTACAGGGCAGGTACGTGATAAAAAGAAGATCAGTGACTTTCTTTTTGATTCCTTATTATCCAACGCCAAGGTACAAGTAAAAGGTTTATGAACATGAAGGAAATGAATAAATCAGGTCGTAAAACTATGGCGACGCCTAAATGGAAACACTTTTTGGATATTCCAAATCAGCCGATGCCGGAAATGGGCACTACACCGAGGGTACGGGTTTGGAACAAGAACAAATCAACATTATGGTATTATCCGCCGATCAAAAAAAAATATAAAGTACCAGTATTTCTCATCTATTCATTGATTAATACACCTGTAATTCTTGATCTAGGACCAGGAAATAGTTTGATAGAAGCTTTTGTTAACGAAGGCTTCGAAGTGTATTTGATTGATTTTGGTAGTCCAGGCTATGAAGACGGAGATACGACGATAGATGATTATATTATAAAATATATCCGGAGTGGGGTACGGCGTGCGCTTCTTCACTCAGGTGCATCGGAAATTTCCATAATGGGCTTTTGCTTGGGTGGGACGATAGCTACGATGTATGCTGCTATTGCAAATGAGCCAATTAGAAACCTGATTCTTTCGGTGACACCCATCGATTTTAGTGATTCGCAAGTATTCGATCAATGGCAGGCATCGATGAGGGATGGAAGTGCCAATTTTGATGAAGTGCTTGACATCATGAAAGTCATACCGGCCAGTGGGGTGAAAAATGGCATTCGATTAATCACTTCACCTATTTACTTTTCTCCATATTTATCTTTGCTAAATCAAGCGGATAATGAACAATATGTTCAAAACTGGCGTAGGTTCAACGCTTGGACGAATGGTCATGTCCCTTTATCTGGTGCAGTTGCAAAACAACTAACAGATGACCTTATTATCAATAACCGTCTGGTTAAGGGACACTTGAAAGTGAAGGGTGAAAAAGCAAAAATCACCAATATTGATGCAAATGTTCTAGTGGTTGCAAGTGAAAACGACCGTTTAGTACCACAGGAAATGATTTTCCCCATAATGAAGCTTCTAAAAAGTAAGGACAAAACCTACAAACTCCTTCAAAGTGGACATGCTTCCAACAACTATGCCGGTAAGCTACCCCAGTATCTTAAAGAGTGGCTTCCTGCGCGATCTTCACCCATCAAGAAAGTAAAATAGTACGGAGAAGGGGGCTATATACCATGATAAAGGAAAATAATGAATATAAAGTTATGTCAGTGTTAGGATATTTAGGATTTGCATCGGTCATATTCTCAAGGTTTTTTGCAGGGGAACTTTAATTTAGAACAAATGAGGCTGGCTCACTCATGAACCAGCCTTTCTTTATGGAAAATATTTCACTCGCTCATCAAGCGGAACGATTTCTTTATCCCCTGGCTCAGCAGTTGGTTTTCCGAATGGCATCTGCGCAATTAGTTTCCACTTCCTCGGCAAATCCCATGTTTTTGTAACTTCCTCATCAATTAATGGATTGTAATGCTGGAGGCTGGCTCCAAATCCTTCACCCTCCAAGGCGGTCCAAACCACAAATTGTAACATGCCTGAGGATTGATTGGACCATATAGGGAATTTATCCGCATATGATTTAAATTCTTCTTGAAGATGTTCCACTATTGATTGATCTTCAAAAAATAGTACAGTTCCATATCCATTTTTAAAGGAAAGCATTTTGTCTTCTGTTTGTTTAAAGTCTTTTTCGTCAACGATTTTTCGGAGGGTTTCTTTGGTGATATCCCAAAACTGATCGTGGCTTTTACCTGTTAGAACGACTACTCTTGCACTTTGAGAATTGTAAGCCGTTGGGGAATATTGAACAGCATGATCGATCACTTCCTTAATCCTGCTATTTGGGACAACCGTTTCTTTGCTGATTCCATAATAGGACCGTCTATCTTCAATCGCCTGCCAAAAATCTTTCTTCATATTACTAACCTCCATTAAATCTACTACATAATTATGGTGCCTCGTAATGGTAGGAATATGTTAAGAAATAAATGGATTCAGGCCAATGGTGTTTACTTTTGGCATTGGTGAGGGTAGGTAAGTGGGGTATAAGCGGCGAGTAAAATCCGTCTTCTTCTGCAATTTCAGGCTGACTTTTTGTTTTTCTTCTATATAATAGAATTATAGATAGCTTTCACTCGATCCTCATAGAGACCGCCCGGTGTTTCAACGAATTCTACAGGTTCGGCGTAGTGTTCATGGTCGTAGGGATTCATTAAGCCTAGGGGTGTTTACAATTGAGACACGGAATCGCTCGCCTAGGCATTTGGTGAGTTTGCGGTGCAACTTTTGCTATGGTCCGAGTACATAGGAGATGTTCTTTCGCGAAGAAGAGATGACGAATCATATAAATAAGTATTTCTGAGTAAGAGTATGAAAATATAAGAGGAATTCAGTCAGGCTTTGGCAATGAGGTGGTCCATTCACACTCTCTTTGTGGAGGTAATCATGGCTATTCTTTGATCTGAGCACTAATGATAATTGAGAGGGGATAAAAAATGATTTCAATAAATCCTGAAAGCTTAAGTGAGCGGGAAAATTATAAATTTCTGACGGGGAGTATAATTCCAAGACCCATTGCTCTTATTACGACACAATCAGAAACTGGCATAATAAATGCAGCACCTTTTAGTTTTTTCAATATAGTCAGTTCCAATCCTCCTATGCTTTCTGTTTCTGTTCAAAGAAAAAAAGGAGTCCAAAAGGATACCGCCCGAAATGCGATTAAAAGTGGGGAATTCATCGTTCATATCTCAGATGAGGACATTGTTGAAGATGTTAACCAAACGGCGGCAGAGCTCCGACCTGAAGAGAGTGAATTAACTCTCACTAAATTTACCACTGTTGCTAGTGATAAAGTGGCAGTGCCTGGCTTGAAAGAAGCAAAAGTGCGTTTTGAATGTAAATTGGAACGAGCTATTCCTTTAGCGGGTTCAGTGGACGATCCAGGCTGTGATTTATTAATAGGTAGAGTAGTCTGCTATCATATCGACCAAGGCATCTATCAAGAAGGAAGAATCGACCAGAATGGCCTTAAGCCGGTAGCTCGTTTGGCTGGACAAACTTATACGAAACTTGGGGAGTTATTTGAACTACAACGTCCTTGATTCCCCCTCGACCCTTAATTTGACAAATGGCGATATCTATCAAAAGATATCGTCCTTTTTCATAGAGAAGATTTCTTGTAAATTAGGTAACCATTTCAGGTGGCATGGCTCATTTTTTCAAGTGCATTCTGGGTTTAAAGTGGTTCTAATAATGTATGGAAGGCATAGGGTTTGATGATATAGTAAAATATGTAAGGGGGACCCCCAGTGACAGAAGGATTACATAGTATTGACTTATCCGTACCTATTGAGAAAGTTTGGGCATTTGTCAGTGATATTGAACAATGGGCACCGCTAGTGCCAGGCTATATCAAGCACGAACTGTTAAATGAACGCACCCTTATTTGGGAGTTTAAGAGTGATCTCGGTTTAATGAAAAAGAAAATCAAGTTGGCAGTTGAGATAATGGAATGGCAAGTACCAAATAAGATCACGTTCAATCTTCAGGGAATAAACGAGAAGTTTGATGGATCTGGTTACTTTTTGGCTGAAAGTGTAGAAATGAAGCGAACAAAGATGACTGGGTGCTTAGATATTACAGCAAAAGGAGCAAAGGCCCCTATTATCAACGCATTAATGAAATCCCATGTCCCACAAATGACGGTTGAATTTGCTGAAACCATTGCTCAAAGGCTTCATTTGCAAAAAAGGTGATTTGGTACATTGGCTAAAACATCTCTCATGGGGTATAAGATGTAAAATACGTTTAAACTCTGGGAAAAGGGATGAACATAGTAATAAGCACGTGGTAAGATAAAGGATGTAAAGTGAAATAGGAGGTAAACCTCACATGGAATATGAAAAGCAAATGAAGAACCGTGTTAAACGGATAGAGGGTCAACTACGGGGTATCTTGAAAATGATGGAAGATAATAAGGAGTGTAGGGAGGTAATCACCCAATTGTCTGCTACAAGATCTGCCATAGATCGGACGATAGGTGTAATTGTAAGCTCCAATCTTGTAGAGTGTGTACGTGAAGCAAACGAGTCTGGAGACAAGAACCCGGATGATCTTGTTAAAGAAGCAGTTAATTTGTTGGTGAAAAGTCGCTGATGATTAAAGATTCTTCTTACTTTTACATGGTAGAGGCAGATCATAATATGGGTAGAGGATTACGTAGGTATCATCAATTTTCATTAATGGATTGGATCCAGCACCGCTTATATAGGGAAGCTGGATTTTTTATTTGAAATCTCGGGAAATGCAACTACATCTTGGCCAGTTAGAGCATGATATCGCTTTGTTATAAAAGGATTTGCGTGTTATTCTTAAAGGGATAAAAATTATGTGAGGGAATTGCCATGGAAATAACGCAAATTACATCCGTATTATTCGGTCTCATTCTTATTTTAAATATATTATTTGCCACGGTCGTAATATTTTTTGAAAGAAAAGAAGCAAGCAACACATGGGCCTGGCTGTTAGTCTTGTATTTCCTTCCCGTTGTTGGTTTTATTTTATATCTCCTTTTCGGGACGAGTTTGAGACACGCCCACTTGTTTCAGTGGGAGGACAAAAAGAAGATCGGGATTGAGGAAATCCTAAAAAAACAAATGATTGACCTTAGCACAGACGATTTTCCATATCGTAATAATTCATCGAGCCATTATCGTGATTTGATCTATATGCACCTTCGATATAATGATGCCGTATTAACGGAAGATAATCAGGTTGATATTTTTACGGACGGAAGAGAAAAGTTCGAACAACTTTTTAAGGATATTGAGGCGGCTGAAAATCATATACATATTCAATATTACATTATCCAAAGAGATGTTCTGGGCAAGCGGTTCATCGAGGCTTTGACCAGAAAAGCCAATGAAGGAGTGAAGGTCCGCTTATTATATGATGAATTGGGATCGAGGAAATTGACAAAAGGCTTTTTTAAGGAGTTTAGACAAGCAGGTGGGCGAGTGGAAGCGTTCTTTCCATCTAAGTTGAAATTCATAAATTTACGCTTGAATTTTCGAAATCATCGTAAACTCGTCATTATTGATGGGGAAGTCGGTTATGTTGGCGGCTTTAATGTAGGAGATGAATATTTAGGGTTGAATCCCAAATTTGGATATTGGCGTGATACACACCTTCGAATCAAGGGCCCTGCAGTTAAAGCCATCCAAACCCGTTTCATTCTGGATTGGAATCAAGCATCGAAGCATCATGACATAACCTATCAACCGCATTATTTTCCGACCCCTGTTTATCAAGGTACTACCGATTTGCAAATTGTAACCAGCGGACCCGATTCGGAATGGGAACAAATAAAGAATGGCTATATTAAATTAATTTCTTCAGCGAGACATTCAATTCTTATTCAAACTCCTTACTTCATTCCGGACGCAAGCTTATTGGATGCGCTCCGAATTGCAAGTTTATCGGGTATTGATGTAAATATCATGATTCCCAATAAACCTGACCATCTTTTCGTATATTGGGCAACCCTCTATAATGTTGGAGAGTTATTAAAGGCAGGGGCTAAAGTATATATCTATGATAAGGGCTTTATCCATGCAAAAATGATTGTCGTGGATGAAGAAGTTTCTTCGGTCGGGACGGCAAACATCGATGTCCGAAGTTTTAAACTGAATTTTGAAGTGAATGCTTTCATTTATGACGAAGGAATTGCCGAAAAATTGACGAAGATTTTTTATAGGGATATAGAGGTTTCCAAACCGTTAACCATAGAAGAATTTGAAAAACGTTCTAAGTGGATTCGATTTAAGGAGTCCATCGCGAGACTGGTATCACCGATTTTATAATGCGGTGTATCGGATAAAAATACATTTAGAAAAAGGCGGGATATTGCGGTGAAAACTTTTATAATTACAGGGGCTTCAAGAGGTCTAGGAGCAGCTCTAGCAGAGCAGTGCTTGAGCGACGGGAATCATTGTATCTTAATTTCTCGTACCCCTCATCCTGAAATGGCTGAAAAAGCAGTTATGGCCGGAGCGAAGCTTAGTTTCATCTATATGGATCTATTCGACGGTTCACAACTTGCGCCATTAATCGATAAGATTTTTACAGAATTGGATGAAGATAGTGATGTTTATTTTATCAATAACGCAGGTGTTATTGATCCAATCAAGACAGTTGGGAATTTAGCACAAGAAAATATAGAACTCAGCCTACGTGTGAACTTCATGGCACCTGTTGTGTTGGCGGATGCATTCATCAAACGTACAAAGGAATGGAAACAAAAAAAGGTGATGGTCAATATTTCATCAGGAGCAGCCAAGAATCCTTATCATGGCTGGGCAGCCTATTGCAGTACAAAAGCGGGTCTTGAAATGTTCACCCGTGTAGCTGGACTAGAACAGGAGAAAGAAACTTATCCGACGACGCTCATATCTTTTTCACCAGGGGTGATGGATACAGGAATGCAAGAAACCATCCGTTCTGCTGATGAAAAGGACTTTTCAGACAGAACTAAATTTCATGACTATAAGGAAAAGGGGCTGTTGAGGAGCCCAGAACTCGTGGCAGAAAAACTGTTGCAATTGTTAGAGGTCAATAAGCTGGAAAATGGGAAGTTTTACGAACTCAATCAATTACTTTGATCTTTATGAATAGGTAGCAAATAAGCTCTAGTAAAAGGGGACCTCCATATAGAAGGTCCCTTTTGCCTTCCTTAGAACCTGATTATCCATGGAATTGTTGAAAAATCAAAGCCTCTCCTCTATGTGTGAAACTAAGCTCCTATTTACATAACAGCGTCTAAGGGTACAAGCTACATCCCTGCTATCCCCATGTTAAAACTAATTAGATGAAATTACACATTTAGGCCATATCAATAGAATACATTAATGATAAAGGTCAAAATGAAAAGGGTAGTGACACTAGTATAACTTTACATTTACTTTTGTGAGGAGTGGAGGGTGAGATGACAATCCAGGTCGTCAAAAGAGGAGATACTTTAGAGGCCATAGCTCAAAAGTACAAGGTTGATTCTGCAAGGATAGTGGAAGTGAATGGTCTGGAAACGACAGCACTGGTTCCTGGTTTAGCCCTATATATCCCCGAGACAGGAGTTAGAAACCGTACATATCTAATCAAACAGAATGACACGCTTTCAGGGATTGCAAAGAGATATATGACGAGCGTATCAGCCATTAAAAAAGCTAATCCGGGTCTATCAGCCATACTTAAGATAGGGGAAAGAATACTCGTTCCTTCCCCCTATAAGAAAAGATTGATTACGATGGGCTTTTCTTTTCCAGTTTCAAGCGGTACAGTGTTTGAAATGCTTGAGGAGAACGGGGATAAGCTAACCTATCTGGCTATTGTAGCCTATTCATTTACGCAGGCAGGCTTTGCCTATATAGAAGGTGACGATTTACCCCTTATAGAGAAATGTGAACAAAATGGAGTGACACCTTTATTGATGATTCGGAATTTTCAGAACGGGAATTTTGATGCGGACTTGGCGGGTGATGTCCTCACCAGTTCCATTTATCGTAGAAATCTCATCACAAGTATGATGAATTTCGTGAAGGAAAAAGGGTATGGCGGAGTGAGTATGGACCTGGAATTCGTCCCTCCAGGTAAACGGGAGGAATATGTGACTTTTTTACAAGAGCTAAAAGCGGAATTGAACGGACTGACTTTACAAGTTAATGTACATGCGAAAACGGAAGATAATCCAGAAAATCGAATTGTTGGCGGACATGATTATAAGGGCATTGGAAAGGTTGCCGATTTAGTCGCCGTAATGACCATCGATTATGGTTACCCGACCGGCCCCCCAGAACCAATTTCCCCTATTTGGTGGATGACTGAGGTCATCCAGTATGCTATATCTACGATGCCTACGAATAAATTACAGGTAGCCATTCCTATGTACGGATATGGTTGGCTCGTCCCTAGCAATGAGACGAGCGCGATGTCAGCACAAAATGCCCAAAACTTAGCAATCGCAACAAATTCAGAAATTCGCTTTGATAGGAAAGCCGCCTCTCCTACTTACTCATATACACAAGAAAAATCAGAACATATCGTTTGGTTTGAAGATATTCGCTCAATAACTGCAAAATATCAAGTGATTGATGCATATGAACTGGCTGGTACCACCTATTGGCATATTGGTTTGCGTTTTCCACAGAATTGGGCATATATACAGGAGAATATTTTGATAATAAAATAGTTATACAGTTTTTTTCGATACGAATAGGGAAACGATGAGAGACAGAAATAATTTATGTAATACCACTCAAAGCATACAGAGTAATGACAGAAGTTTTTAGTAAATCATGCCCATTCATTTGCAACTTGCCATTCCTTTGCTAATATATAAGCATACAGAAAAAATAGGAGTGTTGACTGTGGCTGAAACTCCAGCAGAAACTAAGGAACTGGTTCACTATATTGAACCAAAAGGAGATTATATCTCTTTTTCAGATGAAGAGGATTATATTGCAAAAGGGGTAGAGTGGAAACTGTTCACTGCTCGATCAGTAAAAAAAGAATTACTATATAAAAGTGGAAGCTTTCAAACAAAAGTAAAGTTGGCCGGTTATGAACAATATGGAAATGGTCTGGATACTATTGTTGTCGAATTTGATAATGGCAGGCTTAGCTGTATTCATCCCGCTTATTTAAAGGAAATGCAAAGTTCGAATTTTGGGAAAGAATTATTGAGCGGTCCTGCTGCTCCAGGGTCTTTGACCGAAGTTGTACAGGATGCGAAAGGTAAGGGAACAGAGGACCCTGGAAAGAGCAGCACTGAAGCGCCGAAAGCTACACCAAAAAAGGAAAAGTCAAAGAGTAAAAAGGAACCGGCTAAACCGAAATTGGACTTACCTGCTGAAAAAGTTCATTTTACGGCAACAGTCAAAGAGTTTACAGTCAAAATGAATCATTTTACGGGTGAAGAGGATGAAGTCATCTTATTAGAAAACGTAAAAGTTACCTCGGATCCAGAACTTCTCATTGGGGATGCATGGTGTGGTTATAGCAAAACTTTAAAAAAAGCTGAACTTATAGAAGGCGACGCTCTAGAATTTGACGGTAAAGTCGTAGAGAAGAAATACAATAAGGAAATTCGTTATAAAGTGAACAACCCATCCAAACTGGTTAAAAGCACGGAAGCTTGATTCTATAATCATATTTTTTAAAAAAGTGGTAATAGGCCCTTGGTCTACTACCATTTTTTGTGTTATAAAAGATTCAAAATACGGCGTCGGATGGCCCTTTGTAAGTACAATCCCGTTTTGCTTTTATTATGATTCATTTAAATGGCTTTGGAGATAATACAACTTATGAAATCATAAAAAGTGAAGAGGGTATGCCTGATATGAAAAAATTAATGTTATTGCTTAAGCAGGGCAATAAATCAGCTTTTATTGCAGCCTGTGTTAATAGTATCATCGCCATTTTAAAGGGAATTGCCTATTTTATGACCGGAAATGTCGCGATGTTCGCCGAAACACTCCATTCTTTGGGGGATGCTGCCAATCAGTTTTTCGTTTTCATTGGTTCTGCCTTAAGTAAAAAGGCACCGACAGAGCGCTTCCCGGAAGGCTTTGGCCGTTTGGTGAACCTGGTGCTTTTAGGAGCTGTATTGATTGTTGGGATCATGTCTTATGAAACGATAAAGGAAGGCTTCCATCATATTTTGCATCCTACTGAATCAACTGGGATTGTCATTAACTTAACCGTTTTATTCGCAGCGGTTGTCCTTGAATCCTATGTCCTGTTTAAAGCAATGAAAGAAGTGGTTAAAGAAGTGAATATCGAAGCAAAGGGGGCTGCTGCGGTTATAGTTAAAAGCTTTTCGGGTTTAAGGCGTGCAAAACCAGCCACAAAACTGGTGTTTATGGAAGATATGGTAGCGACAGGTGGTGGTCTACTCGCAATCATAGCGATTTTACTGGCGAACTTCACTCCTTTTAGGCAAGCAGAAGGGATAGCTTCTGTATTCATTGGACTCGGAATGTTTTACGTAGTGGGTCGGGTATTCCTTGAAAATGCAGCAGGTGCACTAGGTGAAGCTGACGTTGATATGCGCCTGAAAATCGGAACGATGGTCATGAAAGATCCAGAAGTTCGTGATATTCAGAAACTTGCCGTTATTAAAGAAGGGGAAAACTTTCATGTGGAACTTGAGGTTGAGCTGGATGCGCATATAACGATTGCTGAAGCAGATATGATAAAGGACAGATTGATTGCAGAAATCTTCAAAGAAAGAGGAGTCACGGATGTCATTATAGAGTTCGATGAAAATGACGGTGTTGCAAATTGGCAGGAAAAGATTCATTCCAAAGTGAAGGAAGAGAAAAAGAAGAGATGAGCAAATTTTTGACTAAGTAAGATGAGATCTTTTACCTATACAATCAGATTTCTTCCTTGGAACAGCAAGATACAGTATGCTATAGGTATCTACATAGAAAAGAGAAAGGGTGTTTATTCATGGATAACATAGACATACGATTAGTTGCACTCGATATGGATGGGACGCTTTTAAATGAAAAAGGGGAGATTTCAGAAGAAAATCGACGTACGATTAAAGAAGCAGAACAGCGGGGAGTTCATGTAATTTTGAGTACGGGAAGATCCTTTGCTACATGTAATGACTTTGCCAAGTCCATGGAACTTCAATCATACTTAATAACGGTCAATGGCAGTGAAATATACAATAACGATGGTGAATTGGTGGAAAGGCATATTGTCGATAGCGAATATGTACAATGGATGTGGGAATTAAGCCAAAAGCATGGAACCCATTTCTGGGCAACCAGCTGTGATCGTGTCTACCGGGCTGAGATGCCCGAAAAAATTAATGAATCACAATGGCTTAAATTTGGATTCGATACCAAGGACGATGCCATCCGTCAACTGATTATGGAAGAGCTTAGGACAAAAGAGAATCTTGAAATCAGTAATTCCAGCCCAACGAATATTGAAGTGAATGCTCATGGCGTAAATAAGGCAAAGGCAATTGAACGTGTTTGTTCAATGCTCGATCTTACTATGGACCAAGTCATGGCAGTAGGGGATAGTCTAAATGACCTTGCCATGATTCGAGAAGCAAAAATAGGAGTAGCTATGGGGAATGCCCAACAAATCGTTAAGGAAGAATCCGATTGGGTGACCTCGACCAATCAGGAAGATGGAGTGGCAAAAGCGATACGTAAATGGGTACTTTCTTAATAATGAAAACGATGCTGTATGTGGAATCGCCTTCCATATGCAGTTTTTTTCTACACGTTAAAATGGACAATTATTTCTTGAAAATTTTGTATTTTAGAAGTATGATACTCTTGTAGTGTAATATTTTGGTAATATATTAACATTGGGAGGTTATAATGATGAGCAAATCTATTCCTGAGCACTGGTGGAGTCAACTTTCTTTACCGGTCATATCTGCACCCATGTTTTTAATTTCTGGTCCGGATTTAGTAAAAGAGTGTTGTTTGAATGGGGTAATAGGCTCGTTTCCAGCTCCGAATGCAAGGCCTATCGAAGTCTTGGACCAATGGATGGGTGATATTAATGATACACTCATTTCGGCAAGGGACAAGGATCCAAACAGCAAAATCGCGCCGTGGGCAATGAATATGGTAGTACATCGGACCTATAGTCGCCTAGAGGAAGAATTGGAATTGGTCAAAAAGCATCAGCCTCCCATCATCATAACTTCACTCGGATCGCCAAGACATGTTGTGGATGTTGTACATAGCTATGGAGGCCTAGTTTTTTCTGATGTCAGCAGTGTGGATTTTGCAAAAAAAGCCGCTGAATCCGGCGTGGATGGTTTAATCCTTGTAGCATCAGGTGCAGGAGGACATGCAGGTGAAATAAATAGCTTTGCTTTTGTGGACAGTGTCAGGACATTCTGGGATGGAATCATTCTACTCGCCGGATCAATTAGTACGGGTCATAGTATATTGGCCGCCCAGGCTGCAGGAGCTGACTTGGCTTACATGGGCACCCGTTTTATCGTGGCAAAAGAGAGCATGGCGAATGACCAATACCGTCAAATGCTTGTAGAGTCTAATCAAGATGATATTATTTTGACTGATGCATTTTCAGGTGTTAACTGCAATATGCTTAAACCAAGTATTAGAAAAGAAGGATTGGATCCAGAGCAATTAGCCAAAAAAGAAAAAGTCGATTTTGATAGCATGTCAAAATCATCGGAATCTAAAGCATGGCGTGATATCTGGTCTGCAGGTCATGGTGTCGGCGCCATAAAGCAGATTGATACAACAGCTGGTATTATCAAGCAACTCGAAAATGAGTATCGTGATTCCCTTGGAAGATTAACCGAACAGGCCGGAAAAATAAAAGGAATCATATCTAGATGAATTGAAAGCGCTTTAGCTGATTTGTGAAAGTTGTAGAGGGTCCATACTGGGCCCTCTATTTTAATTGGACATGATCCTATTGCATGAATTTGGTAGTGATTTGGAATGGATAATTTCCGAGCATTATATACAATTCTGATGATAGCTGAATAACGCAAAGCCCAAAATCCTATCCATGACCACATTCAGGAAAATCGTTATCATTTTGAATTCTAACGATTAAAAGGTTGAAAAATAACATAAGAAATGGTATATTACTCGCAGATAATGACCGAATGAATGAATTGGTCAGTACTTCTTGGAGGAGGATTTGAAAATCATGTTTAAATCGTTAAAGGGTGAATTTTTGGCGATTATAAAGAATCCTATAATACTAATCTCAATCATAGGGATCATCAGTATTCCCCTTCTTTATAGCGGAACGTTTTTGTGGGCATTTTGGGATCCATACGGAAAGGTTGACCAACTGCCGGTCGCCATTGTCAATAATGACGTTGGGGCTGAATTTAATGAAGAGGAACTCACCATTGGAAAAGATTTAGTGGGAGAGTTGAAGGAAAAGAAAGACTTTGATTGGCATTTTGTTAGTCAAAAAGAAGCGGATCAAGGACTGAAAAATCTGGACTATTATATGAAAATAGAAATTCCAGAGGATTTCTCTAAGAATGCAACCACTTTGCAAGATGATGAACCGGAAAAATTGGATTTGATTTACACATCTAATGAAGGCTATAACTACATTTCCACTAAGATTGGTGATGCCGCATCCGAAAAAATCAAGGCAGAGGTTTCTTCAGCAGTTACGAAAACTTATGCGGAGTCGATGTTCGATAGTTTGCAAGATGTTGCCAGCGGCCTTAAAGATGCTAGCGATGGAGCAGGTGAGCTGAAGGATGGTACGGATAGTGTGAAAGACGGAACAAAAGAACTAGGTACCGGAATTAACTCTGCCAAAGAAGGCGCAGAGAAAGTGGATGAAGGAATTAGTTCTGTTCAGTCAGGATCGGTTGAAATCCAAAATAACCTTGAAAAGTTGGCCGAAAAATCGGTGACCTTCTCGAATGGTGTCGGTTCAGCAGCGAGTGGCTCAAAAGAGCTAAACCAAGGATTACAGCAATTCAGTTCTGGTTTCGGGCAAATGAAAGCAGGACAAACGGAACTTTTAGAGGGAGCAAAGAAATCTGAAGCAGGAACGGGTACGTTAGCAACAGGTTTGCAACAATCCTTGGAAGGTTTCAATCAGATTGAAGGAAAACTTCCAACTCTGTCTGAAGGAGCTAATGGTGTAGCGGCGGGTGCAAGTCAACTTTCATCTTCATTGAACGATTGGAGTGCTGCTGCCAGTGAAGCAAAAACAGGTGCGGCTCAAGTTTCTGCGGGGCTCGATGAAGTTATTTCCGGATTGAAACAACAATCTCAGGCTTCGGAAGACCCAGCTGAAAAAGCGCGTTTGGAAGGTCTTATTACATCATTGACTAAAATTAATGAGGGAAGCAAGGGAGTTTCCGAGGGAGTAGGTAAACTTTCAGCTAGTGCTTCTGAAATTTCCAAAGGCAGTACAAGTCTTAGCAATGGTGCCAGTCAAGTTGGAAAAGGAACGGACGCGCTTAGTGATGGTTTCAGCCAATTGTCCGAAGCACAAGGAAAACTGGCTAGTGGAGCAAGTGAACTAGAAAGTGGACAGGGACAATTGGTAGCCGGTTTAACGACATTCGGTGAAAGCATAGATACGGCTCAGAATGGACTTGGTCAATTAACGGAAGGCAGCAATAATTTGGTCACGGGACTTGACCAATTAGAAGATGGTTCCAAGCAATTATCTAGTGGAACTTCCCAACTTTCAGAAGGATCGAAAAGTCTGGTTGCTGGAACAGATAAATTGAAAGACGGATCATCGAGCCTGACCAATGGAATGGGAGAATTGGCCAATGGAGCCATTAAGCTTGAAGATGGCGTTGCCAAACTCTCGGATGGATCAAAAGAATTACATGATGAATTGAAAGATGGAGCGGAGGATGCAAGTGACATCAAAGCGGATGATGATGTCTATGATATGTTTGCAAGTCCGGTTAAAGTCGATAAAATCCCAATAAATAATGTACCGAATTATGGTACAAGTTTTGCACCATATTTGGTTTCATTGAGCTTGTTTATTGGAGCAATCGTATTGACGATTATTTTCCCGTTGAGGGATCCAGCCGTCATTCCTAAAAATGGGTTCGGTTGGTTTATCAGTAAATATAGTGTCATGGCTCTAGTCGGGCTAGGTCAAGCCATTTTGGTGGATACGATATTGATATTAGGCTTAGAAATTGAAGTTACAAGCATCCCGCTATTCTTCATGATTAGTATTATGGCCAGCTTCACTTTTATGGCGATCATCCAGTTCCTAGGTGCAGCTTTCGATAACCCGGGGCGTTTTATAGCCTTGCTTATTTTGATTCTTCAGCTGACTAGTAGCGGGGGGACTTTCCCGAATGAATTGGTGCCTAATTTCTTGCAACACTTTACACCATTCTTACCGATGACTTATTCGATTAATGCTTTTAGAGCGGTTATCTCCACAGGCGATTATGGTTTCATGTGGCATAATCTTGGCACTTTGGCGATTTTCTTGGTAGTGGCTTTGATTCTATCTATCGTTTACTACAGCTTAAGATTCAAAAAGCAAAAAAATGCATTAGCTAAAGAAGAAGAGTTAGCGGTATAAGGGAAGGCGGACTCAATCTGAGTCCGCTATTTTTTTGAATGGGTGTAGGTGATAACAACGACAATATGGTGAGCCAGTCTCATTCGTTATATCGTTTTAAAGAGTGTTGGCTTTTTTTGCAGAACGGAATAAACGTGGAAAAGCAGGAAAATTCACTGGGGATTTTCCTGCTTTTTTTATACATGAGATTTTTGAGAAGAAGGCGAATATTTTCTCATTGGTTTTTTAGCGATAACATCCTTTAAATAAGGAAGGCCTAATGGATTTGATTTTTGCAACAATTGCATTAAGTATGAAATGTCATCCATGGCTCGATGTGTTTGAAAGTTAGTGATGTCATGGGCTTGAAGCAGGGTTAATAGTTTACTATTTAGGAAACCATATTGTTTCCAAGGGACATTTCGCATTGTACAAAACCACTTATGATCATTGATTTCCGGATACATCTGGTAGAGAAAACTGCGGTCAAAGGAGGCGTTATGGGCGAAAATGGAATCGGCACGGTTTATATATGATTTGATTTTTTCATCATGAAAACTTTTCCCCTCTACAGAACTATAGGATATTCCATGAACTCTGTATGCTTGACCGTAATTCCGTTTTGCTTGATATGAGAGTGGTTCTCTTAAAAATGAATCTTGTTCAATTAGACTTAAAATATTTCCAGTCTCGCTGTTATAGGTGAAAAGGATTAAAGCGAGTTCGATAATTTCATCCGATCCCGGTCGCAATCCTGTCGTCTCAACATCCAGAACTAAACCTACTCTATTAGACAATTACTTTTCCTCCAATGTATACTACTATCTGAAATTTTTTATTTAGCGAACGGAGTATAATATCAGCCGTTAAAGACTAGTATAATATAAAAGTTTAAAAAAAGATGCAAACAATGAAAGGAGCCATCTATACATTCAGGGGGATTTTTATTAAAGCCAAAGGGTAAAGAAAAAAATGCAGCGAATAAGCTGCATTTTTTCTTATTTTCCGATGAATTGCTGCGTCCAATAACGGCTGTAGGTTCCGCCTTGAACATATCCAACTCCAATATGCGTATAATTCCCATTCAAAATGTTGGCTTTATGTCCGGGACTATTCATCCATGATTTCATCACTGCAGATGCACTTGTTTGGCCAGCTGCAATATTTTCCCCTGCATATGTATAACCAATACCAAAGGACTTCATCATGTCGAAAGGGGAACCATAGGTAGGACTTGTATGGCTGAAGTAATGATTGTCACGCATATCCCCTGATTTTGTTTTTGCAACATTTGAGAGCTCTTGATCCAATTCCAAGTCTTTCAGTCCAGCTTTTGAACGTTCAGAATTTACTAGGTCAAGAACTTGTTGTTCAACTGAAGAGTTACTTTCGTGGGTTGTTTCATTTTTGGTGGTGGGTATGGAGATAGCCTGGCCAATTTTAATTTGATTAGGATCATCTAAAATAGGATTCGCCATAAGCAAATCGGAAAGGCTGATACTATGTTCAGTAGCAATCTTCGTTAAAGTATCTCCATTATTCACTGTATAGGAATTGGACCCTAAAGCCACAGTTGGGAAAAGTAGCGATAAAGTTAGTACAGACGGTAAAATTATTATCTTCATTGAACTTCCTCCTTTTACAAAATTCAGTAATGAAAATCTAGTATGCTATAAAATTAGGATAACGTAAACTGGTTAATTTTTGAAAAGGGGAAAACCAGGATGAAAGAATTAGCTCTATCTAAAAAGAAAGTAGGTACATACTATCTTGATTTGGATGGCGTAATGGTATAGCTAGTCCATTGTCTCCGTATGATATCCATCAATATTTGTTCGGAAAGAATTATTTTTTTGTTTGCATTTTACCATGATAAGGGTAAAGAAGGATTAGTTTATAAGACTCTATTGTATAGATATAGAACTAAAACAAGTACAAATCGTACATTAATAGGAAGGTGAAGGTAAGGATGGATTTGAAATCCGGAAAGTTATATTGGAATGAGACTTACCATGAAGAAATGAAATATCCAATATTGGAAGAAGACATTATGTGTGACGTTTGCATAGTGGGATCTGGTTCGTCCGGAGCACATTGTGCTTATTTTTTCGCTGAGACGGGACTTAATGTGGTTCTTGTAGATAAGAGGGACTTAAGTACAGGCAGTACGGTGGCTAACACGGGTCTTTTACAATATTCAAATGATAAATCCTTAACTTCTCTGATTCATAGTTTTGGAGAAGAAGCTGGTACTCGACATGTCCAGCTCTGCTTGGAAGCCATACGTACGCTTGAAAAAAAGGTTGTCCCAAGCTTAGCTGATGACTCAGACTTTAAGATTAGAAAGAGTTTGTATTATGCTTCTAATCCAGAGGATGTTTCTATGTTGAAAGAAGAGTATCAGAACCTTCAAAACCGCAACTTTCCAGTAGAATATTATTCGGAAAACGAAATAGGAAAACATTTTTCCTTTTTTAAAGCAGGGGCGCTTGTCACAGGGAATGACGCCGAAATAAATCCCTATAAGCATGCTCATTTATTACTGAAAAAGGCTTATCAACAAGGTGTGCGTATATTTTCCAATACGAAAATCAATGGAAAAATCTTAAAAGATGATCATACGGAGTTAATCACCGATACAGGTCATTCTATCCGTGCACATCATGTTATTTTTGCCACAGGCTATGAAGCCCAAGAAGAAGTGAATGATCCGAATGCTATGATTCTCAGTTCCTATGCCATTGCAACGAATCAGATTGCGAATCTTGCCAAATGGGATGAAGGAATGATGATTTGGGAAACGGCAAGGCCTTATTTATATGCAAGGAAAACGGTTGATAACCGGATCATCATAGGTGGATTAGACGAAAGGACAACCTATTCCGAGAAGAGAGATTCAAAAATCATACATAAGCGGGATGAATTGTTGAGTCAACTTGTCTGTTTATTCCCAGAATTGGAGGGCGTGGTCCAAGCAGATTATTATTGGGGTGCATTCTTTGGTGAGTCACATGATGGTTTACCAACCATTGGGATCTATCCGAATTACCCTAACTGCTATTTCTTAATGGGGTATGGTGGAAATGGTACAGTTTATAGTGTCATTCTCTCACAAATCATTAGAGATTTGATAACAAAGAATTGCCATCCCGATTCAAACCTATACTTAAAGGAAAGGTCTCTTATGAAAGGAACTATCGGTTAAACAGGAAACACGCCCTAGAGTATAGAATAATAGAGGAAAGGATGATTACTGGGGGTAAAAGGAATGAAGTTTCCTGAATTAGAGACGGATAGGCTGTATTTGATAGAAATAGGTAAGCAGCATGCAGAAAGTCTGTTTGATATCCTTTCAAGGGAAGAGGTAACCCGGTATGGGGGCATTGAAACATTGCTTCGCTTAGAAGAGTCACAGAGGATTATTCATTCTTTTAGAAGCTCATACATTAATGAAAGAGGAATCCAATGGGGAATGGTCTTAAAAGATACAGGAAGGTTCATTGGGACGGTAGGTTTAAATCATTTGAATAAGTCTAATAAAAGGGCAGAAATAGGTTACGAAGTTCACCCTGATTATCGGCGAAAGTACTATACGTGGGAAGCGGTCAGAGAAGTATTGAGATTCTCTTTTCATGAACTTGAGTTGCATCGCATTGCCGCGATGGCTTTTCCGCATAACATGCCTTCGACTAACTTATTGAAAAAAGTTGGATTTCAGGAAGAAGGAACGCTTAGAAATTATCTATATTTTAATAAAGAATCTCAAGATGTCCGGATCTTTTCGTTATTGAATAGTGAATATAGTGCATTGAATTCTGGCTCATTGCCCCCCGCTTTCTATAGGGACTGAAACAGAGAGTTTTGTTTAGTGCATCAGAGAAAATGCCCAATCATGGGCTTTTTTTGTGCCTGATATGTGAACATTTATAGATGAACGTCCAAAGTTCCATCCATTCATCGTTTTGTTAGAATCATAAACCATCCAGCCATTTGAAACCAGATTATCCGGGAACTTAGTCCACTTTTAAAGCTGTATATATTTAAAAATGTAGTATAAGGGGTACAAAATAGATTATTTAATTTTGTAATATTTTGAAGGGTTTAGCAAATTATGGTCGAATATAATAATATTATCCTTTTGCGAGGTTTGAAAGGAAGGTGGTTTTAAGCTATTAAACTGCTGTTTTTTGGGTTTTCCGAGGAAAAGGGCAAAACGAGTGTAATCGGTTTGCTGACTAAGTGTAATGATGAACGCTAAACTTCTAACTAATCCTCGCAGAAAATTTCCGGAATGAAATAAGCCGGCAGTTGATAGAGTAGAAATGGGAGGGGCCTGAGCTTGGGTGACTCCACAATTAAATCGTACAGAGGGGGAAAACATTTGAAAAAGTCTAAATTTTCAGTACTATCATTGTTTTTAGCCATGATACTGGTACTGGCCGCGTGTAATGGAGGATCGAAGGAAACTTCGAAAGAAAAAGAGGAAGGCACTAATAAATCCACTGAACCAAAGGTGTTAAATCTGAATAACTCATCCGAACCTGGATCACTACACCCTGCTAAAGCACAAGGAACTCATGATTCTTGGATTCTAAATCATACCTTCGAGGGGTTGACTAAGAAGACCGAGGAAGGCGAAATCGTTCCAGCAGTTGCAGAATCATGGGAGACTAGTGAAGATGGCAAAACTTTGACATTTAAATTAAAAGATGGTTTAAAGTGGTCGAATGGAGATCCCATTACCGCCAATGACTTTGAATATGCATGGAAATATGCTTTGAATCCTGACACTGCGGCTGACTATGCTTACCAACTTTATTATCTTAAAGGGGGAGAAGCGTACAACGCGAAAAAAGGCAAGGAAGAGGATGTTGGTGTAAAGGCTGCGGATGATCTTACATTAGAAGTTACATTAGAAGAGCCTACTCCATATTTCTTGGACTTAACATCATTCTATGCATTTTTCCCAATCAATAAAAAAGTCCAAGAAGAAAATCCTGAATGGGCTCAAGAGGGAGAGACGCATGTTTCGAACGGACCATTCAAATTAACAGAATGGAAACATAAAGAGAGCATTAAAATCGAGAAGAACGAAAATTATTATGATAAAGATCAAGTTAAATTGGATGCTGTAAATTTCGCTCTAATTGAAGACGAAAATACAGCATGGCAAATGTATGAGAATGGTGAACTTGACCTGGCATATCCATTACCAGTGGACAAACAAGGCCAGCTGGTTAACTCTGGAGATAAAGAATTCCAAAATGGTCCAGAACTTGCCGTTTACTATTACAACTTAAATACTAAAGTGAAACCATTCAATAATATTAAAGTCAGAAAAGCTTTATCCATGGCCATTGACCGTAAAATGATCACGGATAATGTTACTCAAGGTGGCCAACAGCCAGCCTATGGTATCGTTCCTCCTGGTATTCCTGATGCCACTGGTGATTTCCAGGAAAATACAGGCAACCTTTTTGAAGAAAATGTAGATGAAGCTAAAAAGTTATTAAAAGAGGGCCTTGCAGAAGAGGGTATGAAAAAAATGCCTGATTTCTCCATTTTATTTAACACATTAGATGCCCATAAGAAAATTGCCGAAGCTGTACAAGAAATGTGGCGTAAAAATTTAGGTGTTGAAGTCAAATTGGAAAATGCTGAATTCCAGGTTAAATTAGACCGTGAAAAAGCGGGAGATTTCCAAATTTCACGTGCTGGCTGGGTTGGTGATTATGTCGATCCAATGACATTCATGCTTTGGGAGACTGATGGCGCTTATAATGATGCCGATTGGTCTAACAAGGAATACGACAAGTATCTTAAGGAATCAAAAACTGCATTGAAACCGGAAGATCGCATGCCTATTCTACACAAGGCTGAAAAAGTATTAATTGATGAAATGCCGATTATCCCGATTTACTTCTATACTAAACCATACATGGTTAAATCGAATGTTACAGGAATTTATGCACCAATCAACGAATATCCAAACTTTATTTACGCAGACAAAAAATAAAGGCACGATAGTGATGGGAGGTATGTCCTTATTCGGACATACCCCATTTTTCAGTTGAAAATTTCATGAATTCATTTCTGCTTTAAACTTCTATGAAAACGAGAATTGAGGTGATTACCATGTTGAGATATACGATGAATCGATTAAAATGGGCAATTATAACTTTATGGGCGGTCATTACAATCACTTTTATCATTATGCATTCCATACCAGGAAATCCTTTTGCTAAAGAAGGGACAATGCCTCCTGCAGTATATGAAAATCTACAAGCCCATTATGGATTAGACAAACCACTATTAGCCCAATATGGGAATTATTTATTGGAAGTGCTTCGGTTTGATTTTGGTCCTTCCTTAAAATCTTCATCCATTTCCGTGAATGACTATATTGTGAACGGGTTCCCAGTATCTTTACATTTAGGTGCGCAAGCGTTGGCCATTGCCGTTTTCTTTGGTCTGATTCTAGGTGTAGTGGCTTCCTTATATCGAAATAAAATACCTGATTATCTATCAATGATCATTGCGATTGTTGGTATATCAGTGCCGAACTTTATCTTAGCTACAGTGCTGATTAATTATCTCGCTATAGAATTCAAAGTGTTTCCAGTTGCTACATGGGCGACTTGGAAACATACGATTTTACCTTCTATCGCCCTGTCCATGATGCCACTGGCCTTTATTGCAAGGTTAATGCGGACGAGCATGCTGGAAGTCATGGGTCAGGACTACATATTGACCGCTAAGGCCAAAGGCTTGAAAAGAAGTAGCATTATTATCAAACATGCGATTCGAAATGCCATCTTACCTGTCATTACGATTCTTGGCATTTTGACGGCCAACATTGTAACGGGAAGTTTCATTATTGAGCGCATTTTTGGAATTCCGGGGATGGGAGAGATGTTTGTAAAAGGAATCTTCAATCGGGATTACCCGGTTATTCTTGGTTCCACAATAGTGTATAGTGCAGTGCTTGTCATATTGATTTTCATAGTGGATGTAGCCTATACGTTGATTGACCCGAGAATTAAAGTGACGGGGGAGAGTAAATAATGGCAGAAAAAGTGCATTTAACCGAAGAAATGTTCTCGCCCGCAGAAGATAATTTTAAGGAAGCGGAAAAAATATCAAGGCCAACCATATCATTTTGGTCTGATGTATGGCGAAGGTTTAAGCAAAATAAGCTGGCCATGGCAGGTTTTGTTCTTATTGTCCTATTAGTGTTTATGGCTATTTTCGGGCCCTACATGAATGGATATTCATATTACGAACAAGATTTTGCAAAAAAGAATCTTAGACCAAACGCTGAACATTGGTTCGGTACGGATACAGCCGGAAGAGATTTATTTACGAGAGCCTGGTATGGGGCGAGGATATCCTTATTTATAGGATTGATGGCTGCTCTTATCGATTTTATAATCGGTGTCATTTATGGTGGGATTTCAGCTATACGTGGTGGGCGCACGGATAATTTAATGATGCGGTTTGCCGAAGTCATCTATGCCATTCCATATTTACTGATGGTCATTCTAATGATGGTAGTTTTAGATCCTGGTATATTACCAATTATCATCGCAATGACGATCACAGGCTGGATCCCAATGGCTCGATTGGTCCGGGGCCAGGTATTACAGCTAAAGGAAAATGAATATGTCCATGCAGCCACTATCTCTGGTGCCAATACGAATTGGACATTAAGGAAACATATGATTCCCAATACAATGGGACCTATTTCAGTAAATTTAACATTGACCGTTCCTACTGCAATTTTTGCCGAGGCGACGTTGAGCTTTTTAGGTCTAGGTGTGCCAGCTCCTCAAGCTAGTTGGGGTACCCTTACAAGTGATGCTTTGGGAAGTATTTTAGTCGGTAATTTCTATCAGCTTTTAATCCCAGCCATCCTTATTTCGGTGACGATGTTTGCCTTCAATGTAGTGGGTGATGGGCTTCAGGATGCACTGGATCCAAAGCTTAGAAAATAATAGAGTCCTAATCATAAAGATATTGAAACTAGAATAGGAGGGACGTTAATGGGGAAATTGTTAGAGGTCAATGATCTGCACATCACCTTCCATACGTATGCGGGTAAAGTGCAGGCTGTCCGAGGTGTGGACTTCCAGGTGGAAAAAGGGGAAGCCATTGGGATTGTAGGAGAGTCTGGGTGCGGAAAAAGCGTAACGGCGAAGTCCATAATGAAATTATTGGAAACACCACCGGCGCAGTATGAAAAAGGATCGATACTATTTAATGGAAAAGATCTCGTTAAAGCCAATGAAAAGGAAATGCAGAAAATTCGAGGCAATGATATCAGTATGATATTTCAAGATCCGATGACTTCGCTTAACCCGACAACCAAGATAGGCACTCAAATCATGGAGTCTATTTTAAAACATAAAGAAATCTCTCGTAAAGATGCATATGAAAGGGCCTTAGATACTTTAAAGTTGGTGGGCATCCCACAACCGGAAAAAAGGATGCAACAATATCCGCATGAGTTTTCGGGGGGGATGCGTCAGCGGGCAATGATTGCGATAGCCCTGGCCTGTGATCCACAATTATTAATTGCTGACGAGCCAACAACTGCATTGGATGTAACGATTCAAGCACAAATCTTAGAACTTATGAAAGATATTCAGCGAAGGATGGATACTTCTATTATCCTTATAACACATGATTTAGGTGTTGTTGCAGAAACCTGCGATCGCGTAATTGTAATGTATGCGGGCACGGTTGTGGAGACTGGAACGGTAGAAGCGATATTTGCAAATCCACAGCATCCCTATACAAAGGGTCTTCTCAAAACCGTGCCAAGGCTAGATATGGAAAAAACGGATCCGTTGATTCCAATCATTGGGTCTCCTCCCGATTTATTAGATCCACCAAAGGGCTGCCCCTTTTATCCAAGATGTGAATATGCAATGAAAGTATGCAAAGACCATAACCCGGAACTTGAAGAGGTGGAAGTGGGACAGACGGCAGCATGCTGGCTTCATCATCCGATGGCAAAAGCAACAAGAGATCAATCTACGACTACGGTATAAAGGAGGAGAGTCATGGTTTCATTGAAAAATGAGTCATTAAAAGAAAAAGATCTCAGCAAAAGAT
This sequence comes from Peribacillus sp. NPDC097284, assembly GCF_044761765.1. NCBI lineage: Bacteria > Bacillati > Bacillota > Bacilli > Caryophanales > Bacillaceae > Peribacillus > Peribacillus sp. NPDC097284. The sequence continues at coordinate 272,093 of NZ_JBIWCZ010000003.1, forward strand.
CTCGTCTTGTTGAAATAAAAAATTTGAAGAAGTATTTTCCTATCGGTTCCGATTCGTTGAAAGCTGTTGATGGACTGGACCTTACGATATTTGAGGGGGAGACTGTTGGTCTAGTTGGGGAGAGCGGCTGTGGTAAATCCACGGCAGGACGTACAATCACACGACTATATGAGCCGACAGATGGAGAAGTCCTTTTTCAAGGGAAAAATATTTTTGATTATAAACAGGGGGAAATGTCGAAAGTCCGTCGAGAAATCCAAATGATTTTCCAAGATCCGTATGCATCGCTAAACCCTCGTATGAAAGTAGAGGAACTAATAGGAGAACCTCTTGCCATTCATGGGATTTTAAAAGGAAAAGAAAAAAAGAAGAGAGTAGAAGACTTGCTAAAGCTGGTTGGTCTAAATCCTGAACATATCAGTCGGTTCCCACATGAATTCAGTGGCGGACAACGTCAGCGAATCGGGATTGCAAGGGCGTTAGCGCTAAATCCAAAATTCATTGTGTGTGATGAACCCATATCAGCTCTTGATGTATCCATCCAAGCCCAAGTAGTAAATTTACTCAAAGAATTGCAGAAGGAGATGGGGTTGACCTATTTATTCATCGCTCACGATTTATCAATGGTAAAGTATATCTCAGACCGTATTTTAGTTATGTACTTAGGTAGGATGATGGAACTTTCGGATAGTGATTCTCTTACTAAGGATCCGCTACATCCTTATACACAAGCATTACTATCTGCTGTACCCATTCCAGATCCTACAGTTAAAAGGGAGCGGATTGTTTTGAAAGGTGATGTACCTAGTCCAATCAATCCACCGAGTGGGTGTGTATTCCGTACACGTTGCCCAAAAGCCATGGAAGTGTGTTCCAGTGCCATACCAGAATGGAAAGAACAAAAGCCAGGGCACTTCGTTGCTTGCCATTTATACTGGTGAATCAAATAGCAAGACCGGTTGGCCTTTGTGCAACTGGTCTTTTTTACATCCAAGGGATGAATCTCAACTAAATAGACAGAAAAGATTAAGGACTCTTATACTTAATTCTATCTTTTGGGAAATCAAACATATAAAATGTTATTATATGTAAAAATATTATTCGGTGTCTTTATGCTCTGTGAGATAAGGAGGAATAAAAGTGTATTCTACAATAAAAGCTGAAATTGTTGATCATGTTATGATCATTACACTCAATCGCCCTGAAAGAATGAATGCTTTTAATGAAAAAATGTGTCAAGAGCTGATTCAAGTCTTTGATAAAGCGGATGAAAATGATGAAGTACGGGCGATTATAATGACCGGTGCCGGAAAAGGGTATTGTTCTGGTATGGATTTGGAAAAAGGCGTGGAAACATTTATGGACCATACTCCTTTAGTGGAATATCGAGATGCTGGTGGGGTCTTGTCATTACGAATATTTGATATGAAAAAACCAATTATTGCCGCAATTAATGGTTCTGCTATCGGGATTGGAATCACTATGACTTTACCGATGGATATCCGGCTTGCTTCATCTGATGCGGAAATGAGCTTTGATTTTGCAAAGCGGGGAATTACGATGGAGGCCTGTAGTGGATGGTTCCTGCCAAGACTCGTGGGCATGGGTAAGGCAACTGAATGGGTGTTTACCGGTAGAATGATTTCCGCACGAGAAGCGTATGAAGCAAGATTAGTAAACGAAGTTGTCGAGCCTGATCAGTTGATGGCTACAGCCATGAAAATTGCCAATGAGATAGCGGTAAATACCTCTTCTATTTCTGTTACATTATCTAGGCAACTAATGTGGACGATGCTGGGGGCCAATCATCCCCATGAATCACATAAAATTGAATCTAAGATGCTCCATTGGACTGGGAAGCAAGCGGATGCACAAGAAGGGATTGGAGCTTATCTGGAAAATCGGAAAGCAAAATTTACGATGAAGAGCAGTACGGATATGCCACCGTTCTATCCATGGGGTGTCGAATGAATAGGAGCAATTTCGATAATATAATGAAGTAAACAGGCTTGTTATTGTACTTTTCGGAATAATTAGGGTTTCCGTTCTTAGTGTGTTATACTTTGGTTACCATTTACTAAACTTGTTTCGTGTACCCCATCAATTTGATGGGGTTTTTTTGATTTCTATAAAAAACAACAACAAAAATGGACTCTACGAGTAGAGTCCATTATATATGATGGATATTATTATGCTTTTTGAACGTTAGTAGCTTGGGGTCCACGTTGACCTTGCTCAACTTCAAAAGTAACTGATTGACCTTCGTCTAATGATTTGAAGCCTTCGCTTTGAATAGCTGAGAAATGTACGAATACATCGTCTCCGTTTTCGCGTTCGATGAAGCCGAATCCTTTTTCTGCGTTAAACCATTTTACTTTACCTTGTTCCATTTTTGTTGCCTCCTAGTGTGAATCCACACATTGTGTTACTACCCTTGCTCAATTTTCAGAAGGAAAGTGTTTCACTTATCAATCTTCAAGAACAAAAATAATTCTTTTTAAGAATAACAGATACTGTCGGATTTTGCAATGGATATAGTATTGATCCTTTTATTTACATGGTAAATCCCGTCAATAACCTTTTTTATAATTTAATAAATTGATTTCAGGGCTTTCACCAGAAAGGAAGTTCTTTAAATTCGGTATAAAGATTTCTTCAATTAGACGTTGATCGTAAAATTCAGTATTTCCTGAAGTGTGTGGAGTCATGATGACATTATCCATCTCCCATAATCGGCTAGTTTCTGGAAGTGGTTCAGTTTCAAATACATCAAGCCCCGCACCGGCAATCTGATGAGCGTCAAGGGCTTGTATCAATTCGGTTTCAATTACGATTGGGCCACGACCAACATTAATGAAGAAAGCAGAGGACTTCATCGAGTTGAACTCATCTGTGCCGAACATATTCCTTGTTTTAGAGGTTAGAGGTAAAGTGACGATTACGTAATCACATTTAGGAAGAACATCTTGTAATTGGTCCTGTTTGAACATTTCATCCACGAATTCTTCTGGCCTACCTGACTGGCGAACTCCGATGACCGTCATCCCGAAGGCTTTGGCAATCTTCGCCGTTTCTTTACCAATTTTCCCAACCCCTATGATTCCGATAGTCTTATTGTGAATTTCCTGTTTCATATGAGCGTGATGCCAGTTTTTTTTCTGTTGTTGTTTAACATACGTATCAATTTTTCTAGTGAAAGCAAGGAGTAAGCCGAAAATAGTTTCAGAAATAGGGTAGGCATGAACTCCATTTGCCGTCGTAATCTGAACATGATCTTTTTCAAGGATATCCAGTGGCAAAGCATTTACTCCTGCACTCCATGTCTGTACCCATTTTAAATTTTTTCCTTCCCCTTGTATAATGGGTTGCTTCATTTCTGCTTTCCAACCTGCAATTATTTCAGCTTCATGAATATGATTCTTCCATATCGCTGGATTTCTCCCTATTATAATATTCCACTCCGGAATCAACTCTTTAATTTGATTCAGCAACTGTTCATTCAAGTCCTGGCTTATAATGATTTTCCGCTTATTCATTTAAACCCTCCCATCTAATTCACTTTTCTGAATTATACGTAAACTTCTTTGGGAATACAATGATAGTGCCTTTTATAGGCTATTTATATGTGAGGGAAATTTGAAGAGGAGATAAAAACTTTGATATTCACCATGATGGTTTATCACGGCGAACAAAATGTTTAAATATTCAATCGTTTACTTTACAAAACGTCTAATGTAAAAAATCCGTTTAAAAAATATAATGAAAACAAGAAATATCTTTCGGATGGAATCAGAGGTCAAGAATGAAAAAGTGGGATCCAGCAACCGTAAAGAAAAAAGCGATTTATGGCTAAATACTCATACGAAATAGGGGTCGAAACATATCAGGTTCGACCTTTCTTTATAGAATAGAAAGGGGTGCAGAGGATTATGCAAGTTAAAAAAGAATTGAAGGATTTACAACAAATGGACGAAAAGTATATTTGGCATAATATGAAAGGTGCTGGACCAAATCCAGGAACGATGGTAGTTGAAAAAGGTAAAGGGGCTTGGATTACTGATATTGATGGAAATCGTTATCTGGATGGAATGTCTGGTTTATGGTGTGTCAATGTAGGATATGGAAGGGAAGAACTTGCTGAAGCAGCTTATGAACAGTTAAAGGAACTTCCCTATTCTCCTTTAACGAATAGTCATATTCCAGCTATTAAACTGGCAGAAAAATTGAATGATTGGCTCGGCGGTGATTATGTAATTTTCTTTTCCAACAGCGGTTCAGAAGCGAATGAAGCAGCATTTAAGATTGCAAGGCAGTATCATCAGCAAAAAGGGGAACATGGCCGTTATAAATTCATTTCTCGTTACAGGTCCTATCATGGGAATACAATGGGGGCGTTGGCAGCAACAGGTCAGGCACAGAGAAAATATAAATACGAACCGCTTGCTCCAGGTTTTCTTCATGTGACGCCTCCTGATTCATATCGAAATCCAGAGGACGAAAGTGGAGAGAAAAGTGCCTCTGAAATTGAACGTGCCATCACATGGGAATTGAGTGAAACTGTTGCTGCAGTTATTATGGAACCAATCATTACAGGTGGAGGTATTCTTATGCCTCCAGAGGGGTATATGAAGAAGGTTAAAGATATTTGCGATAAAAATGGCGTTTTGCTGATTTCAGATGAGGTGATTTGTGGTTTTGGTCGTACGGGTAAGAAGTTCGGTTTTATGAATTATGATGTACAGCCGGATATCATTACGATGGCAAAAGGGATTACAAGTGCCTATCTTCCTTTATCCGCAACGGCTGTCAAACGGGAAATATATGAGGCATATGTAGGTACAGAAGATTATGACCGTTTTCGGCATGTAAATACATTCGGTGGTAACCCTGCTTCTTGCGCACTCGCCTTAAAAAATATGGAAATCTATGAAAAAGAAAATTTGATTGAACGCTCGAAAGAACTAGGCCTTCGCCTTTTGCAGGATTTAGATGAAATGAAATCCCACCCTAATGTTGGTGACGTACGTGGTAAAGGCTTGTTAGTCGGAATTGAACTTGTAGAAGATAAGCAAACGAAAAAACCGATTGAATTATCCAAAATCAATAAAATTATTGCTTCTTGCAAGGAAAATGGATTGATCATCGGAAAAAATGGCGATACGGTAGCAGGTTTTAATAATGTATTGACACTAGCACCCCCGTTAAGTATCACCGAAGAGGATTATTCTTTCATCGTAACAACCTTAAAGCGAACTTTAGCTGAGTTTTAAAGATAGAAACGGAAATGTATTAAGGCGGAACAGAAGATATCTCATTCTGTTCTTTCTTTTTGTTTATTAGCCATTGGAAATGATATACTATAAAAAATATTTTGTTTAAGGGTGCTTAGCGTTAAGTTAGCTCTCTTGTAAAGTAAAGAGATACAGGCCATTTTTCTTTATTAAATTGATAGTTTGATAGCACTTCATTTGAATGGAAGGGGCTATCAACTTTTTTGGTTTAAAAAAATGGTCTTTTTGGTACATAATAAAAGTATGTAGACAAGAACTAGAAAAATGATTAACTCTCAAAAGAGGTGTGGTTCATGAACAATGAAGAAATAACGAAAAAATTAACTTTACATACGCCTGTTATTTTAGGCAGTGGGGACTTTGCAAAATATGCAGTTTTAGTACCGCTTATCGAAAAGGAGGATGGCATACACGTCCTGTTTGAAGAGCGCTCACATCAATTGAGAAGGCAACCGGGGGATATTTGTTTTCCTGGTGGAAGAATTGATCATCTTGATATGGATGAGCAGACGGCTGCCCTTCGTGAAACGTACGAAGAACTAGGTGTGGCAAAAGAGGATATATATAATGTATTTCCAATCGATTATCTTGTATCCCCTTTTGGGATGATTGTGTACCCATATGTGGGATTTATCCGAGGTGATCAACCATTGGCACCCAACCCATCTGAAGTCGAAACGGTCTTTACTGTTCCACTTTCGTTTTTCATGGAAAAGCCTCCAGAGATATATCATGTGAATTTTAAAGTCGAGCCATTAGAAAACTTTCCACACGATTTAGTTGTTGGTGGAGAGAATTATAAATGGCAACCAAGACAGACGAAAGAATATTTCTACCAATATGAAGGCCGTGTCATTTGGGGAATGACGGCAACCATACTTACCCACTTTATTAAAATTCTACGTTAGACCCTTCTAAAGCACCTTTTCTTTATCAGTAAATCCAAATAAACTATATATATGGTAAAAAACGGTTTTTGATGAAGAGGGGGATGAGGGATGAGATACACGCTGAGACGATTGGAAATTGAACGAGAACAATCTATAGCAGAGCTTAAAAAATATAAAGTGAGCCATGAGTACTATGATGAAATAAAAGATTTGAAAAGTCGGGAAATTTATTATCTTGGCGGTCCCTGGACTAGGGAACACTTAAACTCCTTGTTAAGAAGTACTCATGTAAACCAGCCGAGTTACTCACCCCATCGTTTTTTATATCCATGGGTTGATCTTCAGGAAGATGGAAAGCTGAAAAGCTTGTATTCCGGTAAAGGTATGGATCCTGTCGAAGTCATAGAAGCAGATATTCGAGTTCTTGAACTGTTAACGAAAGGAAGTCAATCCTTTGAGGTTAATAGTATGTCTCTTAATTGTGAACATGTCGTTCCTCAATCATGGTTTAGTAAAAAAGAACCGATGAGAGGGGACTTACATCATTTATTTGCCTGTGAGCCAACTTGTAATAGTAGCCGCGGGAATTCCCCTTATCATGACTTTGTGGACTATTCCCCAGAACCTCAAGTACGAGGGATAAAAGCCGGATGTGGCAAAGCTGAAAAAGGAAAATTTGAGCCTGAATATGGAAAAGGAATCGTAGCGAGGGCCACTTTGTATTTTTTACTGCGATATGAAGGGATTATTGATCAAGAGAATATCGATATCAATCTATTATTGGACTGGCATCATCGTTTTCCGGTTAACTTATATGAAAAACATCGTAATCAGGCCATATTCGAAGTACAAGGGAATCGCAACCCATTTATCGATTTCCCCGAAATGGCAGGTGAGTGGACTTAAAAAGACGTTTGTTTTACGAACTAAAATATGTATGGACATGAGGTTAGGGTTTCTCTTGAATGTTATATTGAAAGAAGCCTACAGGATAATGAACTCAAAAAGGATTGAGCAGCTTCCACTGCTTCAATCCTTTTATTTTTTATATGGTATGAAAAGGGTTTAAAGAAACTTCACGCAAACTGGGAATGGCACTTGGATATCTTTTTGAAGTAACGTTAATTTACCATTTATATCATTTCGAGAAAACAACGTCAAGGTCCCTGATTCCTCATTAGAGGCAACAAGGAACTTCCCACTAGGATCAAGGGCGAAGTCACGTGGCCAGTGTCCTTCTGTTGAAACTAATTCAACCAAGGTTAGTTTTCCGGTTTTTTTATCGGTTTGGAAGACAGCGATGCTATCATGCCCACGATTTGCTGCATAAACGAACTCCCCATCCGCAGATATGTGGATCGCACTTCCTTGATTGTTTTCACGGAAATTTTCTGGGACTGTCCGGATGGTTTGCAATTCTGAAAAACTTCCATTTTGGGAATCGTACGCCAATACAATGACTTCAGGTGCAAGTTCTGTCATAACATAAGCGATTTTTCCATTAGGGTGGAAGGTTAGGTGTCTTGGCCCGCTTCCAGGAGTGACTGCCAAACTATTAACTTTTTCCAATACTCCATTATGTATTCCATATGTGTTTATTTGATCGATTCCAAGATCAACGACGGCAATGTATTTTTCATCAGGTGAAAAGCCTGCATAATGTGCATGTGCCTTTTCCTGACGCTCTTTGTTAGGTCCCATTCCGGTATGGCGTATCGTGGATGATACTGAAGCAGGTGTTGCGTCGGGGTTAAGTTTGTAAGCTTCGATAATCCCATCTCCGTAATTGGCTGTGACCAAAACATTTTTTTTGCTATCGATACTAATGTGGCAATAGGATCCATTAGGAGTTAGCTCCTTACCTAAGTAAGTAAGATCACCTGATCCTTCATCAATAGAGTATGCAGCAACACCGCCGCTACCGGCCTCTTTTAAGATGGCGTACAAATGTTTTTTGTCTTCACTAATCGTTACATAAGTAGGATCCTTTAATTCAGCAGCAAGGACGGGCGTTGTAATCTTCCCTTCGTTACTATCAAGTGTGAAACGATAAATGCCTTTACTGTCTCCTTTCGTATAAGTACCGATGTATCCGGTAAAGGTTTGTTTCGGATTTTCCATATTGATTCCCTCCTAGAAAGATAATGAGTTTATTTTAACATACGATGAACTCATATATCTTTCCCCGAATTTAATGGAGTTGAATCTTAATTAACAATAAAATTTTGCTGAAACAGAAAAAGGTACTCGTTTAGTGAAGATTTTATATGGTTTCGATTTTTTTAGATGTACTGGCTTGGTTTGATATATGTTGAAATGATGAAACTAAAAATAAGCCTTGTGTTGTTAATTTAATTTCAGGTATAACGGGAAGCGCTAAAAAAGCAAGCGTCAGGAATGGATTAAAGTGTCTGTTGGCACCAATCTTCAATAACCCGTGATTCATTTCCTTTAAGTTGTGTAAAACTTCCGCATACGTCCCTGTGCTCATTAGTCCAGCAATCGGAAGAGGTAGGGAGGCAAGAGTTTTACCATCTTGGATAATGACTAATCCTCCCTGCATTTTTTTTATTTCCTCAGCAGCTACCAGCATATCCTGGTCATTCGTACCAGCGATAATTAAGTTGTGCGAGTCATGGGAAACCGTTGTGGCGATTGCACCTGATTGTAGGCCAAGACCCTTGACGATTCCAAGGCCGATTTTTTTTGTCTTTTGATGCCGTTCTATAACAGCAAGCTTTACGTGATCCATGGAGGGGGAAAATTGAAATAGGCCATTTTGATTGAGAGCGACCGGTTCGATTATATGTTTTGTAACTAGACTGTTCGGTATGATTTCAATAAGGTTGGCAAGGGCATTGTGTAAGGTTATATGAAAATCTATATCTGACAAATCTTGAAGGTGTACCGTCTGTGTTAATTCTTCCTCCAACTTGTGTTTCGGGGCTTCAGGGAAGTTCACTAACTGGCCATCTTTAGAAATTAGTTTGCCATCTTTAAAAACGGATTGAATTTGGATGGATTGGAGATCTTCGAATAATAGAAAGTCGGCTTTATATCCAGGTGCAATGGCACCATGTTCTCTTAACCCGAAGCATTCGGCGGCATTTATTGTTGCCATTTGAATCGCGGTCAGAGCGGGGATTCCTTCTTCTATGGCAATTCTGACATTGTGGTCAATGCTACCTTCAGTTACAAGATCATCTAGGTGGCGATCATCGGTGACGAATAAACAACGGCGGGAATTTTGTTCAGTAACGGCAGGGAGCAGATTTCGTAAGTCTTTTGCTACAGTTCCCTCCCGAAGCATAAGGTACATTCCTTTCCGTAGTCTGTCTCTTGCTTCCTTTGCGGTGGTGCATTCGTGATCGGTTTGGATACCGGCAGCCATATATACATTGAGTTGCTGTTCAGTAAGTCCGGCAGCGTGGCCATCAATCTTTTTTTCATTCTTGTATGCATCGATGATTTTTTGAATCATATCATCATCTGCATTGGATACGGCTGGGAAGTTCATCACTTCAGCTAAACCAAGCACCCGCGGATTTTTGTAAAAAGAATATAAGTCTTCACTTTTTAAAACAGCGCCCGCATCCTCGAAGTCAGTTGCCGGAACACAAGATGGCATCATAAAGTAAAAGTCGAAAGGGAGGTGATCCGATTGTTCAATCATATATTGTATCCCTTTCCTTCCTGATACATTGGCGATCTCGTGTGGGTCCGCCACGACGCAAGTTACTCCATGTAAAAGTAGAACTTTGGCCAGTTCAGAAGGCCGTACCATGGATGATTCAATATGAACATGTCCGTCGATAAATGTAGGTGATACGTATTTACCTGCGGCATTTATTTCAGAGATTCCCTCGTAATTCCCAATACCTGCAATATAACCATCTACTATAGCAACGTCGCCAGTATAAATTTCCCCATTGAATACATCAATGATTTTCCCATTTTTAATGACGTAATCAGCAGGTATTCTACCTGCTGCAACGTCCATTCTCTTTTTCATTAAGTGTGATTTCAAAGAGACCTCCTCCTCATCTGGACTTAGGCTTATTGTCAGTATTCCACTTTAACTGCTTGAGATTCCCATGTGCGGAATGGTAAATCATGGTCGGTGAAATCTATACGATGCATGGCGATGGAGCGGTTTTCCATTGGGATCGCAAGCTCTTGATAAATAAAATCGTCATCAAACCCGATTTGAGCTGCATCTTGTTTTGTACAAGAATAATAGATTGCTTTAGGTCGTGCCCAATAAAGAGCACCAATACACATCGGGCAGGGCTCACAACTAGTATAGATTTCACAATCTGTAAGCTGAAAGCTGTTCAGGTTTTTACAAGCATCGCGAATAGCTTGGATTTCAGCATGTGCAGTGGGGTCAAGCGCCGTAGTGACATTATTACAGCCTCTTCCTATAATGACCCCATCTTTTACGATCACGGCTCCGAAAGGACCACCGTTTTGTTTCTTCACATTTTCAGTAGCCAGTTGCACTGCCATTTCCATGAATTTTATATTCATCTAAAACACCCCTCCGACTTATATTTAAAAGCTGTGTTATATTACATAACATGAAATTTATATATAATATAACATATTTAGGAAATCGTTGAACGCATTTTTGAAAATAATTTTTTAAATCATTCATTCTTGAGAAATTTATTATAGAAGAAATAATAAGGGAGGTAAAAAGGATTTATGTATTGCGAGTCATCTCGGTAAAATCGTGAATTCATCAACTTCTCCATTTTAGTTTTTTAAAAAGTTGTCCATCCGCGTTTACATTTATACTTTTTTGAAACTTAATGAAAATTTGTTCGTAGAATAAATGTAAGTAAATTCAAGGAAGAGGTGTTTTTATATGGAAAAAAGGTTGGGAGATTTAAATCAGGAGCAGATAAAGGGTCCTTCTTTGTTTGGAATGATTACAAGTCCTGTGGAACAATTCGAAAGAATCAAAAGCAAGCCAAAGATTTGGGTTCCAATGCTATTGATCACTTTACTTTTTTTAATTGGTACATATTTTTTAAGTCTATCATTAGATATCAATGAATTAATTGGGGAAGAAGTTCCTTCAGGGCAAGTTGAAATTGTTAAGATGGTTACTTTGGTTACCATGGTTATTACCGGTGTTCTTTCACCAGTGGTATCGGTTCTAATTTCCAGTGCTGTTTTGCTAGCAGTGGCTAAAATCGCAAATTCAGAAGTGAGTTTTAAACAAATATTTTCAATGAAGACGTTTATTTATTTAATCACAGCTATAGGACTTTTTTTAAACGGACTTATACGTTTGCTGATTGGTGGAAATCCTGAAGTGTATGTTACGAGTTTGGCAGGTTTACTGAACTCGGATTCTAAGATTTTGGGAGTCTTTGAGGTCTTTACCATCTGGGCCACTGTTTTGATGGCCATTGGTCTAAATAAAGTGGCGAACCTCTCTAAGGGAGTAGCTGTGACGATAGCTATTATTTTTTTCCTATTTCAAATAGGTATGGCGTTCATCGGTAGTTTATTCTCGGGAATTAGTGGCATGTAATGAAAAAGAAATGGATCATTATAGGAGTCAGTCTACTCATTGTAATAATGGTCACTGTTAGCGTTTACCGGCAGGTTTTGGCTAAAGGACCATCGATCTCGGTGATAGTTCCCAAAATGGAGGATATTTCTTCCACCATCATGATTCCAGGTAGTGTAGCGATGGAAAATCAACAGACGGTTTATTTCTCCACAGAAAAGGGAGAACTTAAAAAGGTTGAAGTCAAAGAAGGTCAGAAAGTGAAAAAAGGTGATCTTCTGCTGACTTATGAAAATCCTCAGTTAGAATCTGAATTAGAACAAAACAACCTATCAAAAGAATCTGCTTATTTGAAAATCAATCAGTTAAAAAGGCAGAAGGAACAACTTGAAGAAAAGGAAAAACAACTAAGTAAACAAGTTGGGGATGATAGAGCAGAAGAACAATTAAAACCAGAATTCGATCAAATTGATACGGATACAAAATTAGCAGATATTGAGTTGAAACAGGTGCTTTTGAAGGAAAAACAGTTGAATGAACAGATACGGGATCTGAAAGTGGAGAGTAAGGTGGATGGTGTCGTGCTCACCGTAAGTAAACAAGTAGAGTCCTTAGCTGTAACAGGTACGGCTGAACCTCTTATCCAAATCGGCAATCTTGGTAACTTGCTAGTTTCAGGAGTTCTTTCTGAATACGACACATTGAAAATAAAGAAAGGGCAAAGTGTGAGTTTTAGTTCTGATGCCGTTGAGGATGAGAAGTGGAAAGGAGAAATTGTGAATATACATTCCCTTCCTCAGAAAACAGATCTCAGTCAAGGGAATTCCCAGGCTGTCCAATATCCAGTAACGGCTAAACTAATAAGTGAAACGGATGTTTTAAAGCCTGGTTTTCAGCTTTTCATGGAAATTGAAACAGATAAAAAGAAGGCACTTGTACTCCCAATGGATGCGATTATCGATGAGGGTGACCGTATGTTCGTCTATATGGTGGACGGGAAATTCGTAAAAAGGAAGGAAATAAAGCCTGGTATCATTTCCAGAGAAAAAATCGAAGTAATCAAAGGCATAAACAAAAATGACCGAGTTGTTATCAATCCTTCGGATAAGATTGAAGAAGGAATGGAAGTGACGGTTGAATGATCGAGTTAAAAGGAATAACAAAAACGTATCAATTAGGTAAAGAGGATGTCCATGTGTTGAGAAACGTGAATGTCTCCATTGAAAATGGAGAGTTCGTTGCGATTATGGGACCTTCAGGCTCGGGAAAGTCCACATTGATGAATATAATCGGATGTTTAGATCAAGCAACAACTGGAGAGTATTGGCTTTCGGGCCAAAATATCTCTGGTTATTCAGAAGACGAATTGGCTAGGGTTCGAAATACATCCATAGGATTCGTTTTTCAACAATTTCAATTATTACCAAGACTAGTTGCTTGGAAGAATGTTGAGCTACCGATGATTTATGCCGGCGTTTCAAAAAAAGAACGTCAATTCCGTTCAGAAGAAGCATTAAAGAAGGTGGGACTTGAAGACCGAATGAGTCATCTACCGAATGCTCTTTCTGGAGGGCAAAAACAGCGTGTTGCTATTGCACGCTCTATTGTCACACAACCCCAATTAATTTTAGCGGATGAACCAACTGGTGCACTAGATTCAATCACGAGTGTGGCGATAATGGAACAATTCAGGAAGTTGAATGAAGAGGGAGTCACAATTGTTGTGGTAACACATGAAGCCGAAATTGCCGAATACGCTTCTAGGACCATATTTGTACGCGACGGTGAAATTCTTCCTGCTACCCTCATAGAAAGAGGGGAGGATTAATGAGTGTATTCGAAAATGTCACGATGGCTTTGAGTTCTCTAAAAGCTCATAAATTGCGTTCTATGTTAACGATGTTGGGCATCATAATTGGAGTAGCCGCTGTCATTATCGTAGTTGCAATAGGGCAAGGTGGGGAAGCGATGCTGAAATCGGAAATTGTAGGTCCGGGTAATACGGTTGAATTATTTTATCAGCCCTCAGAGGAAGAAATGCAGTCGAATCCGAATATTATCTATGAAGCTGCTTTTAATCAGGAAGATATCCGAATACTTGAAAATCTTAACGGTGTTAAACGGGTGGTTGCTTCAAGTTCAGAGTTTACAAAAGTTAGCCACAAACAGGAATCCATCGATAGTTCTGTGGTAGGCATAAATGATGCCTTTCTGGATTTAAATAGACTTAATGTGGCCAGTGGAAGAAATTTCACTTCTGCTGACTTTTTGGGTGGAGCGCGAGTTGCCATTGCAAGCCATACGATGCAAGAGGATTTATTTGATGGGAAATCACCAATTGGACAAGTCATTCGGATTGGAACGCAACCCGTTGAAATTATTGGAGTAATGGAAAAATCAACAGGGCTCCTTGCTTTTGATACAGTGCAATTGTATATGCCATCTAATACATGGAAAACGGTCTTCAGTAAAAATGATGTGACCTCTATTCTGTTGCAGGCAGAAAATACTGATCAATTGAACACTATCGGTAAAAAAGCCTCTGCCAAACTTAATTCAATTCACAATGCAGGGGAATCATATCAAGTTATAAATATGGAAGAAATCGCTTCGGCAATTGGTCAAATTACCAGGATCATGACTTTGATAATCGGTTCTGTTGCAGGCATTTCGCTCGTCGTGGGGGGGATTGGTGTAATGAATATCATGCTTGTATCCGTTACGGAACGGACTAGAGAGATTGGCATTCGTTTGGCGCTAGGAGCCACAAGGAGACAGATACTAACTCAATTTTTAATTGAATCGATCATCTTAACACTGATTGGTGGATTGTTGGGCATCGTTTTAGGGTGGATCGTTGTCACGCTAATTTCTCTCTTTGCGGGGCTTCCCTCTCTTATTTCTTGGCAGGTTGTCCTTGGCGGTGTAGCCTTTTCCATGACAATAGGCATTGTTTTCGGAATTTTACCGGCGAATAAGGCTTCCAAAATGAATCCGATTGAATCCTTGAGATATGAATAAGCATCTCGAAACTTGTACGTACTTGAGTACAGGTTTTTTTTCTTCTTTTCTCCTATCATGCTATTATTATGGTATACAATTATACCGGTAGGCTAACCTCCGTGTTGCACATGAATTGAAAAAACAACAAAACGTTTGTAATTGAAGGTAGTAACATAGTTTTTAGTTCTATTTTCCTTGCAGTAGATAAAACGTAATAAATCGAAAAAATATTTTTAAGATTTTGGGGGAGATTGTGTGATGAAGACTATACGACAACTAGATAACCTTAATGAAATAGATAGTATTCTTAAGCAAATGGTTCGAAATTCTTATGAAGAGGCAAGGGAAGAAGGAGAATTGTTATGTATGGAATGTGGAGACGTAGATTTATATATTGCAGCCTCGAACCATGCACGGCTACAGGATGCGATTAATATGAATTTTCGAATTGATGAGTCCGGTGAAATCATCGAACACGAAGAATATCAGCAACTTATGGATGAGCTTTCTGAGTACTTTCTGGAATTACATAAGGATAGTGAATTATTTGATTTCTTTCCTGCGGGTTCTTATGAAGTCAAAGGTGATGAGCGAGAGTCAGAAACAGATATGCTAGGTCCAAAGGGTTTATTTTCAGCACCATTTGAGGATTCTATTATAAAGGAATAAATGGTGAGAACAAGGAGTCTGAAGGGGTATAAAAAGGAGGGGCAGAAACGATTTATTATTTCTGCCCCTCCTTTTTCCATTACTTTACTAGAAAAAGATCTATTTAGAGCAGCACTCCTTCATTTAGTCTAAAAAACGTGTTGTTCTGTACGAAATATGATAAAATTCGACTTTATTAAAAATGAATAAGGTAGAAAAAATAACAAATATAAGTTTTTATGGAAATTATATGAAGAATTGGATATAATAAAAAGTGTTATAGTAAATGAATTTTTTTAGAATTAATAGTTTGATATAACTTTCAGAAGAGTTCTCTCTTAAGAAAATTATACATAGGTATAGAATGAAGTAAACTAAGATGGCCGGTATCAAAATTATTGCATTTTTCGCATTTTAATTCAGATTATTTGGACTATTTTTGTTTTTTTGAAAAATGTTGCAGGCTAGGGAGGATTAGTTATGATAGTTTTTGATCAGGTTAATAAGTATTTTGGTGATTTTCATGTATTGAAAGATATTAATCTAACAATTAATAAGGGAGAAGTGGTCGTAGTAATCGGTCCATCTGGATCAGGAAAAAGTACGCTTCTTCGTTGTATTAATCGCTTAGAAACGATATCGGAAGGTTCGCTGTCCATCAATGAGATGAATGTTGCGGATAAAAAAACAGACATTAATAAGTTGCGCCAAAACATCGGTATGGTTTTCCAACATTTTCATCTTTACCCTCATAAAACCGTATTGGAAAATATTATGTTGGCACCTAAGAAGGTTTTAGGACAAACGAATGCGCAAGCGGAAAAAATTGCCCAAAAGTATTTGGAAAAAGTCGGGATCTCGGATAAGGCGAATTCTTATCCTTCACAGCTTTCCGGTGGACAGCAGCAACGTGTTGCCATTGCCAGAGGACTGGCAATGGGACCAGAAATCATGTTGTTTGATGAACCTACCTCAGCCTTGGATCCAGAAATGATCGGCGAGGTACTTGATGTGATGAAAAAGCTTGCTCTAGAAGGAATGACGATGGTCGTGGTCACACACGAAATGGGATTTGCCCGTGAAGTGGCGGACCGAATCGTATTCATGGATGAGGGCAGGATTTTGGAGGAGGCAATACCGGCTGATTTTTACGAAAACCCTCACGAAGAGAGGGCGCGTCTATTTCTCAGCCGTATATTAAATCATTAAATAAAAAATAGGGGGGATTTACATGTTGAAGAAAAAGAGATGGTTACAATTATCATTGCTTTCAGTACTAGCTGTCATACTATTAGCAGGTTGTGGCGGGGAAAAGGATTCTGATGAAGGTAAAGATGGTGGAAGCGGCAACAAAGATAAAGATATTCTAACTCAAATTAAGGATAACGATAAAATCGTATTCGGGGTAAAGAATGATACGCGTCTGTTTGGATTGAAAAACCCAAATACAAAAGAGGTAGAAGGATTTGACATCGACATTGCGAAAGCACTTGCAGCGGAGATCCTTGGTGATGAAGAAAAAGTATTATTCAAAGAAGTAACGTCTAAAACAAGAATGCCTTTATTGAATAATGGGGATATCGATGCGATTGTTGCGACTATGACCATTACGGAAGAACGTAAAAAAGAAGTTGACTTCACTGATGTCTATTTCGATGCTGGACAATCATTACTTGTTAAAAAAGGAAGTGACATCAAAGGTATTGATAATTTAAAAGGTAAAAAGGTGTTGGCTGTAAAAGGCTCTACCTCAGCCATAAATATCCGCGAAAAAGCTCCCGAAGCAAATGTTTTGGAATTCGAAAATTATTCGGAAGCATTCGCAGCACTTAAATCAGGTCAAGGTGATGCATTGACGACAGATGATTCCATACTTTATGGTATGGCTGATGAAGATCCAAATTACGAACTTGTTGGCGGCACATTTACGGATGAGCCATATGGAATTGCAGTTAAAAAAGGAAATGAAAAATTTGTAGATGAATTGAACAAAGCTCTTAAATCAATTAAAGACTCCGGGAAATATGATGAAATTCATGATAAGTGGATTAAGCAATAACGTATTCATTTACATGTGGTAAGAAGAAATAGGATTTTTACTTACCTACTAAAAGAATAATATTTGGATCTGTCAGGATGAGCAATTTGCTCATCCTGATTAGTTAGAGGAGAGTGGATGTCTTGCTTGATTTCTCCATTTTGACAGAGAATTTAGATATGTATTTAATGGGTTTTAAAAATACAATCATATCTAGTTTAATTGCTTTAGTATCAAGCTTAATCCTTGGTGTGCTTATTGCTATCATGAGAATTGCTCCGATTAAGCCTCTGAATTGGCTTGGGACCGCATATGTGGAGTTCATACGGAATATACCCTTATTGATCATCACATTTTTCTTTTTCCTCGGCCTGAAATTAAGTGGGTTATATGCAGGTACGTTAGCCTTGACTATATACACATCATCATTTATTGCGGAAGCCATTAGAGCCGGCATTCTTTCGGTATCGAAAGGACAAATGGAAGCAGCCCGTTCTTCAGGACTGACATATGGACAGGCGATGAGATTCATCATCTTGCCACAAGCCGTGAAAATTGTCATTCCCCCTCTTGGGAACCAATTCATCAATCTCGTTAAAAATTCTTCCATTTTAGCAGTCGTTGCTGGATTAGATCTTATGTATCACGGTGATTTAATATCCTCAAGAACCTTTGTAGTGTTCGATGTTTACATTTTCGTAGCAGCGTTTTATTTAATTCTTACCATTCCTTTAAGCCTTGGCGTTGGTTATTTAGAAAAACGTCTGGCTAAGAGTAATTAAGGGAGGTATAAGACATGGATTTTTTAGGAGCATACACACCAGATCATTTAAAGTTTTTATTAGAAGGTTTTTGGGTAACGATTCAGGTGGCTTTTGTATCTATCATTTTAAGTTTTATCATCGGGGGACTAGTCGGCATTTTACGTTATGCAAAGATACCAGTTGTATCACAAATTTTAGCTGTCGGCGTTGAAACCATTCGTAATTTACCATTGTTGTTAATCATTCTTTTTACATATTTAGCGTTGCCTGAAGTAGGAATTAAGTTGGAAATTATTCCAGCTGCGATTGTTGCTTTGACCGTTTTTGAATCAGCCATGATATCCGAAGTAATACGAAGTGGGTTGAAATCAGTTGATAAAGGACAAATGGAGGCAGCTCGTTCATCTGGTTTAAGTTATGTGCAAGCCTTGATACATATCATACTTCCGCAGGCACTACGCCGAATGGTCCCACCTCTAGTGAGCCAATTCATCTCTCTATTGAAAGACACCTCATTAGCGGTAGTGATTTCTTTGCCAGAATTGACCCATCAAGGGCAAATCATCTATGGGCAAGGTCAAAATTTCTTGATTCCAATTTTAATTTTAGTAGCCCTAATGTATTTTGCCGTTAATTTTAGCTTATCTTTAGTGGCCAGGAGACTAGAATTAAAACGTACTTAAAAACTCCGACTCATATTTGAGTCGGAGTTTTTATCATATCTCAGCTATTTTTTCTTTCTATTCCATAGGAGGGGACTCGAAATGAGCGATAATGTGAATCATATGCATTTCAAAATCGTATACATATGAAGAGGAAAGAAGGTGAAAAAGCTGTCTGAAATTAAGCGTACCAATAGCAAAGCACTAGCCTCTTTAATCCTAGGAATTCTATCCCTTCTCATTCCCTTTATCGGAGTTATATTAGGGATATTAGGTCTGATTTTTGCTTCAAATGGTACAAAAGAAATTGTACATTCGGGAGAGCCTGGTATCAATTTGGCGACAGCAGGAAAAGTATGCAGTATTATGGGGATCATTTTTAATATGATCATAGTCCTTATTATCCTCTTATTTTCTATTCCGTCATAAAATAGCGATAATTCTACTTATCTAATTTGAAAATATGAAGATAAAGGAAATACTTCATAAGGATTATTTTGGGAAAATATGTTATGATTGACATGAATTAAATATTAAGGGGGGATGTTGTTTTTGTCCAATCAGATATTTAAGTATCCTGCTGTTTTTTATTATGAAAAGCACCCTTTAATCATGGATTCATTTTCAATTCAAGTGTGTTTTCCTGATTTTAAGAGAAAGGGTTTCACATCTTCCGTTAGCGGAAGAGATAGGGGCGACGCTCTAGCTTGTGCTCAAGAACTATTGTGTTCGATGGTCGAACATTTTATCCATTCAAAGAAACTAATCCCTGATGCAACTAAAATGGAAAAAGTGAATGTAGATCGAGGAATTAATATTTGCGAGGCTGACCCATTTCGCATTGAAATTGAACATATTACTTATGAAAAAGAAAGACAAAGTCTTACCCTACGGAGAGGATAAGGCTTTTTTTCTGTGTGAAAAAGGGATTCCTGTATTTAATCTACGGTTATGGAAAGTATAATGACAATTCATTTTGAATGGCAGAGGTTCTTTTTGAACGTACCTCCGAAAGGGTAGTAGAGCTTCGCACTTTAACGGTTTCAAATGGCGAGCATTTAGGAATAAGATGTATGAGGGGTTATTTAAATAGGCTATCATGCCTGTCTTTCTTCGAATTTATTGAAAAATGGTAATTACTTCGTTTAATCATTCTTAGGTAGAAAAGTATTCATATCCACTGGGAGACCAAGAAATTATAGCTTAGTTTTGTCATATTAACTTGATGCATCAATGGTGTTATTGATACTAGCCGATTTATATAGAGAATAGATACAATTATTTTTATTTTTGAAAGGATATTGAGTTCTTTATAACGAATATGTATAGTGTAGATAATATAGGTAAAAAGTATCAATAATATGGAGGTGTATTAGTGAAGTATTATATAGCATCGGATGAAAAAAATATAAAGCAAGTTAAATCATTAATAAAGAAATTGAATGCAAAGGGGTTCTCATGTGTAAATGAGTGGAATCTTTTTGACAAGAATGGTAATAAAGAAACCACTAATAGTTTAGGGGATTATGAAAAGGAAGGAATAGATGAAGCGGATTTTATGTTAATCTTTCTTACTGCGGGAAAGGGAAACCTTTATGAACTAGGACATGCCCTTTCTTCAAATAAAAAAATAGTTGTGTATTCGCCTGAAAAAGAGAATTATCATATTAACAAAAAATCAATATTCCATAATATCCCTGGTGCCATCATCTGCAGCGGGACTTTATATAAGTTGGTGAAATTAATTCAATCACTTGCCCCAGCAGAACAAGATGATCCAAGTCCTATGAATTCTTAATAATGTCTTTTGTATAAACAGTTGAATATACCCCCAAAAAAATAAAAATCAAAACGTAATGTTTAGTATATAAAAATATCGGGTATAGGTTACTAAAAAAGGGAGGAAGTTTATTTGGCTACTATAGACATTGATAAGTTATTACTAGCTACTGAAGAAATGGCCGAAGAATCAATTCCAGTTCATCTCTATACATTTGACATTGATAAGTTATTAGATAAGACGGATAATTGGTAAAGAAAAGCATGCCGCAATGGATATGCTTTTTTCTTTTGTAAATAAGTTTAACCTGATTACCAATTTTACAAGAGTAAGTAATCAGGCATGTGAGAATAGAATGAATAGTAGTGGAAATTAAAAAACGCGGCCCTTTACAAATCCTAAAATAACAAACATGGAAATAGTTCCGACAACAAAAACTGATTCAATAATCGTTAAGAGAAGTCCATCATACATCTGTATTTCCTCCTTATATGTAGTGTGTGATCAAGCTTAAATCAACATCTGTTTATTTGTAAATTATAACATGAAATTCATAAATTTAGTTGGGGAAAAGTGTCTAAATGTATAAAATTGTATCATTCTACTAGTCATTGGATTTTTAGTTTATCACTGCTAAGAGTTTTTATCCCTCACAGTTTTTTGTTCTTAAAGTTCTACATAGTACTAACGCCTCTTTAAGAATGGAGGTTAAATTTCATGTTTTTTATACATACTTATTTAGAAGCATACAGGAAATTGGGCACCATAAGAGGGAAAATGACATATAATGAAGAAGGAATGTAGGAGGTGAAAAATACTTGTCTCGCAAAGTGGAGGATTACCTCGAACAAGGAATTTATGGAACAAAAGAAATCAAGCCGGGTGAACGTAGGGAGTTTCTTGGGACGTTACGGGAAAGAGTCATTATCGTATTAACAAAATCACAAGTCTTTGAAAACAATCTATATCCAGAAATAGAAAATAGGATGAAACAATATCCACGGGCTAATTTACTTCTGAATGGTCAAATGGATTATCAGTACTTAGGGAAATACATTAAATTATCTAATCAATATAAGATTCCGTACAAGGTTGTTTTAAATCAGGAATACAATTCCGATTTAGGTCTGGTATTGGCCGAAAAAAATGCTATTGATAAAGGGAATATTTATATTGAGAAAGAGAAAGAAAAGAGTAAACCTAAAACTGTTAAGAAGAATAGTTTAAAAGCAAGGATTAAGAGATATGTAAAAAAAGTACTAAAGAAACCACGATAAGAGCAATCTAGCGAAGGTATGGGAATAGTCTATGGAAAAAAACCTCAGAAAGAGGGACCAATAATGGGCCCTCACTTCTTAGAACATATATATTTATGTTCGTTTCTTTCTCAATCTATAAAACTTCCTAAAGTTACCGATGGTCGTTTTTAGGACTGAGTAAACAGGAATTGCAATTAACATACCGATGAATCCATATATTGAACTGGCAACGAGGAGCAGCAAGATAATCGTTAATGGGTGAATGTTAAGTCTCTTTCCCATAATGTTTGGAGTAATCAGGTGACCTTCGATTTGCTGAACCACTATAAAGACAACGGTGACTTTTATCGCCAAACCAACATCTGTTTGCAAAGCGATGAAAATAGCTGGAAGTACACTTATCAGTGGGCCTAGGAAGGGTACAATCGTAAATACCATAGCTATAAGGGCAAATACTAATGCATAATCGAGTCCAATGATGAGGTATCCGATATATAATAAGACCCCAATTACGATTGATACGATGAATTGGCCGATAATATAGGTCGATAGAGTCTTATCGACGTCTTTTAATATAGTGTTTCCCTCTGCCTCCACTTCTTTTGGAATAAACTTTAATAAGAACGGCCTTAATTTTTCGCCATCTTTCAGAAAATAAAATAAAATGAACGGGGTTATGACTATAACAGTTAGAACACTTGTTACTGTAGTGAAAATGGTGTTGATATTTACCATGATCTTATCTGAAAAATTCTTAAAATAGGTTACGGAGTTCTCTTTTAGGGTTTTTATATTTACCATGCCAAAATCATTTTTCTCTATCACATGTTCGACATCTTCGGATTGTTCAGAAAGTTCCTTGACTTTACCTGGGAATTGATCCGATAATTTTTGGAATTGATCAACGAGAACTGGGCTTCCAAAGTAACTGCCATAACCAATTGCACTAAATATTATCAGAAAAACTAAGGAAATACTCAAAGTTTTAGGAATGAACTTGCTTAGAAATTGAACAACCGGCCTTAATATGTAATATAACAATCCAGCTAATAGGATGGGGAAAAATACGGCCGCAATGATATTTTGAATGGGTCTAAAAACATATTCTATCTTACCAAGTAATACAATGATCAGTATGGTTAAAATAATCCCTGTTGCATATTTAAAAAAAGGTTTGTTTATCCACACAATTGAATTCCCCCTTCTACATCTACTTTTACTATCACTATTTCCCTTGATTGACGCTATACTAAACTTTTATGCCATTTTCAGTGGTTTTCGATAGAGTAGAAATGAATGGACAAATTCTTGAATATTTTATATAAAGGCTCTGTTAAAGGTCTGATATTCACTTTAAAGGAACGAATGTTCTATGATGGGATTATCAAATATGAATGGGTGACAACTATGAGAGCAATTGAAATCCTTAAATTCATCCAAAAACGTAATCCAGCAGAAAAGCATCGGTTGTGACTACCACCGCAGACTTAAAGGATGGATACAGCGATTTAACGGTGTAGCAACCAAATATCTAAATAATTACCTCGCTTGGTTTCACCTGTTAGAAAGTATCCATCATCAAAGAAGAAGTCACAATGAAAGATATACTAGTTAAGGGGAGTTTAACTCCAAATAAAGAAATATATAGTACAATTAGGTTATCTGAGTTCGAGATATAAACTATATTTTTAACTAAATGGAGTTATATCTGGAATAAGTAAACTATACTATTTTTCGCTCGGGGGAAAACACTTGAGAAAAATCACCTTATCTAATGGAGAAACGGTAGAAGTTGAGTGTCTTAGTTTTGCATTAACAAGTGGAGTAGTTGAACCAGATGGCGGGGTGGTCATTGAAACAGAGCACTTTTACGCCCATCAAGATGTCGCATATCCCATCATTTTCATACTTGGATGGTTCCAAGATATGAATGGATGTATATTCGGGCGTTCAGTTGAGTCAGTTCGACCAGTATTACTTCACGCTAAAAATGAAATGAATGACAAGGAAAATGTTGAAGAAGTTATGGAAGCCATCAACATTCTTACCGAAGAACTAAATAAATAATTTAATAGAACTTCCGTTTTTAAGAAGTTCTACTTTTTTAAAATCAAAATTTAACTTAAACTATAACAAAGCCTATATAAAAAAAAGACCTCCATGTAAAATGGAGATCTAATCCGAACCTTATGATGACTTTTTCAAACTTTGTACTTCTTTTGCGGGTTGTTTTTCAGAACGTCCAAAAGCACCGTAGTAAAGACATCCTACCAATATTCCCCCACCGACAGCGTTACCTAGAAATACCGGAATGAAATTCATGATATAATCTCCCCAAGTAAGTGCACCTGCGAAAATACCAGCTGGAATGATGAACATATTGGCTACAACGTGTTGGAATCCAATAGCGATGAAGGCTGTAATTGGTAAGAACAAACCAACAATTTTACCAGTAGTGTCTTCTGCGCTATAGCTCATCCAAATAGCCAATGCTACAAGCCAGTTACATCCTATTGCAGAAATGAAAGATTCAATAAAACTTGCATCAACCTTTGAGTTGGCAGCTGCAATGGTTTTATCCAGGAAAACCCCTGTTTCGGTCAAACCAAGAAGGTGTCCGAATACGTATGCGACAAAGACGGAGCCTATTAGGTTTGTAACGGCAATTAAAATCCAGTTAATTGTCAAT
Organism: Peribacillus sp. NPDC097284; assembly: GCF_044761765.1. Taxonomy (NCBI): domain Bacteria; kingdom Bacillati; phylum Bacillota; class Bacilli; order Caryophanales; family Bacillaceae; genus Peribacillus; species Peribacillus sp. NPDC097284. Next base: position 296,641 of record NZ_JBIWCZ010000003.1, read on the forward strand.
TGTTTAACAGTGACCTTTTTAGCAAGTGCTGCCATGGAGACTGCCATCATGTTTCCTGTTAGCAATTCTGCGCCTGCAACGACCGTAAGGATTAATCCTAGCGGGAAAACTAATCCGCCTATAAGATTATTCAGTGTACCCCATTCTGGCGGTAATCCGGCCGTAACGCGGATGTAAAATAGAAAACCTAAGGCAATAAACGCGCCTCCAAGGAATCCTAAAATTAAAATGCTTCTTAGTGGCAACGTGGCTTTCTTTTTCCCTGCATTGATTGCAATTTGCGCCATTTGTTGCGGGTTGTTATAACTCATTTTGCTCCCCCTTGAAAAATACTTTCTCTATTTTTTATTTTTTAGTAGTTAAGAGGCAAGGACTTACTTACCATATAAACAATACCATCAGTTATTATACACTTCTATTTAGATTTTTCTATAACAAAATAACATTTTTTTATTTTTTTTTAAAAAAAAGATAGATTTTAATGGGATTTTGGGGGTTTTGAGAAAGAATAATAAATATATCGAAAAAATAAAATAATGAAAAAATAACCAGATGCATAGTGTGCCTTGGTAAAGGATGTAATCCTCAGGCAGCTAAAAAGGCATTATCAAAAGCATGTTGCCCAAAGGGCCTGCTTCGATAATGCCTTTTTTAGCTTATTCAGTTGATGAATCAAGGCTCATGTCAGGAGATCTTTTCCACTGTAGCCTTGAATCCTTGTTGTTCCTGTGCGTTTCTCATTTTCTTGATATCTAAACGAAGCATTATTGAGATGACGAATGCAATCGTGATCAAGACTGCGAAAACGTAAAACACAGGAATGTAGCTATTTGTACTTTCTCTGATATAAGTTACCAACATAGGTCCACAAACTCCACCAAGAGACCAAGTTGTTAAAAGATAACCGTGGATTGCACCGATTTCTTTCGTTCCGAATAAATCACCGGCAAATGCAGGGAGGTTAGAGAACCCTCCTCCATAACAACTAACAACGAGTAAAATCAGACCTTGGAATAATAAGGAGTTGGTAGTTGTCGGAAGTAATAGGAATGCCGCAATTTGGATGATGAAGAAAATGACGAAAACATTAGGACGACCGATGTAATCAGAAGCGGCTGCCCAGCCAAGTCTTCCACCACCATTGAAAATCCCCATGATACCGACTAGGGTAGCCGCGCCAGCAACTGAAAGCCCGACTACATCCTGAGCCATGGGAGAAGCTACTGATATCATCATGATTCCTGCACTAGTGTTGATCAATTTCATGAACCATAACATCCAAAAGTGTTTTGTTCTAACCGCTTCCTTCGCGGTAGATTGTCTTAAATCTTTTTTCAATTCCTTTTTTCCTGATTCGATGTCTTGTTTCATGCCTTCTGGAATCCAACCTGCTTTGGGCGGTGCAATATAAGAAGCACCTAAAAACATTAGGATGAAGTATCCAGCACCTAAAATATAATAGGTAGTAGATATTCCTACAGACTGCATAAGGCTAGCTGCAACAGGCGCTGTAATAAGTGCCCCTGCACCGAAACCGAGCACTGCCATCCCAGTTGCTAGTCCTCTTCTATCAGGGAACCATTTAACAAGGGTCGAAACTGGTGATATGTAACCAATACCCATTCCTAGTCCGCTTAAAAACCCATAGGTAAGGAGGTAAAGTGGAAGCGAATCAATCATAATCGCCACGCCAGATCCGGCTTGACCTAAACCAAATAGTACCGCGGCAACCATGGCTGACTTCCTTGGCCCATTTTTTTCTACGAACTTTCCAAAGAAAGCTGCAGAGGTCCCTGCAAGTGCCATCATTATAGTAAACGCTAAAGTAACTTCAGTCTCTGACCAGCCCATTGCTTCTACTATGGGCTTTTTGTAAACACTATAAGCATATGCCCCTCCTATAGAAAGGTGGATAGCGATAGCTGATAAAGCGATTAACCATCTGTTTTTTGTCATGTTGGTACCCCTTTTCACAGTTATGAGAAAGATTCATGCGTTTTATCTATGATTCGTTAAGTTATATGCATTTTATCTATCTCGTTGCCTTAGTATATAAGATTATTATTTACTAGTAAACTACTAAATTAAATTTTTTTAATAAAAATGAGATTAAATGACAGTAGGCCTTAATTAAGGGAGTGTTTTTGTAAAAGAGTTTATAGAAGAAACATACACACCATTAAATTGAGAGAAAAGAATTTTTTTAATTAATATGTAGGGATAGGAGATAATAATCAATTAAACTGGATAATTTGCTAGCTGAAAACATATAAATATTCAATAAACGATAGCATGGGAGGGAATGATATGACCAAATAATTTACATAATAGAATGGATTTTCCTCTAAATGACGAAAAAATTAGATGAAAACGAAATTTTATTTAAAAAATTCGGAAAATTTAGTTATAAGGTCTTGAACTATGAAACCTTATAGGAGTAAACTAATTAAGATAGGTTTTATGGAAGTGAAATCTTGTAAAAATATTCAACAAGGGGTTTTGGTAATGAAGGAACAAGACATGCAAATCACGCTTAGTACAACGAAGAAAGAAAAGCCAAAGGCTGAACAGCTGGAGTTCGGTAAAACATTTACCGATCATATGTTTATTATGGACTATACACAAGGGCAAGGGTGGCATGATCCAAGAATTGTTCCTTATCAACCGCTCGAATTAGAGCCTTCATCAATGATATTTCATTATGGACAATCTGTATTCGAAGGATTAAAAGCATATGTAACAGATGAAGACGAAGTTATCTTATTCCGTCCGGAAAAGAATTTCCAACGCTTAAATAGTTCAAATGATCGTTTATGTATCCCTCATGTAGATGTCGACTATGCATTGAAGGCGTTAAAAACGTTAATTAGTATTGATAACGACTGGATTCCTAGAGCAGAGGGTACATCATTATATATACGTCCTTTCATTATTGCGACGGAACCTTATTTAGGAGTTTCTCCATCAGACCGTTACAAATTCATCATCATCATGTCGCCGGTAGGTTCTTATTATAAAGAAGGTATTCACCCAGTGAAAATAGCGGTTGAGTCATCCTTTACGCGTGCAGTGAATGGAGGTACTGGAGAAGCTAAAACCGGAGGAAACTATGCTTCGAGCCTTAAAGCTCAAGAGGTTTCCGAAAAGCTTGGTTATTCGCAAGTTCTATGGCTTGATGGAGTGGAGAAGAAATATATCGAAGAAGTGGGAAGCATGAATGTTTTCTTTAAAATCAATGGAGAAATTATTACTCCAGCTTTAAATGGTAGCATTCTTCCGGGCATCACGCGCGATTCCATCATTGAATTGTTAAAACATTGGAACCTTCCAGTGAGTGAAAAGCGAATTTCCATGCAGGATGTCTATGATGCCTATAAATCAGGTCAATTAGAAGAAGCATTCGGTACTGGAACTGCAGCCGTCATTTCTCCTATAGGTGAATTCCTATGGAATGGTGAAGAAATGGTCGTTCAAAATGGTGAAACGGGTGAACTATCCAAAAAACTATATGAAACGCTAACTGGAATTCAAACAGGTAAAATTCAAGATGAATTGGGTTGGACTACGAAAGTTGAAGAAAAAGTTACTCTCTAAGATTTTGAAGTCATACAGAAATGGGTCGGAATGTTAGGAAAAACATTTTGCCTTCATCAAAAGGGGTTTGGAATGATTTATTTCCAGACCCCTTTTTAAAATTTTGGAATAACAGAACACCATGTTTAATATAGTTTTGTTAAAGATGGGGAAGATATGTTTATTATTCTGGAATGAGGAGCCACACTTTATATAACATTACTTTTGGACTTTTAGGTTTTCTTTGGCCATTTCAACAAGTGACTTAACCATATTACCTCCCAAATGACCGCCAATTTTACCAGCTTGCTTTGCTGTCATTTGGCCATTATACCCTTTTTTTAAAGGAATGCCGACTTCATTGGCAGCTTCAAATTTCGCCTCCTCATGGGTTCTTGATCCAGCAACTTTGGCTTTTAGTTGATTAAGGTCTGCTCGGGCTTCTTCTACTAGGATTTTATTTCTTCTTGACACCGATTATCACCCCTTTATTTTAGGCTGTCCAAAAGGTAAAAAAAACATCATATGCTCATGCTAATGATTGATTGAAAAATTTTCATATGAACTCTTCTATTTGTCATTTCAAATAACGAACAAAAGGAAAGGTAAAGGGAAATTTTAACGTGGAATGTCAATAATTGCAGTCACCTCGGACGTTTTACTTTTTAGGCAACGGGTACATAAATATAAATAATATTTGTGAGGAGTAGTGAAATGCTGACTGCGAATTCTTGTTTATTAACGAAAGAAGACATGACGAACCCAAAAAGAGTACCACAATGGGTGATTAAAGAATATCAAACTTTCCATGATACGGTAACAGACAAGACTTTTCCTTGTTATTTTGGCATGAAGGCAGAAAATAAAGGTGAACTGCGTTATGCATATATCACTCAGGAAGATTGGTCCAATCTCCCAAAGGCTGTAGAAAAATTTCTGCAATTATTTCAGGAGCCTCCATATATTAGGCATGGTCTTTTTGTTTTCATGGAGCCGGAAAAAGAAGAAGGTGACTTGGAATTATATCGTAAGCGATTTTGGGATATCCTTCAATATTTACATGCCCATGATCATACACCTTGGCCTATAGAGAAGCCAAAGGATCCTGAACATTATCTGTGGGACTTTCATTTTGCAGGGGAACCCATCTTTATTTTTGGAAATGCACCGGCATATAAACAGCGTAAAACGCGTGATTTAGGTAATAGCCTCGTCCTAGGATTTCAACCTCGAATGATATTTGAAGGGTTAGAAGGAACGGAAAAGGGAGGAATCATGTCACGTGAAAAGGTAAGGGAACGAGTCGAAAAGTGGGATAACCTGCCCACGCATCCAGACATCAGTCATTATGGAGATGTCAACCACAATGAATGGAAACAATTCTTCATAGGTGATGATAGCGAACCAATCCTTGGGAAATGTCCGTTTCATCATAAAGATTCCAAGTAAACGAGGGCAAGATGCTCTCGTTTTTTCATTATCTGCTTCTTGAAATAGATAGTGAGATTTAATCCAATTAACAATAAAAAAATAAAAATCCTCAACAATGCATTTCTGTGCAGGTTTTCCGGAAAGTCGCTTATAATAAGAGGATAAGGGATATGAAAGGGAGTGTTATCATGAAAACATTCAAGACACGTGAAGAAGTAAAACAGGAAGAAACGTGGAATCTTACTGATATTTATAAAAACCAAGATGATTGGGAGAAGGATTTTCAAGAAGTCCTTACTGTAACTGATACATTAAAGGCTTTTGACGGTCATATTCATACAGCTCAAGAGTTGTTTGATTACTTACATTTAAGTGAAGAAATCGGATATACCTATAATAAACTCTATGTATTTGCCATGCTCCAAGCGGATTTGGATACCCGTGTCACCTCATCTCAGGCACTACTTGACCGAGCAGGTCAGTTAGGCAGAAAGATTAGCAGTGCATCTGCCTTCTTTATGCCATTCTTACTAGGCTTAGATGAAAAAACACTTAAAAGATACATAGCAGAAGTAGAGGGATTAAAATACTTTGAGGAAGATTTACTTGATTCATACCGTTATAAAGCCCATGTGTTATCGAAGGAACAGGAAGAAGTACTTTCCCAAATAGGTGATGCATTTTCAGCTCCGCAAAAAACTTTCGGGATGATTAACAATGCGGATATTAAATTCGGTGAAGTGACAGATGAAAAAGGTCAAAAAGTAGAGTTGACCCGCGGAATGTATTCAAAATTAATAGAAGATGATGACAGAGAAAAGCGGAAAGAGGCCTATTTGGCTTATTACCAACCTTATCTACAATTAAAAAATACAATAGCTTCCACTCTTTCAACGGCAATAAGAAATAATGTCAACTTATCGAAGCTTCGGAACTATCCATCCGCTTTAGAGAAATCCCTATTCGGGGACAAAGTGCCAAAAGAAGTGTACGATAATCTGATCACGTCCACAAAAGAAAATATCGAACCCATGCATAAATATATCGCTTTGCGCAAAAAGGTATTGGGTGTGGATGAATTGCGTGCATATGACTTAAGCGTGCCACTTGTTGAAGGCGCTAAAGAAGACATTACCTATGATGATGGATTTGCATTAATGATCGATGCGTTGAAGCCATTAGGTGAGGAATATGTGGAAATCCTAAAAAGCTTTAAGGAAAACCGCTATTATGATGTAAGGGAAACACCGGGAAAACGGTCTGGAGCCTATAACTTGGGACTTTACGGTGTGCATCCATTCATATTGCTGAATCACCGTGACGATCTTGACAGTGTGTTTACACTAGCTCATGAGTCCGGTCATGGCATGCATTCGTACTTCAGCTCAAAATATCAACCAAAAATCACAGCTGGTTATTCCATTTTTGTTGCGGAGGTAGCTTCAACCGTAAATGAGATTTTACTGATACGTCATTTACTTAAAACGACCGAGGACCTTCAAAAGAAGAAGCATTTGCTCAATCATTTTATTGATAGCTTTAAAGGAACCTTCTTCACGCAAGTCATGTTTGCTGAATTTGAAAAGATCGTCCATGAAAAGGCGGAAAATGATGAACCTCTTAATGTAGAGGTTTTGAATACAGCTTATGAAGAGATTTTTCGCACGTATAATGGTCCGGAGATCATCTTTAATGAGGAAGTGAAATATGGTTGGTCACGCATCCCTCATTTCTATCGTCCATTTTACGTCTACAAGTATGCTACGGGCTATGTATCTGCCATCACCATAGCGGATAAAATCCTTTCTGGAGACAAAGAGACCCTTGAAAGCTATTTAACGTTCTTGAAAAGCGGCAGCTCGGATTTTCCTTTAGAATTGCTTAAGAAAACCGGAGTGGATTTAACCAAACCGGAACCGATTGAAAATGCGATGAAAATTTTCAGTGATTTGGTTGACCAATTTGCCGAGCTGAACGAGGGCTAATGTACCCATTTCTTCCAAAACAGCCCATGGTACGATGAATGAAAAGATGCTATAGTAAGATTATTGGCAAAAGAGAGGCCCAATCTTCATTGATTGGGTCTTATTCCGTATGTTGAGAGAGTATACACTTTTTAGTGGTCAAATTTCACTTAAAAAAGTATTTTAGTATAGCTTTCTTTTTCATTCATTAGCATAAATTGTGAGGGAACGTGAACAATGAATTCAACGGTAAATTATATAAAAGAATGGCAACAGGCCCTTCAACTTGAAATTCTGCATCTAAAGAAATACGGAAGTACAAAATATTTAGTTTCAAATGGCCATCTCCTTTCAAGTGATGGCTCATTCACCTATTTCTTCGAAACGGGCTCTTCAGTGAAAATTCCGGTCGGGTCGATTGTACGGCTGGAATGGGGAGGAATTAAACAGGATGGGAGAGTTTTATCGTCAGAAGGAAAAAGCATCATCCTTTCCTTTGAACGGTCATTGGGTGATTTAATAGGGGAAGCATTTCTATACCACGATCCTTGGGAACTTTTAGAGCAACTAATCACAAGGTTAGATGAAGTTAAGAGAAGTAAGAAAAAGAGGCTGAGGATTAAGCGTCTTATGGATCCTTCCATGCCACAAAAACATCCTTCCAGCGAGAAACAAAGTAGTGTGAGGGAATTGTATGCACGCTCAAAGTTCAATCCAGTCACATTTGTCTGGGGTCCACCCGGGACTGGAAAGACCTACACATTGGCTCGTACGGCTGCCAACCATTATTTTCAAGGTAAAAAGATACTCGTCCTGTCTCATAGTAATCAAGCTGTTGATGTTTTGATGGCCGAAATTTCTTCATTCATAAAAAGGAAAGAACGTTTTCACGAAGGGGACGTCCTTCGATATGGGTCACAAATCGGTGAATCCTTAGCAATTCATGAAGATATTGTAACGGGGCAATTACTAGGGAAGCATGAACCGGACTTATTAGCGGATAAAGAGAAACTTGTAGGAGAAAAACGTTTATTGAAACAGGATTTAGCAGGTTCATTCAGTAAAAGGGACACCGACGAATTGCTTGAATTAGAAAAGAAATTGGCGCGGGTTTTGGAGAAAATCCGTCAAAAAGAGATAGAATTCCTAAAAGAAGCCAAAATTATCGGGACGACCCTGGCAAAAGCCGCTAAAGATGAAACGTTATACACTAGGGAGTATGACTTGATCATTTTGGATGAAGCCAGCATGGCATACGTACCGCAAGTGGCATTTGCTGCGGCTTTATCTAAACACATTTTAGTTTCAGGTGATTTCAAACAGCTTCCACCGATCGCAGCAGCCCGTGATTCCTTAGTGAAACTTTGGTTGAAAGAGGATATATTTCATAGGGCTGGAGTTGCGCAATCAGTTGAAGAAGGGACGCTTCATCCACATTTATTCCTTTTAAAAGAACAGCGCCGTATGCATCCAGAGATTTCGGCCTTTACAAACCGTGTTGTCTACAACAATTTTGTGGGAGATCATGAAAGTGTTTCGATAAGCAGAGAAAGTATCAGGGCTGCGGAACCGTTTGCCAACAAGGCTTCTGTTCTTCTTGATACGAGCTGTTCTGGTGAATATTGTATGACGGAGCGTACTTCCCACTCAAGGATGAATCTTTGGCAATTATTATTATCATTTCAGCTGATTCATGAAGCATATGTTGATGGTGCTAAATCGATTGGTTATGTGGCACCATATCGGGCACAGGCTGAATGGATGGAAAAGCTATTGGATGATCTGTACCGGAACGAACGGCAAACTACTGATATTATTGCCGCAACTGTCCATCGTTTTCAGGGCAGTGAACGTGATGTAATGGTTTTTGATACGGTAGATAGCTATCCACAGGATCGTGCTGGGATGTTATTGACAGGAAGAGAAAGTGAACGGCTCATTAATGTGGCAATAACGCGGACAAAAGGTAAATTTCTGCATGTGTGCGATACTTCTTTTATAAATAAACATGTATATCGTAGTAAAACGCTTCGACAACTTGTGGACCATCAAACGCATAACGGTCAGGTGATTCCAAGGAAAGACATTGGGAAATGGGTGAAACACCAACATTCCAGATTGCAGTGGATGCATGCACGAAAACTGGAAAAAGTCTTGGAGGATCTGGGTAATACCAACCATGAGATGATTATGGCAATCCCTGATGCAAACTTGCTGTCAGATGATTGGAAGCAGATTTTGTTGAAAAGAAACCCCAAGGTCAAGTTGACAATCATATCCGGAAAGAGAAATTCGGATATCCCTTTACATTCCTTTATAAGTTTGCCGGTTTCCTTCTCGTTTATCATCTTCGATAAACGCTTTGTCTGGCTGGGAGTCCCTATTGAGACAAATAATCGAATTCAGCCACCGTTTATATCCGCTCGACTGGATTCGTCAATCATCGCCATGGAACTTACCTCTCAATTTAAAAGAAATGAATAATTTGACGAAAAGACCCTGATTGGGTCTTTTTTTGTGAATATTTTATAGTTCAACTCGTTAAAATATATGAATAAGTAATTATTTTTGACCAAAAATCATTCATTATCCAATAGATAACCTCGCTAGAATATCATTATCACCCTTTCATCCTGAAATTTGTTCCAATCCTTATCGTCTTAGTTAAGGAATTCAACGTATAAGCCAATTAGGCGACAATTTTCTACCAATGATTTACGATGAAGTATAAAGAGAACATGAAAGGAAGGAAGAAATGAAGCTTAGTATTTTAGATCAATCGCCCATTTCATCTGGCCAAACGGCACAACAAGCTTTACATGATTCACTACTTCTAGCGCAGGAAGGTGATAGACTGGGATACAACAGAATTTGGTTGACGGAACATCACGATTTACCAGGTTTGGCCTGTGCTACACCCGAGGTGATGCTTAGTTACATTGGTACTCAAACGAAGAACATTAGAATTGGGGCAGGTGCTGTTTTACTGCCACATTATAAGCCATATCGAGTGGCTGAAACATTCAACATGCTGGCCACACTTTTCCCAGGGAGGGTCGATCTTGGGATTGGACGTGCCCCAGGTGGTTCTGCAGAAGCAACGATGGCACTGTCAGATAATTATTTGCAAAATGTCTACAAAATGCCAGAGCTAGTACAGGAATTGCTACATTTTCTGAGAGGGGATTTTCCGGAGAATCACCAGTTTTCTAATGTTGCGGCTGCACCTGTCCCAGAGACTTTACCGGAACCATGGATTCTTGGCACAAGTGAAAAAAGTGCGAAGCTTGCTGCGGAGAATGGTGTTGCGTACGCATTCGGCGAGTTCATGAGCCAAAATGATGGTGTGAAAAGTTTACAGCATTATCGCAGCCACTTTCAACCAAAAGGGAACCTTTTGTCCCCGAAAACGATCTTAACGGTATCTGTAATTTGTGCAGAAGATGAACAAAAAGCAAAAGAAATTGCATTGAGCAATACTTTATGGAGAATTCAAAGCGATAAAGGGGAAAGTAGTATGGTTCCTAGTATAGAAGAGGCTAGCGAATATGTATGGACGGATAGGGAAAAAGAATGGAAGAGGAAAATAGATGAAAAGATGATTGTTGGTTCTCCATCACAAGTCAAGCGTCGCCTTTTGGACCTAAAGGAGCAATATCAAGCGGATGAAATCATGATTATCACGATCACACATCTATTGGAAGACCGCTTGAACTCGTTCCGTTTGATTGCCAAGGAGCTTTTTGGAAAGTAAGTATAAGCAATTCATGTGCAATTTCCCTGCATTTTCTATATGATGGCTTTGCGACCATTCATTTTAAAAAGAGAAAGAAGTTGAATATATGAATTATGACACATCAACAAAAAAACTGAGTGATATTTCTTTTTCCGTATTGGACTTAGCCTCCATTATTGAAGGCGGTACAGTATCTGCAGCATTTCATAATACCGTAAACTTAGCCCAGCACGCAGAAGAATGGGGATATCGCCGCTTCTGGGTGGCTGAGCATCATAGCATGCCCGGCATCGCAAGCTCTGCGACTTCCGTGCTAATCGGCCATGTCGCTGGCAAGACGGAGAGAATCCGGGTCGGTTCAGGGGGGATCATGCTTCCGAACCATGCTCCTCTTGTTATTGCGGAACAGTTTGGTACACTTGAGGCAATGTATCCGGGCAGAATAGATTTGGGTCTAGGAAGAGCTCCAGGAAGCGATCAGTATACTGCTATGGCTCTTCGCGGTGATGTCCGTAATAATGGACAGGATTTTCCGGAACAGTTGGAACAGCTTCGCAGCTATCTAAGTGCCGATTCCAAACATAATCGGGTCCGGGCTATACCTGGGGAAGGACAGGATATCCCTATTTGGCTACTCGGTTCAAGCGGATTCAGTGCAGCGCTATCGGCAAAACTTGGTCTGCCTTTCTCATTTGCCAGTCACTTTTCACCCGAAAACACTAAACCGGCATTAGCGCGATATCGGAATAATTTCCAACCTTCCGATGTACTTGATAAACCACATGCGATGGTAGGCATCAATGTATTTGCGGCAGACACTACTGAAGAAGCACACAAAATTGCGACCTCTTATCAACAACAATTCTTAAATTTAATTCGGAATACCCCTGGCCAAATGGCGCCGCCGGTCGATTCGATGGAGGGGCTCTGGACCGAATACGAAAAAGCGATCGTCATGAAGCAATTGAACGCATCAATCATCGGGAATCCGGAACAAGTCAAGGAACAATTACAGGCTTTCCTTGATGAAACACAGGCGGATGAAATGATTATAAACTCGGCGATTTATGATCACGGAGCCCGACTTCGTTCTTATGAAATCGTTGCCGAGATCACTGGAATGAAATGAGGGTTAAAAGAGCTTGCAGAAACACTGCAAGCTCTTTTTTAAAACTGGAAACGGGATATCTTTATTCACTAAAACTGAAGGAGCAAAACATGACCCAGGAAGTTCCAATATCATTATTGTTTCATTTTACAGATAAATATGGACATAAAAAGCCCATGTATTTTAATAAGCCGAAAAAGATTCTGATTGCCCATTCGATTGAAGAAGTGGTAATCAAATTCGATGAAGTACAGAAAGCGATTGATGAAGGATATTATGTAGCAGGTTATGTTTCTTATGAAGCCGCCCCAGCCTTTAATAACTGTTTGAAAGTAAAAGAGGGTGGAAACATGCCTTTATTATGGTTTGGGATTTTTGAAAGTCCGGGAGAATTCATAGAAGAAACGTTGGGTGCCTTTCATATGGCCGATTGGGATTCCGAAACCGATTCTAAATCCTATCATGCTGGATTTCAAAGGATTAAAGAAGAGATAGAGAGAGGTAACAGCTATCAGGTGAATTACACAATGCGTTTACGATCGAAGTTTGAAGGGGATGACTATGCATTTTATAATCGCCTTGTAAGAGCTCAACGTTCCAACTATAGTGCTTATTTAAATCTGGGAACATATCGGATTCTTTCCGCTTCTCCAGAGTTATTCTTTCGATGGGAAGATGGACAATTAATCACCCGTCCCATGAAGGGGACAGTAAAGCGGGCTGGAAATAGAGAGAGAGATTTGGAGAATGCCAAATGGTTAGCCAATTCCGAAAAAAATCAAGCCGAAAATTTAATGATTGTCGATTTGCTTAGAAATGACATGGGGATGGTATCGGAAAAAGGGACTGTTAAGGTATCTAAGCTTAAGGAAATCGAAAAATATCCGACAGTTTGGCAAATGACATCGACAATCACTGCAAGTACGAAGCCGGAAACGACTATTATTGATTTATTCAAGGCACTTTTCCCATGTGGATCGATAACGGGTGCACCGAAAATTAAAACAATGGAAATCATCGCTGAACTTGAGAATTCACCGCGTGAAATATATTGTGGCGCCATTGGCTACATCACTCCTAATCGGGAAGCAGTTTTCAATGTACCGATACGGACAGTAGTAATTGATAAGGAAACTGGTCAGGCTGCATATGGAGTCGGAGGGGGAATCACTTGGGACTCGGCTTCTTTGGAAGAATACGAGGAAGCCTTCTTGAAAGCAAAACTATTGACGGAAGAGCACCCGGCTTACCAGCTTTTAGAGTCAATCAGGCTTGAGAATGGCGAATATTCTTTATTGGAGGAACATATTGAAAGAGTGATACAATCTGCAGATTATTTTGGCTTCAGGCTCCCTGAAAAGACGCTTAGAAATCAACTAATAGAATACTCCTCCATACATACCGACACGTTAGAAAAGATTCGTGTGCTAGTTTCGGAAAATGGGGAAATTAGTGTCTCTGGGCAAGTAATTGATGGGGTAAATCCGGAAATATCAGTTATCGTAGCCGAAAGTCCGATTCATAGTGAAAATCCTTTTCTTCATCATAAAACTACGAATCGAGGCGTTTATGATGAATTTAAAAGAAGGTATCCTGACTTTCATGACGTATTGCTCTGGAATGAAAAAGGGGATGTCACGGAGTTCACGAACGGAAACATTGTCGTGAAAATCAATGGGGAACTCATCACTCCCCCTTTGGAATCAGGCTTGCTTGCAGGAACTTTTCGTCGAGAACTATTAAAGAGGAAAGAAATCCAGGAAAGGGTCATAAAAAAGGAAGAATTGGTTACTGCTGAGGAAATTTGGTTTATTAATAGTGTAAGAGGAAGGATTAAGGTTCAGCTTACCAATCAATAAAAACTCTATAACATTCATTATTTGGAGGGGTGTCATGAAAGAACATACAGTTGCGGGACTGACAAAAAAAGAATGGAAGGAAAATCCATTGCTTAAACAACTAATGGACACTGAAGAAACTTTCTGGTTAAATCCGAACTACACAAGCATGTTTGATCATCCAATTGTTCAAGCAGCAAAGGTGAAAGAGGCAGAAGAAAGATTGAATAGGTTTGCTCCGTATATTGCCATAGCCTTTCCGGAAACAAAACCCATGAATGGAATCATTGAATCTCCATTAGTCGAAATAGCTTCCATGAAGAGTCGAATGGAAAAAATCTATGAAATTGCCATCCCAGGTAAACTACTGCTTAAGTGTGACAGTCATTTACCGATCTCCGGTTCCATCAAGGCTCGAGGTGGCATATATGAGGTATTAAAACGGGCGGAAGAAATAGCGATGAAAGATCGGGGGTTTAAAGAAACCGATAACTATGAATTATTGGCCAGTGATGAATATAAAGAGTTATTTTCACACTATTCCATTGCTGTCGGGTCGACAGGGAATCTAGGTTTAAGCATTGGGATAATAAGTGCCCACCTTGGGTTTAAGGTAACCGTTCATATGTCAGCTGATGCCAAGCGGTGGAAAAAGGATAAACTCAGGTCGCTCGGTGTCATCGTAAAGGAATATGAAGAGGACTACAGTAAAGCCGTTGAGGAGGGGCGCAGACAGGCCTCTCTCGATCCCAGTTGTCATTTTATTGATGATGAAAATTCAGTCGATCTACTTTTTGGTTATGCAACGGCCGCAACACGGCTAAAAGAGCAATTGAATGAAAAGTCGATTATAGTTGACGAAGAACATCCTCTGTTCGTGTACTTACCTTGTGGTGTGGGTGGAGGCCCAGGAGGGATAACGTATGGGCTTAAACTGGCCTTTCAAAAAAATGTTCATTGCTTTTTCGCAGAGCCAACCCATTCACCATGTATGACGCTCGGGTTGGCAACAGGACTTCATGAAAAAGTTTCCGTGCAGGATTTTGGGGTGGATAATAAAACGGAAGCAGATGGCCTGGCAGTCGGTAGACCCTCCAAGTTGGTTTCGAATATGATGGACTCTATGTTGAGTGGAAGTTTCACGATTGGGGACGAAAGATTATTTGACTTCCTTCGAATGATGGCTAAAACGGAAGCTTATTATTTAGAGCCATCAGCCCTGGCAGGAGCATATGGACCGGTTCAAATATTCAGTAGGGAAGAAGGAGAAAAGTATATCATTAAGGAAGGATTGACAGGAAGGTTAAATCAGTCCACGCACATCATATGGGCTACAGGGGGAAGTATGGTCCCGAAAGAAATGATGGAAAGATACTTAACAAGAATGTAACAAAAAAAGAAGTTCAGTAACCATTCTGAACTTCTTTTTTTTTGTCGAATCCCCATGAAACCAGCAATAGTTGAATGGCTTTTTCCAGTTCCTTCTCAGGAATTCCTGCAAAACCAAGAATGATTTTGGGTGGACTTTCTTTCTTATGTTGAATGCTATAGGAAGATAGTCCGTAAATCTTAATATTAGCATTTGAAGCTCTTAGGATAAGATCCTCTTCATTCATACCATTTTTAACGATGAGGACGATGTGAAGTCCTGATCGCTCGCCAATTATCGTTATCTGCTGATGATGGGGTTTAAATAGTTCCAAAACCTTTTCCAACTTTCTACGATAAACTTTTCTCATTCGGTTTAAATGTTTCTCGAAATCTCCTTCTCTCATAAACTGTGTCAAAATATGTTGATCGATTCGGGAGACAGTTGAATGGTAAAAAGATAATTCCTCTTTATGTTTTTCTAGTAAAGCGAGAGGCAAAACCATATAGCTGACCCTAATAGAAGGAATCAATGATTTAGAAAATGATCCTAAATAAATCACTTTATCACCAGCATCCAAACTTTGTAGAGAGGGAATCGTTTTTCCACTATAACGAAATTCACTATCATAATCGTCTTCAATGATATAGCGGTTTTCCGTCTCTTGAGCCCAGTTCAACAAGCGAGTACGTCGGTTAACGGACAAAACCGTTCCATAGGGAAAGTGATGAGAAGGGGTTATATAAAGGACGTCAATATTGGATTGATCGATTCTATCCACCTTCACGCCTTCTTCATCCACTTCTAGTGGATACACATCATTTGGATAGCCTTTCAGAAGCCGTAAAATTAAATGGTATCCGGGGTCTTCGACACCATATACTGTTTTTTTATCAAACAGTAGTATCAGTTGTTGCAGTATAATCTCCAGCCCTGCACCGATAATGATTTGCTCGGGCACACACCGGACTCCGCGAGAATGGTACAGGTAATGGGCAATTTCACAACGTAACTCATATTCGCCTTGAGGGTCTCCTAGTAAAAGGAGTTCTTGATTTGATATGTCTATAGTGTTTTTTGTATATTTACGCCATTTTTCAAAAGGAAAATTTTCTGTATCTATCTGGCTGGGGTGAAAATGAAACAGGAAATCTTTCTTGTTATTGACCGTCTTTTCGACTGGAGCATTCACAGGTTGTGTGTATTCCAAATCCTCGGAAGTTTGAATGTAATACCCTTTTCTTGGGATGACTTCAACATAGCCTTCTGCACATAATTGCTCATATGCTGTCTCGACAGTATTTTGACTGATGTGGAGAAATTCCGCTAGTTTCCGTTTTGAAGGCAACTTTGTACCAAAAGGGAGCCGGCCATTTATAATTTCCGTTTTTATGTGTGAATATAACTGTTCATATAATGGCACTTCATCCATACGGTTTAAATTACATGCTAGCATATCCATTTTTTTTACCGACCTTTTCGTGGTTTCTATCTGACCCTATCATTTTCATTAAAACTGACACTTTCAATGTGGTCAACTATTTCTTATACTAATGAACAAATCTTAATTATGCAAATATTAGGGGGAAGAAGAATGGAAAAGCTTGTAGGAACCGACACAGTCAAAAGAGGAATGGCGCAGATGCAAAAGGGTGGCGTAATCATGGATGTCATAAATGCAGAGCAAGCAAGAATTGCTGAAGCGGCGGGGGCGGTGGCTGTCATGGCTCTTGAGAGGGTACCATCAGATATTCGTGCTGCAGGCGGTGTGGCAAGGATGGCCGATCCAAGGATCGTGGAGGAAGTGATGAAAGCTGTTTCGATCCCAGTGATGGCTAAAGCAAGGATCGGTCATATTGTGGAAGCGAGAATCTTGGAATCCATGGGAGTGGATTACATTGATGAAAGTGAAGTACTGACTCCAGCCGATGAAGAATATCATATTTTGAAAAGCGATTATATAGTACCTTTTGTATGTGGTTGCCGGGATTTAGGGGAAGCCTCCCGACGTATCGGCGAAGGGGCCTCGATGCTTCGGACGAAGGGAGAACCTGGGACAGGGAACATTGTGGAAGCTGTACGGCATATGAGAAAAGTTCAATCTCAAATTCGTAAAGTATGCATGCTGAGCGAGGATGAATTAATGACTGAAGCAAAAAATATTGGTGCTTCTTATGAAGTTCTGAAGGAAATCCGGCGCACAGGGAAATTACCTGTAGTAAACTTTGCAGCAGGTGGAATTGCGACTCCTGCAGATGCCGCCCTGATGATGGAACTTGGGGCAGACGGTGTATTTGTGGGCTCAGGAATCTTTAAATCGGAAAATCCCGATAAATTCGCTGCTGCCATCGTACAAGCAACTACATACTTCACCGATTATGATTTAATAGGCAAGTTGTCTAAAGAATTGGGAAGCGCGATGAAAGGAATTGATATTTCTAAGTTGGCCCCAGCTGAGAGAATGCAGGAGCGTGGATGGTAAACATGGTAACCATAGGTGTTTTAGGTTTGCAGGGTGCTGTAGAGGAACATATGAACCAAATCAAGGAAGCCGGTGAGCATGCGATATTAGTTAAGAACCCAGAACAGTTAAAGGATATCGATGGCCTGATCATTCCTGGTGGAGAAAGCACCACTATGAGAAAACTAATGGACCATTATGGTTTCATGGAGCCGATTACGGCATTTTTCGAACAAAAAAAACCGATTTTCGGAACTTGCGCAGGGATGGTATTAGTGGCAAAGGAAATGGTTAGTTTGGAACATCCCCATCTTGGTTTTATCAATATTACAGTAAATAGAAATGGTTTTGGTCGTCAGAGGGAAAGTTTTCAAGCACCCCTTATAGTTAAAGGAATGGAAGAACCTTTCATGGGTGTCTTTATCAGAGCACCTTTTGCCGTTGGCGTAGGTGAAGATGTGGAGATATTAGCAAGTTATGACGGGAAAGTAGTGGCGGCTAGACAAGAACAGGTTCTTGTCAGTTCGTTTCATCCAGAACTGACCGGTGATCAACGATTTATACAACTTTTTTTAAAAATGGTGAAAGACTCAATCAATCAATAGAGTTGAAAAGCTTTAAAAATCCTGCCCTAACGGGGCAGGATTTTTAGTCAATGGCATAATACAATTCTTATTAGTGTTTCAAAAATATAAATTCCAATCAAGTTACTTGACTTTTATTTTTCTGATAATTAAGATAATTAATTGAAGTTGCTTAACTGGAAAGGACCCAGATCCTTTGCAGATTTTACATACAGGAGGAATATATATGAGCGAAATTATAATTTTATCAGGCAGCCCTGCTATACCATCAAGAACAGATATTTCATTAAAATATATCCAAACGTTGGTGGAAAAAGAAGGATTTACGACGGACTATCATTCTATTACCGAGTTTTCTGCAAACGACTTATTCCAAGGTCGTTATGATAGCGAGGATATTCTAAGACTTTCAGAAAAGATTAAGCAAGCTAATGGTATCATTATTGGTTCACCTGTCTATAAGGCATCTTATACAGGAGTGTTGAAAGCTCTAATTGATTTATTACCCGAGGGCGCGTTTAAGGATAAGCCAGTTTTGCCCATAATGGTTGGGGGAAGCAACAGGCATTTATTAGCTATAGATTATGCGCTGAAACCTCTTATATCAATATTAAAAGGGGAACCGATGCAGGGGTTATACTTTGTCGATAAAGAAATCGATAAGCAGAATCCAAAACATCCGATTAAGGAAGTGGAATTACTTGATCGTACAAAGAGTCAAGTAAAGGAATTTGTAGAAGCCATACAAAAAAGAAGAAATTGATCATTTCTTCTTTTTATCTTGACCCTTCCCATCAACAAGTTAAGTTATTAGGCTACTTTAAAGGTTTATTCAAGCTTGTTCAGGATGAATGAACCTTTTTTACTGGCTTAACAAATCACTGTAACAAACTTGAACTATTTGTGTATAATAATTGAAGTTAAACCAAAATATTAAACCAAGTTAATTTATATGAAAACTCCATTGACAATGATTTGATATGTGTTAATATTTAAAATAATAAAACTTATCAAGAGCGACGGAGGGATTTGGCCCTTTGAAGTCCAGCAACCTGCATCATGAATGCAAGGTGCTACATCCAACAAAATGTCATCATTTTGGAAGATAAGGTAAATAAGATTACCTTATCAATCTTTCCATCTTGGCATGGAAGGATTTTTCTGATTGATTTTATTAATTTGGGGGAATTCATTTACAAGCTGATCATCTTACGACAAGCTAGTCGACGAGTTTTCTTAAAGGAGGAATAGCCTTGGAAAAGGAAAATCAGCTGGGGGAAATATTTGAAAGACTGCAAGAAATGCTAAAAACTATGAAATATGGATCCATAACCCTTATCGTTCAGGACGGTAAGGTTATACAAATGGAAAGAAACGAAAAATTGAGAATTAAATAAATGGACTGCTGACTAGAAAACTAGAGGTGGATTTAGCTGATATAAATAGGAAACTATTGGTTAAAGCCGCCTTTTTCATTATAAGAAATGGTGTTTCAAAGGCTTTCAAAGATATCTGCTGTACCATAGGGTGATTCTTAAAAGGGGGTATAGAGTTGGCAGAGCTAGTGGACTATGAAAATATTGATACAGCGACATTACCTTCGTTCCCGGAAGATAGCGATACAAAAGGCGCTTTAGAAGTATTGGAATGGGCAAATTCAGAGTACGGAGATAAACTCATTTATGCCTGTAGTTTTGGGATTGAAGGAATTGTACTGACAGATTTGCTGGCAAAGGTTAATCCTTCCGCCAAAATCGTATTCTTGGATACGGATGTTCATTTCGCTGAGACTTACCAATTAATCGAACAAGTGAAAAATCGTTACCCACGGCTTTCCATTGTAATGAAGAAACCGGAAATGACATTGGAAGAACAAGCCGCTGAATTTGGTGATGAATTATGGCTTCATGACCCAAATCAATGCTGTAACATCCGCAAAATTACGCCGCTCACTGAAGTATTATCAACAGCGACGGCTTGGCTCTCGGGACTGCGCAGGGAGCAATCGGAAACCCGTGCATTGACTGAATATATAAACAAGGACAACAAATTCAAATCTATCAAAATTTGTCCGCTCATTCATTGGACATGGAAAGATGTATGGCGTTATGCGCATAAAAATGGCTTACCATATAATGTGCTTCATGATAATGGATATCCAAGTATTGGCTGTAAAACATGTACAGCACCTGCCATTAATGCTGATGATCTTCGTTCAGGACGATGGCAAGGTGCCCAAAAAACAGAATGCGGATTACATTTATCATAATTATAAAAAATTCAGGGGGAAATCAGCATGACCATTAGCTTGCCGCACGGAGGAACATTAATCAATCGCTTTGAACCAGACTATGATTTAACTAAAATAGAACAATCCGTTGAAATTGATGAAATCTCATTAAGCGACTTGGAACTTATAGGGACTGGAGCATACAGCCCCATTGAGGGATTCTTTTCAAAAGAAGACTATCAAACAGTAGTAAAGGATATGAGGCTTAGCAGCGGGCATGTCTGGAGTATTCCTATTACATTACCACTTTCCGCTGATGTGGTAAACGCTCTTACAATCGGAGAAGAAGTAAAGTTAACTCATGAGGGCCAAACTTATGGAGTCCTTGCCGTTTCCGATATATTTACACCTGATAAGCAAGTGGAGGCAACTTTAGTTTATCAAACGGATGATGAGAATCACCCAGGTGTAAAAAATCTATATAATCGTGGCGATGTATATGTAGGTGGTAAAATCAAGCTTATTAAACGGATCGAGCGTCCATTATTCGAGGATCATTATTTAGACCCAGTTGATACCCGAAAAACATTTGAAGAAAAAGGGTGGAAAACGGTTGTCGGTTTCCAAACAAGAAACCCCGTTCACCGTGCCCATGAATATATTCAAAAAACAGCATTGGAGATAGTGGATGGCTTATTCTTAAACCCATTAGTTGGTGCCACGAAGTCCGATGACATTCCTGCTGACGTTCGGATGGAAAGCTATAAAGTATTACTTGAAAAGTATTATCCAAAGGACCGTGTCTCACTTGCGGTATTCCCAGCAGCCATGCGATATGCAGGACCTAGAGAAGCGATTTTTCATGCAATGGTTCGTAAAAACTACGGATGTACTCACTTCATTGTCGGGCGCGACCATGCAGGTGTGGGCGATTATTACGGTACGTATGACGCACAAAAAATCTTCGGGAACTTCACTTCTGATGAGTTAGGGATAACATTATTATTCTTTGAACATAGCTTCTATTGTAAAATATGTGGGAATATGGCTTCTGCAAAAACATGTCCGCATGGTAAAGAAGATCACGTCATCCTCTCTGGGACGAAGGTTAGGGAAATGTTACGGAATGGGGAAATTCCACCAGCGACTTTCAGCCGCAAAGAAGTAATCGAAGTATTGATAGAAGGGCTTAAGAAGAACGAGGTATATAACTAATTATTGTAAGTTTTAGAAGGAGGATCCTCATGAGTAAAAGTACTAATGTAACTTGGCATGATGCATCGGTAACGAAGGAACTTAGACGGAAGCAAAACGGTCATGAGAGCACGGTGATATGGTTTACCGGGCTTTCAGGTTCTGGGAAATCAACGATCGCCAATGCTGTTGCAAAAGAGTTGTATAATCGGAATATCCGAAATTATGTTTTGGATGGGGATAATATCCGTCATGGACTTAACAAGGATTTAGGCTTCTCAGAAAAAGATCGCACAGAAAATATTAGACGGATTGGAGAGGTCTCCAAGCTCTTCGTGGACAGTGGTCAATTCGTATTAACGGCATTTATATCACCTTTTCGTGCAGATCGTCAAATTGTTCGGGACCTGCTTGGAGAAGGCGAGTTTATTGAAGTGTACATAAAATGTCCACTTGAAGAATGTGAAGTCCGTGATCCAAAAGGCCTTTACGACAAGGCTCGTAAAGGTATCATTAAAAATTTCACTGGAATCGATTCTCCATATGAAGAACCGGAACATCCGGAAATCGTATTGGAATCCAGTCAGTTTAGTGTAGAAGAGTGCGTCGAACAGGTTATAGACTATTTGACAACAAAGAGAGCGATTTAACCTAGGGGGAAAAGAAATGGTGTACGAGAAGATTTGGGCGGACAATCCAGCGCTTGCCAAAAACAAAATGGAAATTCGGAAACTGGAAAAAGATGCTTTGAAGATTTTTGACGATATTCCTCATTACGCGGCAAATGGATTCGATTCCATCCCTAAAGAAGAATGGGATGTGTTCAAATGGGCAGGTCTTTACTTACAACGTCCTAAAGAAGCTGGTTATTGGATGATGCGTGTTGTGATTCCAGGAGGGATTCTCACATACGACCAACAGATCACCCTTGCAAATATTGCTAAGGATTATGGCCGCGATGTCTATGACATCACTACACGGCAAGCTATACAATTTCATTGGTTGACGATAGAGCAGGTCCCTGATATATTAAATCGTCTAGATCAGGTAGGATTGACAACAGCGGGTGCTTGCGGAGACATAACACGGAATATTATCGGCAACGCTCTTGCTGGAATCGATCCAGATGAGTTATTCGATACGCGGGAAGTCCTTAAGGATGTATTTGAATACTTCAGAATGAATGAAGACTTTTCGAACCTTCCACGTAAATATAAAATGTCAGTCAGTGCTAATATACATAATGCTTCAAACGCCGAAATCAATTGCGTTTCCTTTAATCCGGCAACAAAGGTCATAGATGGGAAAGAAGAAGTCGGCTTTCATGTGAAAGTTGGTGGGGGTCTATCCTCAGTCCCTATGCTGGCACAAGAACTGGAATTATTCGTTTTACCTGAGAAAACGGTAGAAGTGGCTGCAGCGATCACAACGATATTTCGTGATTTCGGATACCGGGAAAAACGCCACCGTTCACGTTTGAAGTTTCTTGTTGCTGATTGGGGCCCTGAACAATTCACGGAAAAAGTACTGGAATACACTGGGCCGCTACCTGACAAGGGAGAAAGTGCGTTGAAGGAATGGAATGCTGGTTATTTTTACGGCATACATAAACAAAAACAGGAAGGACTCAACTATGTGGGTGTCAATATTCCAGTTGGTCGACTAACGCCCGAAGAGGTTATCGAGTTCGCCGAAATAGCTAAAAGATATGGAAATGGGGAAATCAGGAATTGTAATTCACAAAACCTGATTATTCCGAATGTATCGGATGGAAATCTGGAAGCCTTAAAACAGGAAACAATCTTTGAAAGATTTCCATACGAGCCCAAGAAATTTCTCGGTTACTCCGTTTCCTGCACAGGTATAGAATATTGTAACCTAGCACTTGTTGAAACGAAAAACAGGATGAAAACCATTGCCGAAACATTGGATAAGGAAATTGATCTAGATGTACCGGTAAGGCTGCATATGGTTGGCTGCCCTAATAACTGTGGCCAGCGAGCGATTGCTGATATAGGATTACAAGGGATAAAAATGAAAAACCAAGATAAAAAGATGGTTGAGGCTTTCGAAATATACGTGGGCGGAACATTAAATGCTGGCGGAAAATTCAATGAAAAACTAAAAGGAAAAGTGGAAGCGGGACAACTTTATCATGTCTTGAAAGAGCTAATTCTTTATTTTAAAGACAAAAAACTTCCCTCGGAAAGTTTTCTTGAATTTGTTGAACGGGTTGGAACGTCGGAATTACAGAATAAACTGGATAATGTCTTAGCGAGCATGATTGCTGTTTAAAAAGAGGTAAAAAAATGATGAATCTTTATCGCTTTGAAGTTACAATTAAGAATGAATTATGTCATGTCGTCATTGCCGCAGATTCAGATGAAATGGCTTTCCAGCTTGTCGATATCGAGCTGGAAAAACGGTTTTTGAAAATGCCGATGGTTAATGACGTATCATTATATGAAAAGAAACAAATTAAAAATGGAGCAGGTTTCGTTTTAACGAATTTCGAAACAGTACTCTGAGGAAAGGCGGATTGCAAAATGGGGAAAGTATATCTAGTAGGAGCCGGTCCCGGAGATCCAGATTTAATTACAGTAAAAGGGTTAAGATGTATTCAGGAAGCTGATGTTATTTTATATGACCGCCTTGTAAACAAAGAGTTGTTGACTCATGCCAAAGATGGCGTAGAATTGATTAATTGTGGAAAACTGCCGGATTACCATCTCTTGCAACAAGAAACAATCAATCGTTTTCTCGTCAAATATGCAAAAAAGGGTAAGGTGGTCACCCGATTAAAGGGCGGAGATCCTTTTGTGTTCGGTAGAGGCGGAGAGGAAGCAGAGGCTCTTGTCGAAAATGGAATACGCTTTGAAATAGTACCGGGCATTACAGCTGGCATAGCCGCATCGGCCTATGCAGGTATTCCGGTTACCCATAGAGACCATGCATCATCATTTGCCATTGTAACCGGTCATCGTAAAAAGGGTGAAGACGATAACATCAAATGGGAATCGCTTGCTAAAGGCATCGATACATTGGCGATATACATGGGTATTAAGAACCTTCCGTATATTCAAGGAAAACTCTTGGAACATGGGAAAAGCCCAGACACACCTGTAGCATTAATCCATTGGGGGACATTGGATACACAAAAGACGGCTATCGGTACATTAGGCTCTATACTAAAAACTGTCCAAAACGAAGGAATCTCAAATCCCTGTATGATCGTCGTTGGAGAAGTGGTTAACTTAAGTGGGAAAATTAATTGGTTCGAACCAAGGGAAGTCGAAAAGTTATTGGCTAACGAGGCCTTTTAATGGAAGCGATTCTTTACATATGTCATGGTAGTCGCGTTAAAGAGGCTTCCGCGCAAGCTATCGATTTTATTCGAATTTGTATGAAACGACACCCCAATGTTATTCAAGAGTATTGCTTTCTGGAATTGGAAAGCCCGACCATAGAAGAAGCATATGCAGCTTGTGTATACAGGGGAGCAACAAAAATTAAAGCGATCCCGATTCTCTTATTAACTGCTGCGCACGCTAAACATGATATTCCACAGGTTTTACGTAAAATGAAAAACCAATTTCCTGATGTGGAAATGAAATATGGTAGGCCAATAGGGGTCAGTGAGAGAATGGTGGATATCTTAGAGGAACGTTTGGTAGAAACAAAAGAAAAGATAACGGAAAATTCACTTGTTTTATTGGTTGGGCGGGGAAGCAGTGATCCTGATGTAAAAAGAGACTTAGGCCATATAGCCAATTCACTTCAAAACAGGATACCAAACACTAGAGTGAAGGACTGTTATTTGACAGCGGCGTCACCAAGCTTTGGAGAAGCACTGTTAAAAGCGAATTCGACTCCCGTAAACCAAATTTTCGTAATCCCTTATCTATTGTTTACTGGTCTTTTAATGCAATCGATGGAAAGGGCAATATCGGAAGTCCAGAGAAACAGCGACAAGAAATTTGTCCTTTGTCCTTATCTTGGCTATCATCCTAAGATTGAACAAGCAATATCAGATAGAATTCAGGAATTATCTGGGGAGAGTGCTTATGTATCCGATTACGCTTAATCTCGAAAATAAAAAGTGCGTCATTATCGGCGGCGGTAAAATAGCCTTTTTTAAAGCTAACCCTTTAATAAAAGCAGGAGCTATTGTCACTGTGATAAGTCCTGAGATTTGTGAAGGGTTCCAGCAACTTCAAGAACAAGGAGCCGTTCATGTTGTTCGTAAAGAGGTGGAAGCAGCGGATTATCAAGAAGCCTTTTTAATCATTGCCGCAACCAACTCATCCAAGGTTAATGAAGAAATCTACAAAAATGCTCATGAAAATCAACTCGTAAATGTCATCAGTAATCACGAGATGGCAAACTTCCACATTCCGGCAACTTTACATAGAGGAAAGCTTTCAATCAGTGTTTCCACAAATGGGGCAAGCCCTCAGCTAGCTAAACAGATCCGTAATGATTTACAGGAAGTATATGATGAATCGTATGAGGATTATCTCGAATTCCTATTCGAAGCAAGACAGCATATAAAAAGCAGTTCATTTTCAAAAACAGAAAAATCCAGGTTGTTAAAAAATTCAATCGACGTGTTGTATAAGCATTCCGTTAAGGAAAGATATCGTTTTTTAGTGAGTCTTATGCCAGTTGAAATTGATTAATAGATTGCGCTCATCAGAGAAAAGGAAGGCACCATGCAATGATAATTTATCATTGCAAGGTGCCTCTTTTGACTATACATGAATGGTGTATGTAAGGTCAGTGTATTAATCTAGGAAAATGGGGAGGAAGTCATGGGAAAGTTCATCTTCACTCCAATTGATGTTTTGAATTACTCCAGCAGTTGCTTCAGTTTAGCATGTTATCCGTCCCTTATCAGAATTCGAACCACCGCTGTTTCAGTGGCCTCGTCTATCAACCTTGGTATTGTAGACAAGAATATAGTCTATCGCATGGTTTCCAGGGGAAATGGAATACATGTCTTTTTAGGCTGTCTCGGAATCTACCATAGAGTCACAAAACTGTCTTTAGCAAAAAAGCTAGGAACTTATTCAGCCTAAGCGAATTGACTCTTAAACAACCCTTGTGGTTGTCTTTTGCATTCCATGGAAACCTCATTCTAAAATTTAATCAGTTCATTTATACGAGGAATTTAGTTTCTTCCCTTTTAAGAAGTTTTCTTACTATAATAAGTCCAATCGAATGAGACAAGGTATCCATATACTATTGTTGAGGCTAAATAAGAAAGGGGTACATCAATGTCCATTTTTTCAAAAGACTCAACAGGCTCAAGGCTAGGCAAAGTTCTAGCACGGTTTCGGGCTGGCGATTCATTTTCATTAGAGATCATTCCCGGGTATATCTTCACAGTCAATAACAAGTTCAACGCTACACTCAAGAAAAAAAAGGAGAAAGAGTGTAAGCAAGATGAGACGTGTCAGGAACGAAAAAACAAATACGACAATAAAGAAAATGATTAAACCATTCCATGATTTATGTGTCAAGATTGGCCAGCAATCTTCTTAAAGAATCAGTCATCTGAATGGATGGCTGTTTTTTTATAGGTCGATCTATAAAGAGTTTTGCCTTTTTAAGTCATCGTGGATTTATTATCGAGATAAAAACATCTGAAAAGGTAGTTAAATATTTTACAGTTTTGTACAATAATATAAAAGAGATAACTTAACGTTATAAAAGGAGTTTTAAAATGTACAGCATACCCGATCACCTAGCGGAAAATTTGGATATCCTGTTTGTTGGCTTCAATCCTAGTATCCGTTCAGGACAGACAGGACATCATTATGCCAATCCAAATAATCGCTTCTGGAAGATTCTCTTCGAAGCTGGATTAACCGAAAGAAAATACGATCCTTCTGAAGACTTCGCTTTATTAGGGTTGGGTTTTGGATTTACTAATATTGTTTCTAGACCGACAAAAGGGGCTGCCGATATCACTAAAGAAGAATACAAAGAGGGAAGAAAACAACTACTTGCAAAGATAAAGCTTTTCAAGCCTAGGATTGTTTGTTTCGTCGGTAAGGGAGTATATCAAGAGTATCGGCAGAAACGAGACGTACCATGGGGCTTACAGAAAGATCCTTGGTCGAAGGAAACGATGGAATTTGTAGCCCCATCTTCAAGCGGTTTGGTTAGGATGAGGATAGAGGATATTATTGAAATCTATCGAGAATTGCCGGAGCTTTTGAAGAAGTGAAAATACATAATAAGGGCGGAGACTTATGAGGCAGGATAGTTTGGGAGAAGAGCGTATCTATACAGATGTCAATGAAGGGCAAAGTTTCTGGGAAGGGGTGAAGGACTGTATCCCTACTTTACTGGGATATCTAAGTATCGGCTTTGCGGCTGGGGTAGTCGAAAAAACATCGGGCTTAAGCATGGTGGAAATTGCCCTTATTTCCCTCTTATTATATGCAGGATCCGGTCAATTTATAGCGTCAGGCATGATTGCGGCAAGTCATCCGATCTCTGCCATTGTTTTTACGATCTTTTTCATCAACAGCCGCCATCTTTTACTAAGTGCGGCATTGGCACCATATTTCCGTCATCAAACAACGAAGCAAAATATACTAACAGGTGCCTTGTTAACAGATGAGACTTTTGGCGTTGCCATTAATCATGCAAAGCTAAATAGAGCCATCAATTTTAAATGGATGTTAGGTCTGAATGTTGCCGCCTACTTTAATTGGTTCGTGGCAAACATGGCAGGGGGCTTTTTAGGGCAATGGATTCCCAATCCCGAGAAATATGGCATGGACTTTGCATTGCCTGCAATGTTTATTGGGCTTCTTGTTTTGCAGATTTTAAGCCATAAAAAGTATTTTCTTGACTGTTTGGTAGCTCTCAGTGCCATCATAATTGTAGTGGCTTCAAGCTTTGTTTTTTCTGGAAGCACAGGTGTCATCGTTGCAACAATATTAGCATCAACCATAGGGGTGGTGATTGAAAGGTGGAAATAAACGCATATATTTTCTATGTGATCTTAGGGGCCGCCATCGTTACTGTCATCCCTAGAGTCTTACCATTAGTGTTACTTAGCAAAATGCATATTCCTGAGTGGGGCATCAATTGGCTGAAACATGTTCCTGTTGCTGTCATGGCTGCCCTACTTGCTCAAGAACTTCTTTTAGTGGATCAATCGTTTTCTATAAGGGAAAATTTATTGAGCCTAGCCGCTGCCCTGCCTACATTTGCAATAGCCATTTTTACACGAAGCTTACTAATTACCGTACTTGGAGGTGTTCTTTCTTTAATGGCATTAAGAATATTCTTTTAAAAAAATTTAAAAAGTGCTAACTTTTTAGTGAATGCGTCGATATAACTAGTGAGGTTCGCCTCACTGGTTTTTTTGGTGCGTGATAATTGGGTGGGGATTTATCTTAACTTATAAGGTTTAGGAAGCTTGATTATCAAAAACGCGCGGGCTTACATATTCTATAATAAAAGAATTCGTATTGTAAGCGCTTTAAAGATTGGATGAATGTTTAATAATTGAATGGCTGTTAATAATGGAAATAAGCAAATTGCTACGGAGGTGTTTAAGTAATGAATATAAATGGAGCCTTAGAAGTCCTTGATCGTATGCGTCTTTCTAATGGGGCATATACAGCAAGTCTTTCTGAAGATTATAATTATGTATGGGTTAGGGATGTAGTTTACACAGTGTTACCTTTTTTAACTGATTCATCCGATCGATATATGAATGCCTATCATGCATTATTTGATATATTTCGTATGTATGAATGGAAAATAGACATTCATACCGAAAAAAAACCTCAATATCTTTTTGAATATATTCATGCTCGGTACTCCACTGATTTAAAAGAACTTCCAGTTGAATGGGGTCATGCCCAGAATGATTCAATTGGTGCTTTTTTATGGGGGGTTGGCGAAGGTTACCGGAATGGGCAAAAGGTCATACGAGATGAACATGACTTGGAAATTGTGCAAAAGTTAGTCGATTATCTTGAGTGTCTTCAATATTGGCAGGCCGGAGATAATGGGATGTGGGAAGAGAACATTGAAATACATGCTTCAAGTATTGGAGCTTGTGTAGCCGGTTTAACTTCCGTAAAAATGCTTGTGACAGTTAAGGAAGAATTAATTAAGAAGGGTGAGGAAGCTCTTCGTTTCCTGCTTCCACGAGAAAGCTATATGAAGGAAACCGATCTTGCCCTTTTATCATTAATTTATCCATACCGTCTAGTTGATCGCAATACTGCCCTAAAAATTTTAGAGAATGTTACGAATCGTCTTGAAAGGACTTACGGTTGTATACGTTATGAGAAGGATCTTTATTATAATGAAGGGCAAGAAGCCGAATGGTGCTTCGGGCTCCCTTGGATTGGACTTTGCTACCTTGAACTAGGTATGGTGAACAAGGCGATGGATTATATTGATAAAACAAAAAAAATCATTCCTTTAAATTGGGAGGTGCCCGAATTATATATTGGAGGAAGAGACGTCCCTAACGGAAATACCCCGTTAGCTTGGTCAGTTTCTTTATCATATTTATTTTTGGAGAAAACAAATATGATGCAGAATGAAAAAATTAAATAAGTCATTTAGAGCATGAAAATAAGCTCTTCCCATCCAGGGAAGGGCTTACATTTATTTTTGGGGAAATATTTTATTACATTTATTGGATATTCTTCCATTAAAATGTTTAAAGGTAGTGCAAAAAGGGCATTTATTACAATATATCGCCTCTGTTTGAAGGATAAATGCCATTTTTAACGAATATATATATTAACTGGTACTTATTGATACGAATATGCTATCGAGTTTATATTGTTCATGTTGATGGAGGCGGATAAATGAAGACAATGATTGGCCAACTAGAAGATAGTTATCCAAGTGACTTTGATTTATATTTATTTCATGAAGGTACGCTTTATGAAAGTTATAAAATGCTTGGGGCGCATATTCTAACATCATCAGGTATAGAAGGTGTAAGATTTGCGGTTTGGGCACCTCATGCCAAGAAAGTTTCAGTAGTGGGAAACTTTAATAATTGGGACGGTACAGATCATTTTATGAAACGTATCGATAATTCCGGTATCTGGGTATTATTTATACCTGGATTAAAAGAAGGTGATTTGTATAAATACGAAATACATTCACCGGGAAATAAGCAATTTCTAAAGGCAGATCCTTATGCTTTTTATTCTGAAAAAAGACCAGATACAGCCTCCATTGTCCATGGTTTGAATAGCTTCGATTGGGCTGACTCGAAATGGCTGAGTGATAGGAAAAAGGGAAATGTTTATCAAAAACCCATGTCCATTTATGAAGTGCACCCTGGTACATGGAGACAGACAGCGATGTCCGAGTTTTATACCTATCGAGAGTTGGCTGATAGCTTAGTAGAGTATGTGGTTGATAATGGATTTACCCATATTGAACTGATGGCCATAATGGAACACCCTTTCGATAAATCATGGGGATATCAGGTGACCGGTTATTATTCAGTAAATAGCCGCTTTGGATCTCCAAATGATTTTAAATACTTGGTGAACCTTTGCCACCAAAAAGGGATAGGTGTCATATTAGACTGGGTTCCCGCACACTTTTGTAAGGATTCCCATGGTCTTAGCTGTTTTGATGGTACTCCACTCTATGAACCAATTGAATTTGATCGAGCTAATCGACCAATATGGGGAACATTTAATTTTGATTTTACGAAACCAGAGGTTATTAGTTTTCTCATATCAAATGTGATGTTCTGGATGGATGTATACCATATTGATGGTGTACGTGTGGATGCCGTTTCTTCCATGATTTATTTGAATCATGATAATCCCTTGCCAGTAAAACTTAAAAACCAATATGGCGGGGAAGAGAACCTAGAAGCGATTCGGTTCTTACAAAAATTGAATGAAGTGATTTTTGATAAGTATCCTAATGCCTTAATGATGGCTGAAGAAGCAACAGATAGACCCCTTATTACTTCTCCAACTGATATAGGAGGTCTAGGCTTTAATTATAAATGGAATATGGGATGGTCAAATGATATCCTCCGATATATGCAATTGGAAACAAGTGATAGACCTAGTCATCATAACCTCTTAACCTTCTCATTTCATTATGCATTTTCAGAAAATTTCGTCTTGCCTTTCTCTCATGATGATGTGGTTCATGGAAAGAAGTCTTTATTGAATAAGATGCCGGGAGACTATTGGCAGAAGTTTGCTAATTTGCGCTTGCTCCTCGGGTATTTCATGACGCACCCAGGAAAAAAGCTTCTCTTTATGGGCGGGGAATTTGGACAGTTTATTGAATGGAAAGATGATGAACAGTTGGATTGGTTTCTTTTGGAGTATGAGTCCCATACAAAGTTAGCTCTTTATTTTCGAACCCTGCAACAATTTTATCGAGAACATTCATCTTTATGGCGACAGGACCACGTACAGGATGGTTTCGAATGGATAGATCCCAATAATCGTTCCCAGAGCATTCTTACATTTATGAGAAAAGGTAAGCGAAAAGGAGATTATTGTATCGTGGTTTGTAATTTTTCAGAACAGACACACTATCAGCATAAAATTGGTGTCCCATCTCTAGGGAAGTATATGGAGGTATTTAACAGTGATGACCTTACCTTTGGAGGGTCTGGACAAATCAATCAAGAACCTCTTCATGTTAAAAAAGAACCTTATCATAACCAAAGATACAGTATGAATATTACAGTTCCTCCATTAGGGGTTTCAATTTTTATGAAGCAAACAAAAAAAAGGGCTGGGAGAGTGAACGAATAATGGGAGCAAAAAAGTGGATTGCGATGTTATTGGCAGGAGGTCAAGGCTCAAGGTTAGGTGAATTAACTATTGGATTGGCAAAACCTGCAGTTCCTTTCGGTGGTAAATATAGAATCATAGATTTTCCATTAAGTAACTGCACTCATTCCGGTATCGATACGGTTGGGGTCCTGACTCAATATCAGCCATTGATACTTAATGATTATGTCGGAAACGGAAAAGCATGGGACTTGGATTTAGATGTGGGTGGCGTTTCTGTCCTTCCCCCTTATCAAGGAAAAGAGGGTGGGGAATGGTATAAGGGTACAGCTAATGCTGTTTATCAAAATATTCAGTATATCGATAACTATGATCCTGAGCATGTGTTAATCCTCTCAGGCGACCATATTTATAAAATGGACTATAGCAAAATGCTGGACTATCATATCGAAAAATCTGCTGAGGCAACTATAGCAGTGATTCAAGTACCTTGGCAGGAAGCAAGCCGCTTCGGCATTATGAATACGAATGAAGGTGATAGGGTCACTCAATTTGATGAAAAGCCAAAATACCCGAAGAGTAATCTGGCGTCAATGGGTGTATACCTTTTCAACTGGAAAACATTAAGAAAATATCTTATAAATGATGAAAAAGATGTGAATTCTTCCAATGATTTTGGCAGCAATATCATTCCAAAGATGCTGGAAGATAGAAAGAAATTGTATGCTTATCGATTTAATGAATATTGGAAGGATGTTGGAACGGTTGAGAGCCTATGGCAAGCCCATATGGACTTATTGGAAGAAAACCCTAATTTCCAGTTAGATGACCCGCAATGGAAAATTTTCGCCCGAAATGCTAATCATCCGCCACAATATATTTCGAGAGAAGCGGAAGTCACACAATCGCTCGTGAATGAAGGCTGCATGATTTATGGGAACATTGACCATTCCGTCTTATCCTATAATGTCAAGGTTGGATTTGGCTCAACCATAAAAGACTCGGTCATAATGCCGAATGTCACCATTGGCAATAATGTCCACATTGAAAGAAGTATCATAGCAAGTAATTGCGTGATTGAAGACGGAGCAGTGGTAGGTAATTCAACCGTGACTTCTGACATTACCTTAATTGGAGAAAATCAGACCATTACTGATTCAAATAAAAAAAAGATAACTCTTAATTGATCAAGGGGGAGCTGCAATGGAAAATGTGTTAGGAATCATCAATTTAATTAATGAAAAACAACATTTAAAAGAATTGACTGCTCACCGTAATGTGGCATCTGTGCCATTTGGCGGACGATACCGTCTAATCGACTTCACAATGTCGAACTTTATCCATGCGGATGTTTCAAAGGTCGCTGTCTTTCCAAAGGAAAAATACCTCTCTGTTATGGACCACTTAGGATCAGGGAAAGAATGGAACTTAGACCGGCGTTCAGGTGGATTATTCATTTTGCCACCTATACATCCTGATGAAACGGTCACTGGAGACATGAAACAATTTTATGACCATCTCAGCTTTTTTGAACGGGCAGATGCCGACACCGTCATCATATCTCCTGGATGCCATGTTTGTAAATTGGACTTTAACGAAGTGCTTGCTTACCATAAAAAAGAGAAAGCGGATATCACTGTCGTCTATAAAGATTATGTGGGAGAGTCCATTGAAAAACCCATCTACCACAAATGTTCAGTGAATTCGGATGGCGCCATCACCGACATTAGCTTTTTTACCATACCTCAACCGGGAGACCATGTTTGTCTAGAAACCTTCATTATCAGTAAAAGCCTTTTGGTCAATTTGATTAAGAGCTGTGTTGCCAATGGGGAATACGATTTCTTGAAAGATGCGGTTAAAGCCAATCTTCATCGTTTTACGGTTAAAGGCTATCATTTCACTGGAGAAATGCCGTTCATACATTCTATTGAAAGTTTTCATTCGAGTAATATGGATTTCTTGAATCCTGCCGTCATTCGGACTTTCTTTGGGGATACATGGGATGTCTATACAAAAATTAAAAACGAGGCTCCGGCTAAATACACACAATCCTCCAAGGTTACTAATTCATTGATTGCCAATGGGTGTAATATTGAAGGTACAGTTGAAAACAGTATTCTATTCAGAGGAGTCAAGGTGAAAAAAGGGGCAGTCGTAAAGAACAGCATCATCATGCAAAAAGGTGAGATAGAAGAAGGGGCAGTCGTAGAAAATATTATAACGGATAAAGAAGTTAGAATTACACGGGATAAAGAAGTAATTGGCCTACAACAACCAACTGTAATAAAGAAAGCAGAAGTTATTTAATGGAGGTACAGCTATGAATGTTCTATTTGCCGCTTCAGAATGCGCTCCTTTCATAAAAACCGGAGGACTTGGAGACGTGATAGGCGCACTTCCAAAAGCACTTAAAAAACAGGGAATCAATGTAAGTGTAATTCTTCCAAAGTTTAAAGACCTTCCTTTTCAAATTAAACAGGAAATGACACACGTGACCAGTATCGAGGTCCCTGTAGGCTGGCGCCAACAATTTTGTGGAATTGAAAAGTTGGTTGCCAATGGGATTACATATTATTTTCTTGATAATGAATATTATTTTAAAAGACACGGAAGTTATGGATATTTTGATGACGGTGAAAGGTTTGCATTTTTTTCCCGTGCCATATTAGAATCCATACCTTTTTTAGACGATCACCCAGAAATCATCCACTGTCATGATTGGCAAACAGGTCTTGTGAGTGTCTTGTTGAAAGCACATTATCAAAAACATCCATTATATGAAAATATTAAAACGGTATTCACCATACATAATTTACTCTATCAAGGTGTCTACCCTAAAACTGTCCTAGCGGAATTGTTGGATTTAAGTGAATTGTATTTCAATATGGATGGTCTTGAATTTCACGGTAATGTGAGTTATCTTAAAGCGGGTCTGGCCTTCTCTAACTATATTACAACCGTAAGTCCAAGTTATGCAGAAGAGATACAGACTCCCTATTATGGAGAGCAACTGGATGGCTATCTGCGTAAACGGAACGGGGATCTTAAAGGCATCATAAATGGGATCGATAATGAATCCTATAATCCTGCTTCAGATGAATATCTACCCGTGCCTTTTTCCACATATGAAGGGAAAATGAAAAACAAGCGCGAATTACAGGAAATATTGAATTTGCCAGTCAATGATGAGGTTCCAGTTATATCAATGGTGACACGATTGGTTGACCAAAAAGGGATAGACCTTATCCTGCATGTCTTCCATGAAATGATGGGTCAAGGCATTCAATTCATATTACTAGGAACGGGCGAGGAAAAATATGAATGGGCTTTCCGTAATTTGGCTGAGCAATATCCTAATCAAGTATCAACCAACACATATTTTGATGAAGGAATGGCCAGGAGGATTTATGCGGGCTCTGATATTTTTTTGATGCCGTCACAATTCGAACCATGTGGAATCGGTCAGCTCATAGCAATGCGCTATGGTGCTTTGCCGCTAGCGAGAGAGACTGGTGGCCTTCGTGATACGGTCATCCCTTACAATCAATTTACAGGCGAAGGTAATGGTTTTAGTTTTACGAACTATAATGCTCATGATATGCTTCATACTATTGAACAAGCGGTAGGAATGTATAAATTCCAACCAAAAAGATGGAAGCAGTTGACTGAAAATGCCATGAATGAAGATTTCAGTTGGGATTCCTCATCTTCCGAATATATAGATTTATATGAAAGCTTATTAACAATCAAAAAATAAGACAGTATAAAACACTTACGATTAATTTTCGTAAGTGTTTTTGTTTCTTTTGTCATACTTCATGGGTATATATAAATATAAATTATTTGTAGGAGAATGAAAATGAAAAGTAGAAGAAGAATGGAAATTGTGTTTTTATTTATTTTAATCGCATCTGTTTATATGGTTTTATTTAGCTATGCTAGCTTCAATGTGAAGCTATTTTTTATGGGATTATATATCTTGGTTATGCTTATTACGATGATCTCACTTATGCTAGAAAATAGATTTGCCCATGATACACTTTTATGGATGTATGTTCTTTTTTGTTTTCCTGTTTTTGGATTTATTTTCTATTTGTTTTCAGGTCAACTTTATCTAAAAGGATATTTATTTCAATCTAAAAGAAGAAAAGATAGAGAAGAATGGAAGAACCTTGTCAATGACATATCAGCTCCTGATTTATCGTTTCTGAATAATCATCAGCAATCTTTTGCGGATTTTGCAAAGAATGCTTCAGAAACAACCATCAGTACATCTTCAGAAACGAAAGTTTTGAAAAATGGGAATGAAACATTTACAGAAATCATTCAACAGTTAAAAAAGGCGGAAAAGTTTATACATATAGAATATTATATTTTTCGTTCTGACAGGCTTGGTAAGGAAATCATCGATATCCTCATTGAAAAAGCAAAGGAAGGGGTAGAGGTATTATTTATCTTTGATGCAGCAGGAAGCTTAAGTCTAGCAAATAAAGAAATCAATAGAATGAAAGAGGCAGGTGTGAAGATATTTCCATTTTCGCCGTTAAAGCACGGATTTTTTAATCAAAAATTCAATTTTAGAAATCACCGGAAAATAATCATCATAGATGGAGAGATTGGTTTTGTTGGCGGACTGAATGTAGGGGAAGAATATCTTGGAAAAAATAAAAACATTGGATTTTGGCGTGATACACATATGGTTCTTAAAGGGGAAGCTGTTTATATGCTCCATACCGTATTCCTGATGGATTGGGAATATGTAAGTGGAGAAGATGTCTTAGAAGAACGACCAAAAATGAATAAATTTGAAAAGGGAGATGGAGCTGTCCAAGTTGTTGCGAGTGGACCCGATACCCAGCAGGGAATCATGAGCGATTATTATTTTTCCCTCATAACGACTGCAACCAAATCAGTTTGGATAGCAAGTCCATACTTTGTCCCCAATCAAGCAATTAAAGCTGCGATGAAGAATGCTGCTTTAAAAGGGATACAAGTTCGTCTTATGGTTCCTGCTGTAAATGACGGGTTCTTAACCCAGTATGGGAGCCGCTCCTATTTTGGTGAGCTTCTACAATTTGGCGTAGAAATATACTCCTATAAAAAAGGTTTCCTACACCAAAAAATAATCATTGTGGATGGAGACATGGCTTCGATAGGTACGGCAAATATGGACATGCGAAGCTTTCATTTAAACTTTGAGGTAAATGTCTTCTTGATGGGTAATAGTTCCATTGCTGATTTAGCCACTCATTTTCAAGAAGATATAAAAGATTGTGAAAAGATTGATCCATTAACCTATAAAAATAGGACACTATTGGAACGTTCAAAAGAATCATTTGCCCGACTATTTTCCAATATTCTATGATGGGCATGCATTAAGAAATCATAGTATAGTAGGATTGGAAGTCAAAACAGATAGATATAAGGAGAATAGAATAAAAAATGAAATTGGTATCTTGGAACGTAAATGGCATAAGAGCGTGTGTGAAAAAGGGATTTTTAGATTACTTTAAAGATGTGGATGCCGATATTTTTTGTCTGCAGGAAACAAAGCTTCAAGAAGGGCAAATCACACTTGATTTAGAAGGCTATTATCAATATTGGAATTATGCTTTGAAAAAAGGGTATTCAGGAACGGCGATATTCACGAAGGAAAAACCTATTTCGGTTAAATATGGAGTTGGTGACCGAGATGAAGAGCCTGAAGGAAGAATAATAACTCTTGAATTTGAAAAATTTTATATGGTAAACGTGTATACGCCTAATGCCAAACGAGATTTAACGAGACTGGACTATCGTTTGGAATGGGAAGATGAAATGATCGAATATCTAAAAGCCTTGGATATGAATAAACCAGTCATTTATTGTGGGGACCTTAATGTAGCATACTCCGAGATAGACTTAAGAAACCCCAAAACGAATGTTGGAAACTCCGGCTTCACCCTGGAGGAAAGAGGTAAAATGACTAACTTGTTAGAATCGGGTTTCATTGATACTTTTCGTCATTTTTATCCAAACAAAGAAGGTTCATACTCTTGGTGGTCTTATATGAGCAAGGTAAGAGAAAGAAATATTGGCTGGCGGATTGATTATTTTATTGTTTCGGAGCGGTTGGCTGTAGATTTAAAAGATGCTAGCATTCATTCAAATATAATGGGTAGCGATCATTGTCCAATTGTCTTGGAAACGGCCTTTTAAGTAGGATAAATCTGATGGTATGGGAATATACTATCCGTTATCCAGTTTAACGGGGGGTGACGTGATGAGAACGTTTATTGCAAGCTTCCATCAAGAAAATCATATAGATAGCATGCAAGTACAAAAGCTTACAGCCAGTGAATTTATTGAAGCAGGGGCAAGTGGTTTCCGAAGGTTATTCGAACTTGAAAAAGATGTAGGTAGCTTTGTCTTTTTTGACCAAAAATGGAGACGGACTCCTTTCCCATCTCATCCTGCTATATCCTGAAGAAAACAATGATCCTAGTGATTGTTATTCATTTTCAAGAAATGATTGTTATGAATTCATGGTTCTTTATTTGCAAGGGATGGAGGAAGAAGAGCAAGAGTATGGTCCAATTCATCACATGGAACATTTGATGTTTCATATTGTGGAAGAAGGTAAAATATTGAACCATTAATGGATGAGGTGGAACCATGCAAGGGACGTGTGAGCTTTGTTCTCGAAGTGAGATAGAACTGACTGTGCACCATCTAACGCCCAGGGAGGAAGGAGGCAGTCAGTTACCAACCGCTTTTCTTTGTAAATCGTGCCACAAGCAAATTCATGCCTTATATTCAAACCGGGAGTTAGCCATAAGATTATATACCGTTATTTTGTTAAAAGATGATGAAGCTTTGAAAAAATATATAAAATGGATCAAGAAGCAACCTGCTAGCAAATCTGTAAAAACAAGAAAGTCCAAAACTAAATAATACGAAGGCCCATCTTGAATTAGATGGGCCTTCGTATTATTTATCTATTCATGCTTCCCCTATTCTTTAAACGATCCAGTAAAAATCCACCTTTAAAATACCTCGGTTCATAAGAAATGATGAAAGCTTTAGGTTCGAATTTTTCAATTGTAGCAATTAATTCTTGTTCTCGGTTACGTTTTGTTAATATTTCCATCCGATAACGGTTACTATCCCTTCCTTCGCCTGTATAGAGAGTAACACCAAAGCCGTTGTTCCTTAATGTGTCCATCAATTGGGTGTTTTTCGTCTGTGTATTAACGGTAACATTGATAAAACCAATAGCAAGTTTTTGCTCAATTTTCGTCCCGAATATGATACCTATTCCAAAACCAACTGCATATACAACCATGGCCAATATGCTTTGGTCTCCACCAAATACGAGGGATAGTCCAAATACATAAACTAACATCTCGGCTATGCCTAAAATAGAGGCCAAAGAGGTTAAGTTTTTGACTAAGAATATGGTACGTAATGTATAGATGGGAACATAAATAAGTTGCAATAATAAGATTAATAATATTTCCTTCAATTGGGCACCTCTCCATTATAATTAAGTCCATTAACTATTCTATATGAAACATCTTCCATAATCTAAACATATGGCACACAATAAAGCTATGGAAATATTATGCATGAACATGGGCATGCACATCCTATCACTTTTTTAGTTAGTAGTTCTAGGTACTAAATCAATCTTAAATTTGGTATTATTGTTCTAACTATTTATCACATGTGAAGAAGAGGGTGTCTTCTGCTTTCACTTGTTGGTCCAATTCATGTTAAATTGCCTTGTATTAAGGATTTTCATGTTCACTTGCAAAAGCATGCAAAGGAAATTTAAAACTGTGAAAAGTTCACCACTCTAAAACGAAAGGGTTGAAGGTTATTACAACGATTTGTATAGTACGCCATGGAGAAACAGATTGGAATGTAGAAGGACGGTTACAGGGACAAACAGACATACCACTTAATGAAAATGGAAAGAGGCAGGCCAGGAAGTGTGGAGAGTTTTTATTCAAAGACAAGTGGGATGTAATTTTTACTAGTCCTCTAAAAAGAGCAAGGGCTACAGCCAATATTATAGGTGCAATAATCGATTCC
Organism: Peribacillus sp. NPDC097284; assembly: GCF_044761765.1. NCBI lineage: Bacteria > Bacillati > Bacillota > Bacilli > Caryophanales > Bacillaceae > Peribacillus > Peribacillus sp. NPDC097284. The sequence goes on from NZ_JBIWCZ010000003.1 coordinate 336,980, forward strand.
CCAATTATTATTAAAGAGGAATTCATTGAAAAGAATTTTGGGGACGCTGAAGGAATGACAGCTGATGAGAGGGAATCCACATTTTTTAATAAAGAATACCCTAATCAGGAAGACCAGGAAAGTTTACGAGAACGCCTTATGAAAGGCCTACAGGATATTGAAGCAGAATATCCTGATAAGAAAGTAATTTTAGTTGCACATGGGGCGGTCATTCATATGATTTTACGTATGATGTCGAATGAAAAGATTGTATCAACTGAAACCAGATTATCAAATGCTTGCCTGAGTACAATCAAGTTTGAACTGAATTCATGGGTTATAGCCGATTATAATCAAGTGAATCACTTGTCCTAATCCTTTCTAATTTAACAGTTCGGTTGCTATTGAGCAGCCTATACGAGAAAGAAGGAAATCATGACTAAAAAAACTGCGTTAGTTTTAGGTGCAACTGGGGTTGTAGGCACCCAACTATTGAAAAGGTTATGTACTAGTAAGGATTATCAAACCATACATCTATTTACGAGAAGAGAACTAGAATATAAAGATTCCGTCTGTAAAGTGCATATTGTCGATTTTGATAATATGAAAGAATTTGCAGATTTGTTTCATGTCAATGATGTGTTCATATGTTTAGGCACTACGATTAAAAAAGCGAAATCTAAAGAAGCTTTTCGGAAAGTTGATTATGATTACGTTGTAGAGGCGGGAAAATTGGCAAAAGCGGCAAATGTAGAGAATGTGTTAGTTATAAGTGCTATCGGTGCTGACTCTAAATCAAGTTTCTTTTACAGTCGAGTAAAGGGAGATATGGAAGAAATACTAAAACAATTAAAATTGAATTCTTTACATATTTTCAGACCTTCGTTACTAATCGGAGAACGAAAAGAACTCCGTATCGGTGAAAAGATATCCGGTAAACTGAGTTCGATTTTTAAATTTTTGTTAGTGGGACCTCTTCGCCCATATCGCGCCATACATGTAGAAACGGTGGCTACTGCCATGAGTATTGCGGCAAAATCCGTTAATTCAGGAAACCATGTGTACCAGTCCAATGAAATAGAGGAACTTGCTAATGAGAGAGAACTATATTAGGAGTTTGATTGATAAGATAAAAAAACGAAAGCGGGCCAATTATATGAGGCTCGTTTTTATTTTTATGAATTTTGATATATAAGTTCCTTATTTTTCAATATAATAGGTATAAAGTCTTAGAGGAATAGGTGATATTTTGTTTTGTTCAACATGTGGTAAGAAACTATCAAGCGATGGTCGCTATTGTCCTAGTTGTGGGAATAAGAAAAAGAAATCTAAATTAATACCATTCTTAGTTATATTAAGTATTTTAAGCACATTAACTTTTGTGTTTACCATCAAATATTATTGGGATGAAGCGGACAATAAAAAAACAGCCACTATACCTACTGTAGTAGAAACCAAAAAAGATAAAAATGAAACGGGGAAAAAGAAAGAAGTAACAAGGGTGGTTGCATCAAAACCAGTTGAGAAGATGAATGAAGATACAAAAAAAAGTGTTACGCAAATCATCGAGGAATCTCAGAAAAAAGTGTATACCATTTTTGCCGGGAACAGCCAGGGTTCGGGATTTTTAATCAATGACAAAGGTGATGTCCTGACAAATGCACATGTTGTGGAAGGGTATCTTGAAGCAAGCATTAAAGATAAAGGTGGCACAGAGTATAATGGAAAGGTTATCGGCTATTCGACCGATACAGATGTAGCCATTATTAGAGTTCCCAAATTAGCCGGGATAAAGCCAATTGATCTTGAAAAAACAGGAGGGGCCAAAATTGGTCAGGAAGTAGTCGCACTTGGCAGCCCTTTGGGTCTTGAGAATACAGCAACGCTTGGGACCATAACTGGAGTGGATCGCAGTTTCTTTATTGGAGAGCGTTCATATGATAATATTTATCAAATGTCAGCTCATATTGCTCCAGGAAGTAGCGGTGGACCTCTTGTTTCCATGGAAACAGGAAAGGCTGTGGCCATTAATTCAGCAAGATTAATAACGGATGAATCCGTAGGATTCAGTATACCAATAAAGGATATATTCCTGTTAATCGAAGGCTGGATCGCCCAACCTCTCTCAGAACAGGAAATTAGCGATTTATTTTACAATGATTCCGGCAGTTATTATTACGAAGACGAATCAGATGGTGATTGGTATTTCGAGGGGGGCGATTATAATGATGAAGAAGACAGTTATTATGATATCCCAGATGAATGGTCAGAATCAGATGAAGATTTTGAAGACTACGATGAGTACGAAGACTTTGAAGACTATGAAGAGGAAATTATAGACGAAGATGATAGTGAAGATATGGATGAAGATTATTATTCGGACTATGAAGACGAAGACTTGGCTGAGGATGGCGAAGATTATTCTGACGAAGATGGTTATGAAGACGAAGATGAGGATGAAGACTACGAGAATTATGAGGATAACGAAGGTAATGAAGATGGCAATGAAGATGATAGTGATTATTAAATGACGGGCTTTGAAACTTATAACTGTAAAGAATCAATTCCGATTAAACAGGGATGGATTTTTTCCTGAAAACACTATTTTCCAGAAAAAAATTAATAAAACTACCTTTTTTATAGAATATTAAAATGTCTTAAATATTTATTCCAAAAACAACCTCGCTAGAATATATCATTTTAAAATCTAAATAGTTGTTAAGATATAAACAACAATTTAAAATACATTTAATTCCCATTACCTATTTTAGTTTAATTTAGAAGTTATATATAGGTAAACTCATCTACCATTTTAAAAGTTTTTATTCTCAAATAATGGGTAACTATAAGTATGGTTGGTAAAAAAATTAAGGGGAATCGTTCATGAAAATTACACCTGAGCAAAGAATTGAACTTCATGGCTTTAACAATCTTACTAAATCATTAAGTTTTAATATGTATGATATTTGTTATACGAAAACAAAAAAGGAACGTGAAGCATACTTAGAATATATTGATGAACAATACAATGCGGAAAGACTCTCTAGCATATTGAAGAATGTATCGGATTTAATTGGAGCTCATGTTTTGAATACAGCCAAACAGGATTACATACCACAGGGAGCAAGCGTGACGATGCTTATTTCCGAGGGGCCCGTCGTAGAAGTACCCACCGATACCTATAAGGAAACGCCTGGACCTTTGCCGAACAATGTTGTCATGCAATTGGATAAGAGCCACATTACGGTTCATACATATCCTGAGTTTCATCCCAATGAGGGAATCAGCACATTCAGGGCTGATATTGACGTATCTACGTGTGGGGAAATTTCTCCATTAAAAGCACTCAATTACCTGATTCATTCTTTTGACACCGATATCATCACGATAGATTATCGGGTTCGAGGATTTACCAGAGATACAAATGGTCGCAAATTGTTCATCGATCATGATATAAATTCCATTCAAAATTATATCCCTGATGAAGTAAAGGGATTATACGATATGATAGATGTGAATGTGTACCAAGAGAATATCTTTCATACTAAATGTAAACTGAAAAGATTCGAGCTAAACAATTATCTATTTGGTTATTCAGAAGAAAAACTAAAACCAGCTGAACGTGATGAAATTATCGAAAGGCTTCAAACGGAAATGGATGAAATTTTTTACGGGGCAAATGTTCCGGTACCCAAGTAAGACTAGCACCTTGGGTAAGAATAACTTGTTAACTTTACAATAGTAATTGAAGCCAAAACGGCTGCAGGCAAAAGTCAGATTTCAAGGACTTTTGCGGCAGCCGTTTTCTTTTTCGCATATTCAATGGTAAACGCGATGAATGGAGGGATAAAGCTGATAAGAGTAATGCCGAGCAATGAGAGGAATAAATGACTACCTACCCATGTAAGGTTGCCGAGTAGGTAACCCGCACATACCCAAGTGATCGTCCAGACCATCGCTCCGACCATATTATGTCCGATAAATCGTTTGAACGAATAGCGTGTGAACCCACTAATGAAAGGTAAGGTTGTGCTAAGTAAAGGAACGAATCGGGAGAACATAATCGCGTATTTTCCATAACTGGTTAAAAATCGATGGGTCTTTTCAATAGATTTATTTGGGATGTACTTAAATACTGAGTATTTTTTTTCTTTCTTCGTGGATTTCCCAATCAGGTTCCCGATAAAATAATTCTGGGCGTCCCCCGCAACAGTTGCAAGGAAGAAAAGGAACAAAAGTGTAGGGAAACTCAAGTGTCCAATCGCAGCAATGGTACCGCTGGCAAACAAAGTCGCATCTCCAGGCAGGAAAGTCAGAACAATATAAGCCGTCTTCGCGAAAATGATGATGAATAAAATGACATAAATTTGTTTACCGAAAACAGTGATATATTGAGTCAAATCCGTATCGATCGATTGAGTAAAATGTAAAAGATTATGCAAATTAATGCACCCTCCTTTATGAGATTAAAAAATTCTAGAATGTAGTTTGATAAAAATAATTCCAAAGACGGATAAAAAGATAAAGAAAAAAGCCAGATTTACACCCTTAGTAATATTACATATTATATTATGCCAAGTAAATGGTTTATAACTGGGAATATGGGGATGAATTGAGTATTAAAATGTAATGGGGGGCGAAAAATGTTTGTATTGGAGTATAGGACTTCAAGGATGGGTCCCACCTTGTTGAGAAGAGTGCGGTAAGACTGCTATTCTGTGATTGTTAGCAAAATCTCAGGTGTGAAGATAACCAAATTAAATATAAATTGTTCAAGTTCAAGAGGAATTCATAAGATGGCCTTTTTCTTTATTCAATGAAAGTAAAGAGAATTCGTAAAAAAATTTAATGGTTTGAGTTCTTATTATCTCTTGGTGAATTCATCTCTGTAAGACTACATATTAAATAATTTTATACCCAAATATATACATGATAAATAAAGTAAATGTCGAAATAGAAGGAAAAGTTTAATTATTGTACAAATCAATTTACAAGTTATTGACATTTAATAGAGAGAGATGTTACTTTGTACATATAGAAGTTCTTTATAAAGAACGAAAAAGGAATCTTACATCTTTTTTTATGATAGGTAGTTAATAAAGGACTTTAATAAGCTTTTTTAATCATCGCTGGGAGGAAGAGAACATGAGTGCAATCGCGGGACTCTATCATTTAAATCAAGAACCAATCGATCTCCAGCATGGAGAGCTATTAATGAATTCATTTCGTAAGTTCCCGGCCGATAGCATTCAAGTTTGGAATGATGAAAAAATCTTCCTTGGTTGCCACAATCAGTGGATCACTCCTGAATCGGTGAATGAAACTCTGCCATTCTATGATTATGCTAGACAACTTGCGATAACAGCTGATGCGATCATTGATAATCGAGATGAATTGTTCAATCGCTTACAGGTAGAGAAATCGGATCGACCATATATGACCGATAGCCAGTTAATCCTGCTAGCCTACCATAAATGGGGAGATGAAACACCAAAGTATTTAGTGGGTGATTTTGCTTTTATGATTTGGGATCAAAAACAACACAAGCTTTTCGGAGCAAGAGACTTTTCAGGAAGTCGGACTCTATATTATTTCAAGAATGAAGATAAATTAGCATTTTCAACGACGATAGAACCGCTGCTTGCATTACCTTATGTCGAGAAGAGGTTGAATGAGGAATGGTTGGCTGAGTATTTGGTAATATCAGGTATGATTGATGCGGTGGATTCTTCCATTACCCCTTATTTAACTATTAACCAAGTACCTCCTTCTCATAGCATTTCAATAGAAAACAATAAAATAACTTTTAAAAGGTATTCGTATTTAACAGAAGTTGAAACTCTTAAACTAAAATCAAATGAAGAGTATATCGAGGCATTTCAAAGTATCTTTCAAGAATCCGTTACATCACGGTTAAGAACACATAAGAAAGTAGGTTCTCAATTAAGTGGTGGTCTGGATTCAGGAGCCGTTGTTAGTTTTGCTGCTCAACCATTAAGAAAACAGAATAAAGAATTACATACCTTTAGTTACATTCCTCCAGATGATTTTAAAGATTTTACTCCAAGATATTATGTGGCAGATGAAAGGCCTTATATTAAATCAACCGTAGAGTTTGTAGGGGGAATTAAAGATCATTATTATAACTTTCAAGGGAAAGATTCATTTTCTGAAATTGATGATTTTCTTGAAATAATGGAAATGCCTTATAAATTTTTCGAAAACTCCTTTTGGTTAAAAGGCATGTTTGAAAAAGCGAATGGGGAAGGAGTGGGTATATTACTAAATGGTGATAGAGGGAATTTTACTATTTCCTGGGGTTCGGCTTTAGATTATTACTCCATTCTATTAAAAAAGGTCAAATGGGTTCGGCTTTTTCAAGAACTAAACAAATATAGCCAAAACGCAGGTGGAGCTAGATTAAGAAATTTACCGCTAATCGCAAGAATAGGGTTTCCTATGATTGATCGTATATTTCCAGATAAAAGGTCAAATAGTACTACTTACCCTCAACTTATTAATCCTGAATTTGCGGAGAATACAGGAGTTTATAAAAGATTCGGTGAACAAGGGATCAATCAAAGAGGACAAATGTTTTCCTCAGATAATAAATATCTGATGAGGAAAAGACATTTTGATGATGTCTTTAACTGGAATGCTGGAAATACACTTTCTACGAAACTTTCATTACGTTATTCATTATGGAAGAGGGATCCCTCTAATGATATACGTGTAGTTCGGTTTTGTTTGTCTCTACCAGAGCATCAATATGTTCAAGACGGGTTAGATAGGGCCCTGATTCGCAGATCAACTGTAAACTACTTACCAGATAATGTGAGACTAAACCAAACTATTCGCGGTGTACAAGGGGTAGATTGGATGCATCGAATGATACCTCAGTGGGAAACGTATAAAACTGAACTGGAACAATTGAATACAGATAAAAGCCTTTTAAAATATGTCGATGCTCAAGTGATTCAAGAGGGATTATCAAAGGTTAAGTCAGGGGTTAAACCTGACCAGGCTATTGACCCAAATCTCAAGCTTTTAATGCGTAGTCTAATTATTAATCGATTTCTAAAAAAAATACCTGAGGGGGGGTGAAAATATGAAAAAAGAATGGAAGAAACCAAAATTAGAATTACTTGATGTCAATATGACTCTGTTAGGAAAAGATGGTGACTATACAGACGCCACTTTTCCTGATGACACACCAAGAGGCAAACTAACATTTAGTTAATGAAGAAGTAAAAGTTAAATTATCATGATATATTTGTTATCCCCTATATGTATGATTATATAGGGGTCTCCTTATATCATAATAAAGTTACTTTAACTAATGGGGGAACATTTACATGCAAGATATGAAAATATATGAAGCATTCGGATTTACTTTTTCTAGTGAGTTTTCATTACCAGAGTTAAACAAAAGTGAAAGACTGAATCCGAAAATTGATATTGTAATTGAAAAAGATGAATTATATAGTCTTTGGTCTGAACAAGAAGATTTAATTAACGACGGATTTATCATTCAAAGAAATTCCGTCATGTTTTTTGTTCCAGGTACGGGAATCTTTTTAATTCAAGGTGGGAATAAGATTATTATTTCACCTCTAGATCCTATTAAAGAAGATGAAATCCGATTATATACTCTTGGTACTTGTATGGGTGCAATATTATTGCAAAGAAAAATTCTCCCTTTGCATGGGAGTGCTGTTGTAATAGCTGGAAAAGCTTATGCGATTATAGGTGATTCTGGAGCAGGAAAGTCAACCCTTGCATCTGCCTTTATAAGAAGAGGATATCAATTACTTACGGATGACGTGGTTCCAGTCAGCTTAAATAGTGAAAATATTCCTGTTGTAACACCAGCTTATCCTCAACAGAAATTATGGAAAGAAAGCTTAGATTATTTTGGAATGGAATCGGATAATTTTCAGCCAATTATTCAAAGGGAAACAAAATTCACTGTTCCTGTCAAATCTCATTTCGCTTCAGAATCTATTCCACTTGCAGGAGTCATTGAATTGGTCAAAATAGAAACTGATGAAATAAAGTTACATTCATTACAAGAAAATTTACAGAAACTCAATACATTGTTAACACATACATATCGTAACTTTTTTCTTGCAGACTTGGATTTAATAGAATGGCATTTTAGTATTACGGCTAAAATTATCGATAAGATACATTTGTATCAATTAGGTAGACCATCTTCTCATTTTACTGTAGAGGATATAACAGATTTATTATTAGAAACATTGAATAGGGAGGAAAAAGTATATGATTAATAGTGCAACTGTTAAAGAAGAATATGTAATACACCAAGTCCCTGGTAATCTAGTGAGTGACATGGCTGGAGAAAAGGTAATGCTGAGTATTGAAAATGGAAAGTATTATAATCTAGGAGAAGTTGGAGGGGAAATTTGGGAATTGTTGAGCGAACCTATTACCATTCAAAAACTAATTTTAACCCTTCAATCTCAATATGAAATAGATCAATCTGAATGTGAGCAACAAGTAACCATTTTTTTAAATCAATTATTAAAAGAAGGATTAGTTCAAGTGGAAGCTCCATAGATTTATGATGTAGAGTCATAGGAGGGAAATATGATTTTATTCAATAAATTCAGAACGTTCTTTAAGTTAGGTGGTCAAATGCAAGTTATGCTTATAGAGGCTTACTGTTACTTAGCGTGGGGAAGATATTTAAAAATGTTGAATTTTTCAAGAGTTGCTCCTACTCTAGGAAAAAGTATGTCTGAAACATCGTGTTCGACTAAGACATCTGATAAACAAACTTTACAAAATGTATCAGCAGCGATTCATCTTATGAGTAGGTATACATTTTGGGAAAGTGAATGTCTTGTAAAAGCAATTGCTGGAATGAAAATGCTTGAAAAAAGAAGGATTGAAAGTACTCTGTATTTAGGGACAGCTAAAGAAAAAACAGGGAATTTAGTTGCTCATGCATGGTTGCGTAGTGGTCCATATTATATATCAGGATGGGAAACGATGAATAAATTTACGGTTGTAGCTTCTTTTGCAAAGGAAAACAGGAATAAAAAGGCTGAAGGTGAATAAAATGGGTAATACTCTTAATGTAGCCAATATACCTGAAGAATTAAGATTGTTACTGGAACTTGTGAAAATAGAAAATAATAAAGACATTTTAAAAAGGTTTAATAAAAAAGAGATTGATTGGGATCTTTTTTTAGATCTTACATGGCATCATCGCCTTTTTCCTGTACTATATCCTAAGTTGAAAAAGATAGAAGAACAAGTTCCACCATTCGTTTTAAAAACCTTACAGGCAAAATATCAAGAAAATACTATTCATATGTTGCAATTAACTGCCACCATGATAAATATAAGTCATGCTTTAAGGAACAATCAGATTCGCACCCTCTTTTTAAAGGGACCACTGTTAGGTTTAGAGCTATATGGTGATATTTCGTTACGGACATCAAGTGATTTAGATTTTCTAGTTCCGCTTGAAGACCTTGGTAAAGTAGAGAATTTACTTATTAGCATGGGATATGTAAAAGATGACTATTTTCAATCTGTATTAGGTGACTGGAAATGGAGACATCATCATATAGCCTTTTTTCATCAAAAAACTAATACGAAAATTGAAGTACATTGGAGATTAAATCCAGGACCAGGAATGGAACCATGTTTTAATGAATTATGGGAAAGGAAAAGGACTAACCTAATCACAGGCTCTCCAATTAATTTGTTAGGGAAAGAGGAATTATGCTTTTTTTTGATAACACATGGAGCACGTCATGGCTGGTCACGGCTTCGTTGGTTATTAGATATTAAATACTTGTTAAACCAAGAATTAAAATGGTCAGTTTTATCAAAATTACTTAAAAAATATCATTACCTACACTTAGGTGGTCAAGCAATCATTCTATCCTCTCAACTGTTGGGTGTATCAATAAAAAGAGAAATGGAATCTTTGATAAGAGGGACGCGGGCACAAATATTAGCTCAAGAATCTATATTCTATCTGGAAAGAATGGTAAACCTACATACAGAACCCTTACCTGATGATATTGCACGTTTTCATAAAAAACACTTATATTCTCTGCAGTCCTTTCAACAAAAAACATTGTATATCTTAAGTATAATGTATCCTTACCCAACTGATTTAGAGACATTGCCATTGCCAAAGAACCTTCATTTTTTATATTTTCCTTTACGTCCTTTCTTAACAGTATGGAGGATAACAAAGAAAACTGCCTATTCTAGGAGGGCAAAGGAATGAAAGAACTCCTATATTTCGCAAAACAAATACATTCTTATTCAGGTAAAATCTTATATGTCAATATGATAGCCATGCTTTTAATTAGTGTTTTTGAAGGGATTGGCATTTTTTTATTAGTACCTTTACTTGGTCTCATTGGTGTTGTAGAACTAGGAGAAAATACAAGATTATCATGGGCTTCTAACTTATTCGATGGTATTCCTGAAATAATAAGCTTACTTATTATCTTAAGTGTTTTTATCGTTTTAATAATTGGCCAAGGTTACTTTCAACGCCAACAATTAATTTTAAATGTTAGGATTCAACAGAGTTTTACAAGGTATTTAAGAGAGGAAACTTATAAGAACCTAATTCAGGCCAATTGGTTTTTCTATCTAAATAAGCGAAAATCGGATCTTATCAATTTAATGACTACTGAAGTGTTTCGTGTAAGTGGAGGAATTAGCTTATTTTTTCAATTTATTTCTTCGTTAATATTTACGATGATTCAAATTGGTTTAGCCTTTTGGTTATCCTATCAAATGACTAGTTTAATTCTCCTATTTGGATTAGTACTGATAGTTTTCTCAAGAACCTTTTTGAAGAGGTCCCAAACCTTAGGAGAAGAGACCCTTCAAATTTCTCAAAATTACTTAGGAACAATAACTGATCATTTTAATGGGATCAAAGATATAAAAAGCAATACAATGGAACAATCTCAGTTAACTAGTTTTCTTAATTTAAGTGAAAAAATGGAGAAGAATTATGTCAATTTCACAAAACTAAACACTCTATCAAGTTTGGTATATAAATTGGTATCAGCTTTCCTCATAGCATTTTTAGTTTTCTTTTCTTTTAGTTACTTCGAATCACAACCTGCGCAAATGTTAATGATTTTAGTTATCTTTTCAAGGTTATGGCCTAGAATCACTGGTATCCAATCTAATATGGAATATTTAGTAAGTGTTATTCCTTCATTTAAGGCGCTAATAAAGCTCAAAAATCAAAGTTCAGAGGCCAAAGAAATCAATACGAGTAATTATCAAAGTATAAAACCATTGAAAATCGAAAAGGGTTTGGAATTTTCTCATGTATCATATCGTTATAATTCAAAAGAAGATTCATATGCGCTCAAAGATATTAATCTATTTATTCCCTCTAATCAAATGACCGCTGTTGTAGGTAGGTCTGGTGCGGGGAAAAGTACATTGATTGATATGATATTGGGTTTAAACCGTCCTGAAAAAGGAGAAATCCTTATAGATCATGTAGCTCTTACTTCCGACAATTTATTAACCTTAAGAAAATCTATTAGTTATATTTCACAAGACCCATTTTTGTTTAATGCTACTATTAGGGAAAATCTATTATTAATGAAACCCGATGCAACGGATGAACAAATCTGGGAGGCATTACACTTTTCTGCAGCAGCGGATTTTGTAGAACAACTTCCGAAAGGAATGGATACTGAAATTGGAGATAGGGGAATACGGCTCTCAGGTGGTGAACGTCAAAGAATAGTCCTTGCTAGGGCCATTTTACGTAAACCAGCAATTCTTATATTAGATGAAGCTACAAGCGCATTAGATACCGAGAATGAAACTAAAATTCAAAAAGCACTAGAAAGCTTAAAAGGCCATATGACTATTGTTGTGATTGCACATCGTCTATCCACCATTTCAAACGCCGATCAAGTACTTGTTTTAGATCAAGGTGAAATTATTCAACATGGACGATTCAATGAACTTGCCCAAAGTAGGGGACTATTTAACCAACTATTAGGGGGTCAACTAGAAGTTATCTCTTGAAATAATTTAGTTGAATGTCAAAAAAAGTTTTTTTGTAACGTTTTGTTGACATGTTCTTTATAACGAACTAAAATGGTAGTATAGTCCTTACAAAATATTGAAAAAGGTGGTTCTATGTCAAACCCATACAATACAAACTATGAAAAACAAAAATCAGCAAAAGAGATAAATATAAAACAATTATTTGAAATCATTGGTAGGCGGTTATGGATTGTTATTATTGTAGTACTATTGTTCACTCTCGCAGGCTATCTTAAAACCTTATCAACTACACCTCTATATCAGTCATCCACTAGAATTATCATAGAGGCTAATCAAGATAAAATGAAAACACTTCAAGTTATTATAAAAGATTCTACGGTTTTACAAAAAGTCATTAATGAGATGGAATTACCAATGTCTCCAGAAGCTTTAGCTGGATCTATTAATGTTAACAGTGTTGAGGACTCTGAAGTTGTAAGTATTAGCGTCACATCATCTGATCCTTATATGGCTGCTAACATTGCTAATAAAACAGCTGAAGTCTTCAGAAATGAAGCACCTAATATTATTAACTTTAAAAAAATCAGGAATTTGTCACCAGCAAAAGTAAACTTATCACCCATTAATGGTGATGATAATGGAACCATTATGAAAACCGGTATTATCGGTTTTGTTATAGGGATTGGGTTAACATTCCTATTTAATTCTCTGGATTATACGGTCCGTAGTGAGCAAGAAATCGAGGAAATTATAGGATTCCCAGTTATAGGACGCGTTTCCAAAATGAATAAAAAGAACTCAAATATTAATAAAAAGAATATACAGAAATTCGAGAAGAACTCAGCAAGCTAAACTTACAAAACGCTAGGGTAGAATTGTGAGGCGGAATAAATGTCGATAATTCAACAAAAATCAGGTCATAAACTTAATAAAAGAAATTTGATAGCTTATTCAAGTCCAGATTCACTAATCTCTGAACAATTTAGAACGATTCGAACAAACATCAAATTTTCAGCAATATCGAAAAAAAGGAATATTATCATGATTGCCTCACCAACAGCTGGAGAAGGAAAATCAACTACTGCAGCAAATCTAGCAGTTTCCATGGCACAAAATAAAGAGAAGGTTCTGTTAATAGATGCTAATTTTAGAAATCCTACTATTCACTCGATTTTTAAGATTCCAAATAAAGTCGGATTGACTAATATTTTATCTGATTCAATTCACTCATCACTTGAGAAGACGGTGTACAAAACAGGAATGGGTAATTTAGATGTGTTAACTAGCGGTCCTATTCCCTTCAATCCGGGTGAAATTATAGGTATGACAGTTATGCAAAATTTTTTAACACATTGTGAAGAGCTTTATGATGTGATTCTTATAGACTCTCCATCCATACTGGAATTTACGGACACGAAAATATTGGCGAATTATTGCAATGGAATCGTCCTCGTATTTAATAATGGAAAAACGCAGTTGAAAAATGCTTTAGCAACAAAGAGAATTCTTGAATTTGTTGAAGATAAAATGGTTGGGGTCATTTTAAATTCAAATCCACAAAATTGGCTTACTAAATTATTCAATAGAATCATTTAACTAACCAAATTTTTTTCACTTAGATGTTCTTTATTAAGAACTGATGAACCTTTACATGTAAATAGTATTTGGTGATGTCTCCTTGCCATTATACACGGAGGCACTCGATCATGCTGTGGGTTGTAAAACCTTAGACGCCAGTCGTCAAGAGTGTGGGGTGAGGAGGGGTTAAATGCCCTATATTCTATTAAAGTACTAATGCATACAGTTTTAAGTAAAACTGTATGCATTAGTACTTTATCGACAAAAAGATAAAAAGAAAAAGTGAGGTGAATTGGTTTGACGTATAAGCAAAGACTATCACTATTTATATTAATAGACTCGTGTATTGTCATATCAGCTATTTTCTTAGGTCGTTTTTTAGTAAATGCTAGTATTTATGTTTTTACAATTCCAATAGTGCTAAGCTCTATTACACTCCTACTCAGCCATCATTTATTTGCCATTTCTTTTCACTTATACAAGAAGGCTTGGGAGTATGCAAGCATTGGTGAATTAGTGATTATTTTCAAGACGGTTACATCATCCATTTTTATAACAGGACTTGTGCAGGCACTTCTTTTTCAAGATGTATTTTATCGTTTATTGGCGGTAACTTGGCTACTTCATATGTTGTTGATAGGTGGGTCTAGATTTTTCTGGAGAATGTATAGAGATCAATATTTACTAAAAAATGAAAATAAAAAAAGAACGTTAATTGTAGGAGCAGGATCAGCTGGAACGATGGTTGCAAGGCAATTACTAAAAAATAACGAGGTGGATTTATTACCTGTAGCATTTATTGATGATAACTATCGTAAACAAAAGCTCGATATTTTAGGGCTTCCAGTAGTTGGAGGAGTAAGCAAAATTGCAAGAAAAGTTGAAGCCTTACATATTGAACATATTATTATTGCCATTCCTTCGTTAAATAAACAGGAAATGAATCGAATATTTCAAGAATGTGCAAAAACCAATGCGAAAACTCAAATCCTCCCTATGTTAGAAGACTTGCTGACAGGAAAAGTATCTGTTAACAAATTTAGAGATGTGCAGGTACAGGATCTTCTTGGAAGAGAACCGGTGGAGCTAGATATCGACGGAATTTCAGAATATGTAACCGAAAAGGTCATCTTAGTCACGGGGGCTGGCGGTTCTATTGGTTCAGAAATCTGTCGGCAAATTTCAAATTTTAACCCCTCAAAACTAATTTTACTTGGTCATGGAGAAAACAGCATCTATACAATAGAAATGGAATTAAAGGAGACCTATCAAAACTCTAAAATAGAGTTTATAACAGAAATTGCTGACCTTCAGGATCATAAAAAGATGCTATCAGTCATGGCTACATATCATCCAGATGTCGTCTATCATGCAGCTGCACATAAACATGTGCCACTAATGGAACGGAATCCGGAAGAAGCGGTCAAAAATAATCTGATTGGGACGATGAATGCAGCCAATGCAGCTAGTTGGATTGGAGTTAAAACCTTTGTGATGATTTCAAGTGATAAAGCCGTTAATCCTACAAGTGTAATGGGATCTACCAAAAGACTTGCGGAAATGACGATTCAGCAAATGAATCAGGAGAGTGAAACTAAATTTGTTGCAGTTCGTTTTGGGAATGTATTGGGCAGTCGTGGAAGTGTCATCCCCTTATTCACCAAGCAAATTGAAAAAGGTGGACCCATTACTGTTACACATCCTGATATGATTCGTTATTTCATGACAATCCCAGAGGCTTCTAGACTGGTCATCCAAGCGGGGGCCCTTGCTAAAGGAGGCGAAATTTTCGTGCTAGATATGGGGCATCCTGTAAAGATAGTCGACTTGGCTAAAAACTTGATTAAACTTTCAGGACATTCGGAAGAAGATATATCCATAGAATTTACTGGAATGCGACCGGGAGAGAAGCTATTTGAAGAATTGTTAAATAAAGAAGAAATTCATGAACAGCAAATCTACCCCAATATATATGTAGGCAAGACAGGCAAACTTTATTCTAAAGAAATTGAGGATATCATAAATAGTTATTTAGATATGGATAAAGAAGCATTACGAAAAATACTTGTTGATTTGGCCAATGAGCGTATCACCACACCTTCGCTGGTGCCACTCTCAAACTAAGGAGGAATCACCTTGAAAATTAGAAAAGCCATCATACCGGCTGCAGGATTAGGAACGAGATTTCTTCCGGCAACAAAGGCTATGCCGAAGGAAATGTTACCAATTGTTGATAAACCTACCATTCAATATATCGTAGAAGAAGCAATTGAATCAGGCATTGAAGATATTATTATTGTGACTGGGAAGGGGAAACGAGCAATAGAAGATCATTTCGATCATTCCTTTGAATTGGAACAAAACCTTTTCGAAAAGGGAAAGTTTGAATTATTAAAGGAAGTTCAGAAATCTTCTAAGTTAGTTGATATACATTATATTAGACAAAAAGAACCTAAAGGATTAGGACATGCAGTATGGTGTGCGCGTAAGTTTATAGGTGACGAACCATTTGCCGTCTTGCTGGGTGACGATATTGTAGATGCAAAAAAACCTTGTCTACAACAGATGATTGAACAGTATGAAATGTCTAAAGCATCAATTCTTGGAGTACAAAAAGTTTCTAATGAGGAAGTATCCAGATATGGAATTATTGAAGCCAATGAGATTGGAAACCGTTTATACAATGTTACAAGTCTAGTTGAAAAGCCAAAACAAGAAGATGCACCTTCAAACTTAGCTATTATGGGAAGATATATTTTAAATCCTGGAATTTTCAAAATTCTTGGAGACCAGCCTCCTGGTGCAGGTGATGAAATTCAATTAACAGACGCAATCAGCCGCTTGAATGAATATGAAAGTGTTTATGCGTATGATTTTGAAGGCATCAGGTATGATGTAGGTGAAAAGATGGGCTTTATTCAAACAACTATTGAAATGGCTCTACAACGTGGGGACTTAAGAGAAAATATATTAAATTACTTAACAACAGTATTGAATCGAGAATTAATTAAATGAAAAACTTGAAATGGATACGGAAAGGACGGTGACTCATGGAGAAGAAAGTCCTATTTTGTGCAACAAAGGATTATCATTTTGAAGCGTTTCACCTACCTTACTTTAAATGGTTTAAAGAGCAAGGATATGAAGTTCATACAGCTGCACATGGTGATTTAGTTCTTCCTTTTGTTGATAAAAAGCATATTATACCCATTCAAAGGTCTCCGATTAAAATTGAAAACCTTAAAGCCTACAAAGATCTAGAAAAGCTCATTGAAAGTAACAACTTTCAACTTGTTCATTGTCACACTCCTATGGGAGGAGTTCTTGCTAGGCTCGCTGGACGGAAAGCAAGAGAAAAAGGAACAAAGATGATCTATACGGCACACGGATTCCATTTTTGTAAAGGTTCTCCTTTAATAAACTGGCTGCTCTACTATCCTATTGAAAAATACTTGGCAAAACTAACAGATTGTTTGATTACAATCAATGAAGAGGATTTTCAACTTGCAAGGAAAAGAAACTTCAAAGCACAAGAGATTAAACATGTTCATGGTGTTGGAGTTGATACAGAACGTTTTCATCCAGTTTCTCCTTTTTACAAATCTGTACTTAGATTAGAGAAAGGGTATCGTGATGATGATTTTCTTATGTTCTACGCGGCTGAATTTAATAAAAATAAAAACCAACAATTATTATTGCGATCTTTTTCCTTAATTAAGGATGAGATACCAAATGCTCGGCTACTATTGGCTGGAGAAGGTCCTTTATTAGATGACTGCCGGAAACAGGCAGAGACTCTAGGTATAAGTGAAAATGTTGACTTTCTAGGTTTTCGGAATGATATTGATGTGTTACTGAAGATAAGTGATCTTGCTGTAGCATCTAGTTTAAGAGAAGGATTACCGGTTAATATTATGGAAGCAATGGCATGTGGGCTACCTGTTGTTGCGGTTAAAAATAGAGGTCACTCTGAATTAGTAAAGAATAACCAAAACGGGTGGCTAATTGATAGAAATGACGAACGTAATTTTACAGAAAAAATCTTAAAGGTTTTTGGCGATAGTGAACTGAGAATAAAATACGGGAAAAACGGTCGGAAAATGATTGAATATAAATATAGTACAAAAAAAATTCTAGAAGAAAAAAGCGAAATTTATAAATTATATATGATAGATAAGGAGGATATTATGTGGGCAGTCCACTAAGAATCTTACATGTTGTCGTTAATATGAATAGGGGAGGAGCGGAAACCCTTATCATGAACTTATATCGTAATATTGACCGCTCGAAAATTCAATTTGATTTTCTTACATCCAAAGAGGGTGTATTTGATACTGAAATCTTAAATCTTGGTGGTAAAATTCATAGAATTCCATATCTTACCGATGTCGGACATTTTAAATATAAAAAACAATTAGACGAATTTTTCAAGGAGAATCATACCTATAAAGTTGTTCATGCCCACATGGATAAAATGAGCGGGCTCGTTCTTCAATCAGCTAAAAAAGCTGGAATACCAAAAAGAATTTCACATAGTCATAATACACAAAGTGAAGGAAGCTTGGCTGTAAGAATTTACAAATGGTATGCAGGAACATTAATCATGCCCAATGCAACTAATTTTTTAGCTTGTTCGAGACAGGCAGCAAAATGGTTATTTAAAGAAAAAAACAATGCCAATATTTTAAAAAATGGGATTGATTACAATCTTTTTTCTTTCTCATCTGAAATAAGATATAAAGTGAGAAAAGAATTAAATATTGCAAATGATGCATTTGTTTTAGGTCATGTCGGAAGATTTGCTCATCAAAAAAATCATACTTATTTGATTGATATCTTTGCAAATTTTAATAAACAAAAAGAGAATTCCATCTTAATCTTAGTAGGAGATGGTCCTTTACAACCAGAAATCTTAGCTAAAGTTAAGTCTCTTAAGCTAGAAAGTAAAATTAAATTTATAGGGGTCCGTAGTGACATTAATCGAATACTTCAAGCATTCGATGTATTTGTCTTTCCTTCTCTACATGAAGGTTTGCCAGTTTCACTTATAGAAGCTCAAGCAGCGGGGCTGCCATGTCTGATATCCGATCGAATTTCAAAAGAGGTAGATTTGGGTATCAATCTTATTGAATTTCTCCCTATTGATAATTGTTTAGCATGGGTAGCTAATTTATTAGAAATAACATGTCGCAACACGACAAGAACTATTAAATCGGATTCCTTATCTAAACAAGGGTATTCCATATATGAAACAGCCGATAAAATAAAAGATTACTATTTATCGATGACAGGGTGAATCAAAAATGAAAACTTTAACAGTGTTTACACCAACCTATAATAGAGCTTATTGTCTCGGGAAATGTTATGAAAGCTTAGTTCGTCAAAATAATAAAAATTTTATTTGGTTAATCATTGATGATGGATCAACAGATCATACAAAAGAGTTAGTAGCTAGTTGGATAAATGAAAATAAAATTGATATTACGTATTGTTGGCAAGAAAATCAAGGAATGCATGGAGCGCATAACACAGCCTACAACCAAATAGAAACTGAATTAAATGTATGTATAGATTCTGATGACTATATGGCAGATGGGGCAATTGAAAACATCCTATCATTTTGGCGAAAGCATGGCAGTGCAAAGGTCAGTGGAATCGCAGCTCTAGACGCAACAAGTAATCATCAAATCATCGGTTCAAAGTTACCTGAGAAACTTTTTTCTGCTACTTTATTTGATCTTTATTACAAATATGGTGTTACAGGAGATAAAAAACTTGTTTACCGTACTGATTTAACGAAGCTATATCCTTATCCCATTTTTAAAAACGAGAAATATGTTGGATTAGCTTATAAATACTATATGCTGGATAAACAATATGAATTGTTACTTATGAATGAAGTAGTTTGTCATGTTGAGTACCTTCCTGATGGATCTTCTCTCAATATGTATAACCAATACCTCAAAAATCCAATGGGCTTTGCATTTTATCGGAAAGAACTAATGAAGTTACCCTTTGGAGGTAATCTTTTTAAATATAAACAAGCGATTCATTATGTTTCTAGCAATCTTCTTATGAAAAACCGGAAACTATTCCTAGAAACACCTAAGAAAGTTTCAACTATATTTGCCTTTCCTTTTGGCTTCTTATTATATTTACTCATTATAAGTAAAACTAGGTCTTAAGTTATTGAAGGGAATTATTTAAATGACTATACTTTGGATTAATCTCGCCATTGTATTAATTTTTTCATACCTAGCAAGGTACTTTTCTACTTATTCATTTATTACACCAACTGGCTTTCAAATTTACAAGCCTAATAAGATATGGGTTTTGGGAGTTGTTTTGTGTCTGGTCTTTATTTCAGGCTTAAGAACAAATATTGGTGATACCTTCAACTACAAAAATATTTATAGAGAAAATGACTTTACGTGGGAGTATATCACTTCACAAAAAGATATGGGCTTTGGTATTTTACAGATGATTTTAAAGTATTTTTCGGAAGATCCACAGATCATGATCTTTACTACAGCTTTAATAACAAATGTTTTAATAATTGTAGTTCTATATAAATACTCACTTTTTTTCGAGATGAGTACATTTGTATATATTACAGGTGGGCTGTATTTAGTTTCAATGAATGGAATTAGACAAGTACTAGCAGCAGCCATTTTTTTCACTGCAACAAAGTACTTATTAAATGGAGATTTCCCGAAATACGCAATGATCGTTCTATTTGCATCCACCTTTCATCAAAGTGCACTCATACTCTTACCTATTTATTTTTTAGTAAGAACAAAAGCTTGGACTAAATCGACTCTAGCCTGGTTATCTTTTTCGGTAATTATCGTACTCGGTTTTGGTCAATTTACATCTTTATTATTTTCAGCTTTAGAAGATACTCAATATAGCGACTATTCAAATTTCAATGAAGGTGGTGCCAGTGTAATAAGAGTAGCAGTAAGTGCTGCACCATTATTAATTGCTTACTTAGGCAAAGAAAAACTTCGAGAAATATTTCCGAAAAGTGACTACATAGTAAATATGGCTCTATTAGGTCTGGTTTTTATGATCATTTCAACACAACAATGGATATTTGCAAGGGTCTCTATTTACTTTAATTTATACCAACTGATTCTAATATCGTGGCTTATTGAGCTTTTTAATAATAAGGATCAGAAGCTAATATATTATTTAATTCTTGTCTTGTTTTTTATTTTTTATTTTTATGAAAATGTCATTAGTTTGAATATTTTGTACGAAAGTGATGTATTAAATAACTTATTTTAAAACAATCTTAATGGAGGTGTTTTTTTGGCCATTCTTGTTACTGGCGGAGCTGGATTCATAGGAAGCCATACATGTGTAGAGCTCTTGAATGAGGGCTATGATGTTATTGTGGTTGATAATTTTTCTAATAGTAAACCAGAATCTTTAAAGCGTGTTTGTGAAATAACAGGGGAAATAATAAAGATTTATCAGGTCGACCTTTTAGAGGGAGATCTTTTCGAAAAGGTGTTTATAGAAAATAAAATAGATGCCGTTATCCACTTTGCTGGACTTAAAGCAGTAGGAGAATCCGTCGATCTTCCACTTAAATATTATCAAAACAATATTACGTCTACCATTATTCTTTGTGAACTCATGCAGAAGTACAAAATAAAAAATCTTGTATTTAGTTCTTCTGCTACTGTTTATGGAATGCCGGAGAGTGTACCCATTTCAGAAGATTTTCCTTTACAAGCATTAAATCCATATGGAAGAACCAAGTTAATGATTGAAGAAATACTTCAGGATTTATATATAGCAGATACTGAATGGAGCATTTCAATTCTAAGGTACTTCAATCCGATTGGAGCTCATGAAAGTGGAGAGATAGGTGAAGATCCTTGGGGAATTCCTAATAATCTGATGCCTTATATTACCAAAGTAGCTGTAGGAGAATTAAAAGCACTTCATGTTTTTGGGAAAGATTATCCAACTATCGATGGTACAGGTGTCAGAGACTATATTCATGTAGTCGATCTTGCACACGGTCATGTATTAGCACTTGATAAAACTCTAAAAGCATCTGGAGTAAATATCTATAACCTTGGTACTGGAAATGGTTACAGCGTCTTAGAAGTCTTATCAGCATTTGAATCGACAACTGGAGTTAACATTCCATTTAAAATTACACACCCTAGACCAGGAGATGCTGCAGTCTGCTATGCTGATCCTACAAAAGCAGAAAAAGAGTTGAAATGGACTGCAAAAAGAAACATCAGTGATATGTGTCGAGATTCTTGGAGATGGCAATCTCAAAATCCTAATGGGTACAAAAAGAATAAAGATACGGAAAATCCTCGCTTGGAACAAAGTGAGGATTTTTTAATACAAAATTAATCGAAATATGGTGAAAAGAATGGAACAAGAAGATCTAAATAAGGAAAAGTTCAAAGATCTATTATTGCATGCTTACAAATTAGGTACGGAATCAGAAAACATGAAGGTTTCAAATTTAATAGAAGAGATCAAACAACAGTTAGTTGTTTCAAACCGTAAATAAATCCGCTGGAAGTGAAATTATGAAGAGAATGTTTGATTTATTCATATCAATCATTTTATTACTTTGCTTAAGCCCTCTAATAATAATTATTGGTGCATTTATAAAGATTAAATTTGGATCACCTATTCTTTTTAAACAGATGAGACCAGGTATTAACGGAACTCCATTTTATCTTTATAAGTTTCGTTCCATGAATAATCAAAAGGATGATAAAGGGAAACTTCTTCCAGATCATTTGAGATTAACTCCATTTGGTAACTTACTTAGAAAGTTCAGCCTAGATGAATTGCCTCAGCTAGTTAATGTTGTTAAAGGAGATTTAAGTTTAGTAGGGCCACGTCCGCTTTTAATGGAATACCTTCCGTTATATACAGAAGATCAAGCTAAACGTCATCATGTTCGCCCTGGTATTACTGGATGGGCACAGATAAATGGACGAAATGCAATAACATGGGAAGAAAAATTCAAATTGGATGTTTGGTATGTAAAGCATCATACATTCCTACTAGATATTAAAATTTTATTGTTCACGGTATCCAAAGTGATTCAATCTGAAGGGATAAATTCTGCAACACATGTAACCATGAGTCCTTTTAAGGGTTCAGCAAGTAATGAAAGAGAGGAGCAGAGATGAGAATTGTAATAATTGGAGAAGGTGGTCACAGTAAAGTTATAAAAGACATAATAGATTCAATTAAGGGCTATGAGGTTATTGGATTTTTAGACGATAAATATGAACAAACACTAGTTAAAGAACATCTATTTTTCGCACCGCTTTCAACGGTATCTAATTTACTAGATCATTTCACGGATATAAAGTTCATTATTGCAATTGGTGACAACCATGTTCGGAAAAAGATTGCTCATGAATTGAATATATCTGATTCTTTTTATGTAACGTTACAGCACCCTTCTTCAATTATCAGCTCAAGTACACAAATAGGTGTAGGCACAGTAATCATGCCATTTTCAGTCATTAATGCAGATACTAAAATTGGTCGTCATACAATTATCAATACTGGTGCTGTGATTGAACACGATAACAACATTGGAGACTTTGTACATATATCACCTCATGCTACATTAACTGGTTCTGTCAAGGTAGAAGATGGAGTTCATATTGGTGCAGGCTCTACACTAATACCAAATGTGGAAATTGGAGAATGGTCCGTAATCGGAGCTGGAGCTACAGCTATTAATAACATTCCACCTCATAGTTTAGCTGTCGGTACTCCAGCCATGTTGAAAAATAAAATAGGATTAGGTGGTGTATAAA
Source organism: Peribacillus sp. NPDC097284 (assembly GCF_044761765.1). NCBI lineage: Bacteria > Bacillati > Bacillota > Bacilli > Caryophanales > Bacillaceae > Peribacillus > Peribacillus sp. NPDC097284. The sequence goes on from NZ_JBIWCZ010000003.1 coordinate 360,403, forward strand.
GTGTTAAATGCGACTATTAAAAAGCGAATTTTCCTTTCATCACCACATATGAGCGGAAATGAACAGAAGTATATTAATGAAGCTTTTGAAACAAATTGGGTTGCACCAACAGGACCAAATATTGATGCTTTTGAAAAAGAATTAGCAGAATATGTAGGAGTGAAAGAAGCCGTTGCAGTCAGTTCTGGAACTGCAGCGATTCATTTGGCTCTTTCTTTATTGAATGTGAAGAAAGGAGATACAGTTTTTTGCTCAAGTCTTACATTCGTTGCAACTGCAAATCCAATTCTGTATCAGAATGCTGAACCTATTTTCATTGATTCAGAGCCGGAAACTTGGAATATGTCACCACTTGCCTTAGAAAAAGCATTTACAGAAGCTGCTAATTCAGGAAAGCTTCCAAAGGCTGTAATCATTGTGAATCTATATGGTCAACCCGCTAAAATGGATGAACTGCTAACAATCTGTAATCAGTATGAAGTTCCAATAATTGAAGATGCAGCAGAGTCACTTGGAGCCACTTATAAAGGAAAAGCCAGTGGTACATTTGGAGACTTAGGTATTTATTCATTTAACGGAAATAAAATCATTACAACTTCTGGCGGGGGAATGATTGTTTCTAATAATACTTCAGCAATGGAACGAGCTCGGTTTTTAGCCACTCAAGCAAGAGATACAGCCCCTCATTATCAGCATAGTGAATTGGGTTACAATTATCGAATGAGCAACATTCTTGCAGGAATTGGGAGAAGTCAACTAGAGGTGTTAACGGATAGAGTAAAAGCCAGAAGAGAAATTTACAATCTATATTATCAAGAAATGGCTTATCTACCTGGAATTACATTTATGCCCGAATTAGAAAATACCCAATCTAATCGGTGGCTGACAGCATTGACAATGAATGAAAAAGAAATAAAGATTCCTATACCTGAACTACTAAATTTTCTTGAAGGAGAAAATATTGAGGCACGACATGTCTGGAAACCACTTCACTTGCAACCTCTTTTTAAGAATTACAATTACTATCCTCATACTAAAGAAACTGATGTTTCTCAACATCTTTTCAAGACGGGTATCTGTCTGCCATCTGGGTCCAATATGACCCATGACGATCAACTGAGAGTAATTCATTCAATAAAAAAAGCATTAACATAAAGAATGGTTACACTCCATTAATCCATTACTCTAATTGGTAAATGGAAAAAACATTGAAGAGGTAAACATATGATTGGAAAAAATATTTCAGAGTTAAGAAAGAGAAGAGGTTATACCTTATCTGAACTTGCTCAACAGGCAAAAATTTCGAAGTCTTATCTAAGTAATATAGAACGTAACCTTAATAAAAATCCCTCATTGCAAGTTATGGAGAAAATTGCGAACGTATTAAATGTTGACTTCGTAACACTACTAAAACAAGAAACTACCAAGGTTAATCCATGCTACTTAGAAAAAGAATGGATAGATTTTGTGGAGGAACTAAAAAAAAATGGTCTTAAAAAAGACCAAATAAAAGAGTACAAACCGTTAATTGAGTTCATTAAATGGCAAAATAAGAGGGATTAATTTATGAATCTAAATAATAAAATTCCGAAAGTTATACACTACTGTTGGTTCGGAGGAAAAGAAAAGCCTGAAATTGTGAAGAAATGCTTGGAAAGTTGGAAGAAACACCTATCAGAATATGAAATTATTGAATGGAATGAAAAAAATTTCAATCTTAATATAAATTCTTATGTACAAGAGGCATATGAAGCAAAAAAGTTTGCTTTTGTCAGTGATTATGTTCGTGTTTATATCTTATATCATATGGGTGGTATTTACTTGGATACTGATGTTGAAGTCTTTAAATCTTTCGATGATTTACTTCACCATGATTCGTTTTGGGGGTTTGAACAGGAGAATTACATTGCGACAAGTACGATTGGTGCAGCTAAAGAGAATGAGTTAATAAAAATGTTTCTTGATTCATACGAGAAGAAAAGTTTCATAAAAGAAGATGGTAGCTTAGATCAGTTAACAAATGTAGCGATTGTAACTAAATTAATAGAAAATCTAGGTTTAATCAAAAATGGAGAGTACCAAGAACTTCAGGATATGGGTGTATTTTATCCCCGAACCTACTTTTCACCATATGATTATATTAATTGCAGGACATTAATAACAGGTGAAACGTATGCCATGCATCATTTTTATAAAAGTTGGCTGCCAGCAAAAGTAAGATTTAAAAGTCTAATAAAAAAATTACTAGCCAAATTAATAGGTGGAAAAAATATTGCTAGAATTAGAAAATTGGTTACCTAGGAGATAAAAATGAAAAAAATATTGATTTCTTCTTTCGATATGGAAGTCGGTGGAGTTGAAAGAAGTTTAGTAAGTATGCTAAATAATTTTGATTATGAAAACTATAGTGTCGATTTAATGCTATACAAGCATCAAGGGGATTTCATGAATTTAATTGTAAAGGATGTAAATTTATTAACGGAAAATCCTTTTTATTCTACTTTCAGAAAATCAATAAGCAATACAATAAAAGATAAACAATACACAATTGGGATGACAAGATTACTTTCAAAAGCACATGCAGAGTTCATTGGTAATATTAAAAAATCATCAGAGCCTGGGTATTTCCAAATGCAATTAATGTGGAAATATGCCTTACCTTTTTTACCTAAATTAGATAAAGAATATGATACAGCTATTAGCTTCTTATGGCCCCATTACTTTATTGCCAAAAAAGTAAAAGCCAAAAATAAGATAGCGTGGATCCATACGGACTATTCAAATGTAGAGACAAATATCAAAATGGATTTGAAAATGTGGAAAATGTTTGACCATATAATTGCAGTATCAGATGCCTGTAAACAATCATTCTTAGTAAAGTATCCCACCTTAAAAGAAAGAGTTAAAGTTATAGAAAATATTACTTCGCCAGATTTTATTAAGAAAATGGCAGAAGAGAACGTAGAAAATCCATTATTAAATGATAGAAGATTTAAGATCATAACAGTAGCTAGGTTATCTCATGCAAAAGGAATAGACCTTGCGATTAAAGCTATGAAAATCCTCAAAGGTAGAGGGATAAATAAGATAGCCTGGTATGTAGTTGGATATGGTGGAGATGAACAATTAATCCAAGAATTAATTATTAAAAACGGACTTGAAGATTGTTTTGTATTATTAGGTAAAAAAACAAATCCTTACCCCTTTATTAAGGCTGCTGATTTATATATACAACCATCTAGGTATGAAGGAAAGGCCGTTACTGTTACAGAAGCAAAAATACTTGGAAAACCCATTTTAATTACAAATTATTCTACTGCTCATAGTCAAATTAATTCTGGTCTTGATGGGGAAATAACCGATTTATCAATTGATGGGTTAGTTGAAGGTATAAGAAGCTTGTATACGAATGAAAAATTAAGAATAAAATTAATTAATAATTGTAAGAAAGAAGACTACAAAAACAGTGAGGAACTTTACAAATTATATAGTTTATTCTAAAAAATTGGACGTGTTGAAATGAAGAAAGTTCTTTTCTTTTTAGAAAGTCTAGCAGGTGGAGGAGCAGAAAAAGTTTTAATAGAATTAGTTAATAACTTAGATAAAGAAAAATTCGATATTACTGTTCTAACTGTTGTTGATACAGGCGTATATAGGGAAGATGTAATCAAAAAATGTAAATATTTAAGTATTTTAAAAAACCACAATGAGTATAATCGATTTTTTGGCAAGCTTTTATATAAAATAAAATATAAGTTAATTTACAAAATTCCTACTTCATGGGTCTATAAACTTTATGTTAAAAAAAAGTATGATATAGAAATTGGATTTGTTGAGGGTTTTTCTACAAAATTCATAGCTCATTCATACAATACTAAGAGTAAAAAAATTGCTTGGGTTCATGTAGATCCAATAAATAGAGATTACGCGGATAATTATTATAGGAATAATAAAACTCAAGTTGAGTGTTATAAAAAGTACAATAGCATTGTTTGTGTTTCAAATAGTGTAAAACAAGCATTTGAACAAAAAATGTACGAACATGAGAATATTATTGTTCAATATAACCCTGTTGATAGAGAGATGATAATTAATAGGAGTAAAGAAATAATAGAACAGAAAAAGCCGGAAAAAATATTAATTGGTACTGTTGGTCGACTTACAAATCAAAAAGGTTACGACAGGTTACTTAAAGTTTGTAAAAAATTGATGGATGATGGATTGGAATTTGAACTATGGATAATAGGAGATGGACTTGAAAAGAATAATATAAAACAATATATAACTGAAAATAATATGGGGGAAAATATTAAGATGATGGGCTTTCAAAAAAACCCTTATAATTTAATGAATATGTGTGATCTTTTCGTTTGTTCCTCTAGAGCTGAAGGTTTTAGCTTAGCAATTGCTGAATCACTTATATTGGGTATTCCTATTATTAGTACAAATTGTGCGGGACCTAATGAGTTATTGGGACATGGAAAGTATGGCCTTATTGTTGAAAATAACGAAAATTCATTATATGAAGGGCTTAAGATATTGTTAACAGATGAAAAAATGCGTAATGATTTTAAAAATAAATCTATGGAAAGACAAAAAATATTTGAAGTTAAACCAGTAATAAAGGAAATTGAACAAATACTAATGTAGGTGATAATATGAATCCTTTAGTAAGTATTATAGTTCCTGTCTATAATAATGAAAATCATATCATAAAGTGTATTGACTCATTATTGATACAAGACTATCCAAATTATGAAATCTTAATAATAAATGATGGATCTGTAGATAAAAGTGGAGAAATTTGTAACAGATATCAATCATTAAATAAAAAAGTGAAGGTTTTCCATATAGCTAATCAAGGAGTATCAAATGCAAGAAATTATGGTATTGAGAAAAGTATAGGTGAATATATACAATTTGTAGATGCAGACGACTTCATCAATGAGAAATATATTTCTAGTATGGTTTGTGCATTAAAAGGAGAGAAGCTTGACATAGTTATAAGTGGTATTAAACAAGTTAAGATGAATAATCAAATAATAGAGGTTATAAAAGAAATTAAAACAAAAGATTCAGGGTTGTATACAAAAAAGAATCTATTTTTTATAATGGCTGATTTAATAAATTCTTCATATATTAATTATTGTTATTCAAAATTAATTAAAAAAAAGTTACTAATTGAAAATAATATTAGATTTGATAAAAATGTTAGCCTGGGTGAAGATACGCTTTTTGTAATAGATGTACTCAAACATAGTGAAAATATTTTTATATTATCTAACGCGGAATATAACTATTTAATCCATTCTAATGAAACCCTTACATATAAACCAAGGGATGATAAATTTATTTTATTATGTAATGTATCTAATAAACTTTTGGAATTTTGTTTAGAAGAGAAGTGTTATTCCGAAGAGGTAAAAGAAGTATTAGATAAAAGGTTTTTAGAAATAATTAAATTCTGTTTAGATGAAAATTTAAGTTTAAATAATAACCAAATATTTATTAAGAAAATAAAAAATATATCGAAAATTCTAAAAGATGAAAATACTTGTAATTTTATTTCTGAAAAAAACCCCATTATTAATAAATATCCAGTTTCTTTAATTAAAGCCATTGAATCAAAAAAATCTATTAGATATATAATTATTTATTATTCTTTAATACTAAAAAGAAAGCTTGGAGGTATTATATGAAAAAGATACTTTTTATAAGTAAAAGTGATACGATTGGTGGGTTAGAAAAGGTTTTATTAGATATAGTATGTTCACTAGACATATCCAAATACGAAATTACCGTTATGACGGGTAGTTATAATGAGGAAATACAACGCAACCTTCCACAAAATATATATTATAAAAATTTATTTAAAAAAAAGTTTAGAGGTTTAGATAGTATATTAGTCTATTTCCCTCCTTTTTTACTGCATAAGTTTTTTATTAAACAATATTATGATATAGAAATCTCATTTCAAGAAGGATATCCTACGAAAATAATATCTGGAGCACATAGAAAAACAAAAAAAGTGTGCTGGCTTCATAATGATCCAGATTACTATGATTTCAACCTCCCATTTTTTCGAAGTAAAAAACAATTAAAAAAAAATTTAAATAAGTTTGATAATGTTATTGCCGTTTCAAACTTTATTGTTGAGGGCTATAAAAAATATATAGATTTAAACACTGTAATACAAGTAATATATAATCCTATAGATTTTAAGAAAATAAAGGAATTATCCAACGAACATATTTTTGATCTTACTGATTCAAATGGCAAATTTAGAATTTGTTATTTAGGTAGATTATCAGAAGAAAAACAAGTTGATATGTTGGTAGAAAGTGTGATTTCATTACATGATTATTATAGAAATATTGAATTAATAATTATTGGGGTAGGCCATAAACATGAAGATCTTTATAATAGAGTTCAGATGGCTAACGCTGAAGGTTATATAAAATTATTAGGATATAAAAACAATCCATACCCCTATTTGAGTAAATCTTCTTTATTAGTTTGTTGTTCCATAACAGAATCTTTTTGTTTATCAGTTGTAGAATCAATAGCTTTAAATATACCAGTATTATCAACAAAATGTGGAGGGCCAGAAGAAATTTTAGATAATAGTAAATATGGTTTGTTAGTAGAAAATAATTATGACTCTTTATCATTAGGAATAAAAAGTATGTTAGATAACAGAGAACTTTTTATGGACTACAAGAACTTTAATTTGGAAACTTTCAATAAATTTGAAAAAAGTTATATAATTTCGCAAATTGAAAATATGCTGGAGGAGAGTTCACTATGAAAAAGATTGTACTATTTAGCCATGGTGGGAGTGGAAATCGCGGGTGTGAAGCAATTGTTAGAAGTACCCAAAAAATGTTAGATAATATTAATGGTGATAGAATGTTTTATCTTTGCTCATTAAACAAAAAAGAAGATAACGATGTAGGAATTTCTGGTTTTAATGACATAATTCAATATTCTAATTATGTAAAAAGAAAATCGTTTAATCATATAGTAGCAGCAATTAATAATCGATTTACTCACAATAACGAAAAATACATTACATTAGCACAAAAGGATCTATATAAGAACTTTAATAAAGAAACTATAGCATTATCTATAGGGGGAGATAATTATTGTTATTCAAATTCCAAATGGTTATATCTAAGTCATTCAGCAGCAAAAAAAAGAAATGCTAAAACAGTTTTATGGGGGTGTTCATTAGAAGAGAATAACATGAATGAAGAACTGATAAAAGATTTAAATAGTTATGATCTTATTATTGCTAGAGAAAGTATTACATATAGCTTGTTAAAAAATCATGGACTTGAGAATAAATCAAAATTATATCCTGATCCCGCGTTCCAATTAGATATAGAGGAGACAAAATTACCTTTTGGATTTAGAGTAAGGAATACTGTTGGAATCAATTTAAGCCCCTATATCTTTAAGAGCAAGATTTCTAAAGATGAAGTTGTTGAACTATATTTATGCTTAATTAAGCATATTATTGAAACCAGTGATATGCAAATAGCATTAATACCCCATGTTTTTTGGAGTCATAATAATGACTTAGAAGTATTAAATGAAATATACTCCAAGGTAAAGGAAACTGATAGAGTAGTATTAATAAATGAAGAGTATAATTGTATGCAATTAAAATACATCATTTCCCAATGCAAGTTATTTATAGGAGCAAGGACCCACTCCACAATAGCTGCTTATTCATCATGTGTCCCTACTTTAGTATTAGGTTATTCAGTTAAATCAAGAGGGATAGCGAGAGATATATTTGGAAGTGAAGAAAAAATGGTGATACAGATTCAAGAGTTGGATAACCATATAGATTTAATCAATGCATATGAATTTATCAAAGAAAATGAATTAAAAATAAGAAGCCAGTTAACAAAGCTAATGCCAATATATAAGGGTAAATGTGATCTAGCTGGAATGGAATTAATGAAATTTAATTAATTTTGGAACTCAAGGATACTTGATGATTAGCATGAGCCTTGAAATCGATAAACTTGCTTTTTTATAAAAAATCAGTGTATTACCTTTCATAAGACTTAAGGGAACATCCATTTAATTTAACACATAGGTATTACCTTTCCCATTCTATTTTTCTATTTACTTTACTTTTTTCTCTCATTGTCTTCCAAAAACCTATGTTTCCGGGATTAGGAAGAATTAATAGTATCAAGGAACGAGATGATCAACAAAATTTAAGTTTGGTCCGAGTTTTTGAGAAGGATATAGCAAAAAAAGAGATACACAATTGTATGGAACTATCCTTAGGAAACTAATGACAACTTATATACTTTTTAACTTTTTGCTACAAAATATTAAATCAATTAATTTAATTAATTATTAAATTAGAAATAAAAAAGGTGAAGTATGCATAATAAACAATATAAATTAGGCGCTATATTATCCTACATTTCCATTCTTATGGGAAATATAGTTGGCATTATATACACGCCAATCATGTTAAGATTACTTGGGCAAGCTGAGTATGGTTTATATTCACTTGTCGGGTCAATGATAGCTATGTTAAGTATAGTAGATTTAGGATTTGGTAATGCAAGTATAAGGTATATATCTAAATATAGGATATTAGGAGATAAGAAAAAAGAATATAGCGTGAATGGTATGTTTTTAATAATATATACAGTCATAGGTTGTTTAACTCTAATTATTGGTTTAATTTCATATTATTACATTGGTGGATTATTCGATGAAAGTTTAACAATTGAAGAAATCGAAAAATTCAAAATAATGTTTATGATATTAGTTTTAAATTTAGCAATTGGCTTTCCGTTTGCTGTATTTGGTTCCATCATTGTTGCATATGAAAAATTTATATTTCCAAAAATAATTGGAATCATTAGAACTCTAATAAACCCTATAGCACTTTTAACGGTATTGTATATGGGCTATGATTCATTAGCAATGGTTATTACAAATACGATAATTAACATAGTTTTTTTGTGGGTTAATGTCTACTATTGTTTTAAGAAATTAAAAATTAAAATACATTTTAAAAAATTTGATTTACAGTTATTAAAAGAAATGTTCATATATACTTTCTTTATCTTTTTAGCAATCGTAGTAGATAAAATTTATTGGACAACAGATCATTTTTTATTGGGGATTTACTCTGGGACTATAACAATTTCTATTTTTGCTATAGCTTCACAAATTAATATGTACTATATGCAGTTTTCAACGGCAATTTCAGGGATGTTTTTACCTAGAATAACAGGTATGGTCATAAAGAAATCAAAAGATAAAGAACTTACAGATTTGTTTATTAAAATAGGTAGAATTCAGCTAATAACACTTGGCTTAATTTTAACTGGATTTATTTCCTTTGGTAAAGAGTTTATATTATTGTGGGCAGGACCAGAATATCACCAGGCTTATATAATGGCTATTATCTTAATAACTCCGTTTACAATTCCGCTTATACAAAATACCGGAATTACTATATTGCAGGCTAAAAATTTACATGGCTTTCGATCCATTGTATTACTTTTTATTGCTTTCGGTAATATAATAATAAGTATACCTCTTGTAAAATTATATGGAGGTATTGGTGCTGCTCTAGGTACTGCCATTTCAATGATAATTGGGAATATACTTATTATGAATATTTATTATTATAAGAAAATTAAAATTGATATCTTGAAATTTTGGTTTGAAATTTCGAGAATGAGCTTACCTATATGGTTATGTTTATTAGTGGGTTTTTTAATGAATATATTAATAGACATTAATAGTATAACATCCTTAATTATTAAAATACTTTTATATAGCTTTATTTATTCTATTTTAATGTATGCTATAGGTATGAATACATTTGAAAAGAATCTTTTTTCTTCTCTTATTAGGACACCAATTAGTAAATATAAACAGAAACCCCCAAATAAAAAAGACGCTGGAATTTGAAAATTAAGCATTACCGGAGGTTATCTTCCTCTTTTATATAAACAAACATGTATATTAATATCATGCTGGGAAAGGGGGAAAGTTTCCTAAAGCTCCACTAGATTTTTTATCCAGTGGAGCCGCAATGCAAATATTAAATGTATAATAAATTATTATACATTTAGGAAATAACCAAGAAATATTACCAATTTCTTCTATTGGTAGATTTCAAAAAAATCGAAAAGAAAAATATAAAATTATCTTTTCACATAAATTTTCACATTTATTTTATCTGAATAGGTTATTTTAACTGTATTTTCATTCACTAGTGTGATTATAGGATCAATAATAGTAGAGCCAGATACACATAAAATAAAAGGTTCTAGTGTATTTAAGTTATGCACAATGGTAGTTGAGAACTTATTGCCATCTGATTGAAGGGTTACAGTTTATTTGAACTCAATTTCTGGATTAAATCCCACGAAAATGGCTGTATCGGGTATAGGTAAAGTTAAATTATTGAAGGTGTTTTCTGATGAAATTAGTTTAACCATAGGTTTACTATTATTATAATAAGCTAGCTTTAAAATCGGATTAGTTCCTTTATAATTAAAATTACTGTCGTTTAAAATTAGAGTGAACACCTGATTAACAATTTTTTCGTGAAAGATGAGAAAATTAAATTTAGGATTAGAAATTTCAATATTACACTCATTTAGTTTTATTACTCCGCTAGGTTGATTAAAATCAGTTGCGAATATATAAGTTAAAGTAATAGCAACTATTTCGCATTTGTTTAGAATAGTCGTTGAGGAAAAACCTTGAGAATTAATATTTCCAACCTTCACAACAGTATCTAAGAGTTTTGAATTTAAAATAGTTACTTCTCTATCTTTGGTAGTAAAAATATGATTATTAATAATACTATTGGTATATTCACAATTATCCATAATAACTTTTTCACTAAAGGTTTTATCATTACGGGTCTGCACGTTTATCTTCAAGTTGTTAAATGAGCATCTATTAAATTTATAAACCTTAAAAGTAATTTCTTTTAATGATAGGGAATCAACTAACTATGCAATCTTCCATTTTATACATAGAAAAAACTGGTACACCAACTAAGTAGCGAACTTTATACGGTTATTCCTAAATGTATTGTTAAGATTACTAACCCCCAAATCCATTCCTGTGATATCCACAAAATTATTATTAACAATATTTATTTGGTAAGAATTATTTGCAGCGACACCGAAATTACCTCCGTATATACTATTCTCTGATATATTAACAAAGGCATTAGCAAAGTTAGAATTCATTAATCCAATTGATGATCCACAATTGTGTATTATATTCCCTTTGATGTTAGCGTATAGTAGAATATACAGATTAATACCAATCATATCCGTATTATAAATGTGATTATTCTCAATCTGTATAGAATAACACCCAGCAAGTATCCCATGGTTACTTCCATATATGAGGTTGTTTCTAATCACACAGTTATCTCCGTATGAGTCCTCTTGATTAATACCGTATCTTGTTGAATCACTAAATATATATTTACCGTCTAGAAAGCTGTTTGTTCCTTTTCCATTATCTCTAATTGTATTGTGTTGTACGACATTATAACTTCCTCCAAGTGAAATGCCTCCTCTATGGCCATTAAATATCTCATTGAATTCAACTAGATTATGATGCGGGATTAAACCAAACTTTAAGCTGATTTGAAGGTTTTTAGCAGGATTAGTTTCGTTTGAGAATTGCATTCTCATTTTCGAAGCTGAAACGGGTATAGAAATGTCCGTATAAATTTTCTTCTTTTTAAGTACACCAATAAAAGTATTATCTGCTTTGTAAAAGAACACATCTACTTCTTTGTTTATTAAATTAGTTAATCTTGAATAACCCGCACCAGCGATTTGAAAAGAAGAATATTCTACACCAATTGGAATGTTAATAAATCCTGTTGTTAAGGAATTAGAAGAATTAACTATTTGTCCAGTTGCATAATCTAATGAATTTAATGTTAGATACATTCACCAGTTCAACTAATTCTTTAATAGCTGAACTGGTGAATGTAATATTGTCCCCCATATAATCTCGTATAACTCAATGTTTTATAGAACTATATCTAGTACTCTTTTGAAAAACTACACCATAAGTGTGTTCCATTTTTCTTTCAGCTGTTGAATTTGAAAAGCTTCGATCATCTCTGCAACCAATAATTGTTCCACCAACTAAATGAGCATTTGTGGTATTGCTAAATTCTATACTATTACCTTTGAAATTATAATAGTCAGTTGTTGTCCTGTTATCAAAGGGAGATTTTTTATCAGAATCATAAATGACTTTCAAGGTGGATCCATTTAAGTCAAAAGTCATATTTCTGACCATTTTTATTGCTCTTGGGTAACAAAGTGCGTATTGTCCTCTAGGCAAGAGAATAGTGGTATATCCATTATTTGTAGCAAATTGGATTGCGTTGTTTATCCCTTGAATGTTTGCATCTGCAGTCATATAATCTGCATCTGTATAAGGCTTGCTAAGTAATCCTTGTTTTATATTCCATTTGACAAGATCAATTGTATACAAGCTTTAACACTCTCCTTTTTAAAAGATACAATCTTCGAAAAATTTCTTTTATGTTTTGTATGATTTTAGATATTATATAAAATAGAATTTTGGTTGATTGGACAAGTAGTTAATTTAAAATCAACTTAAGATTTTTTGTGTATTTTGTAGAGAAAACGTAGTTGAATTGGCATAACTGGAAGATATTAGGAATCGTGTTGGAATTTCAAATAAAAAAACCGGTATAATCGTAATTGAAACGATTATACCGGTTTTTTTTATTTATATTAATTTCCAATTAACCAGGAACAAAAACCCTCATCCACTCCCCATTAACAAGTTGGAACTCCCAATGTCCAGCAGCAGAGATAGCTGTTTCAAAGGTAACAGTTTGATGGTGCAAAACTTTAGGTGCTTCATATTTCATTTTTACTTTGTTTTTCTTTTCCATAATATTTCCTCCCATTTTACTTGGAACAAGAGCATGTTCCTTTGTCAAAATCGTATACGTTGATTTTTTCTTGATTGCCTACTTTATCGATGCTGTAGTATTCCAAGGTGTGGGTATTTTCGGCATAGACATCAAATGGATTTGTATAGACTTGCCAAGCACCACCGTTTATACGATATAAGGTTTCTTTTACACCTGATTTATCATCAGTTGCTGTGTAAGTAACAGTTAATGCAATGATATAGGTGTTTTTATCGTTGAAAATAGGTGTCATCTTATTTTTGGTAACCGGTGGTATTGTATCAGGATTAATAACCGTTACGTTAGCTGTATCAGTTAATCCACCTTCCAATGTCGTGACCGTGATGGTAGCTTGGCCTAGACCGACAGGATGGACGATACCATTTTTCACAGTGACTACACTCGGATTGGAGGTAGACCAAGTAACATTTTGATTAGTGGCATTGGACGGATTTAGCGTTGCCGTTAAGGTTTGGTCCGCATCGCCTAGATTAAAATTCAGTGTTTTAGGGTCAAGTGTTACGCTTAACACTGGCGCTGTTACAGTAACGGTTGCTGTATCTATGAATCCCCCATCTTCCGTCGTAACGGTAATAATTGCTTTACCTGGTCCAACAGGATGGACGATACCATTTTCTACAGTGGCTACATTTGGATCAGAAGTAGACCAAGTTACATTCTTGTTAATGGCATTGGATGGAGCAATTGTAGCCGTTAATGGTTCATCTTTTCCACCAACAATTAGATTAAGTGTTTCTGGATCAATCGATACACCAGTAACTGGAACCGTGACGGTAATGGCTGCTGTATCGGTGAAACCACCGTCTTCTGTCGTAACTGTTATTGTAGCTTTTCCTGGTCCGACTGGGTGAACGACACCGTTATCGACAGTTACGACACTTGGGTCGGAGGTAGACCAAGTAACATTTTTATTTGAAGCATTGGATGGAGAAATCGTAGTAGTTAGTGTTTCATCTTTTCCGCCTACGATTAGGTCAAGAGATTTAGGGTCAAGTGATATACCGGTTACAGGAACCGTTACAATAACAGTTGCTGTATCGGTAAAACCGCCATCTTCTGTCGTAACGGTAATCATAGCCTTACCTGGTCCGACTGGGTGAACGACTCCGTTATCGACAGTTGCCACACTTGGGTCAGAGGTAGACCAAGTAACATTTTGATTAGTAGCGTTGGATGGAACAATCGAAGCAGTTAACTTTGCATCTTTTCCACCTACTGTAAGATTGAGAGAATTAGTATCAACGGTTACTCCTGTCACCGGTACTGTAACACTGACTTTAGCTTTGTCTTGAAGTTTGCCATCTTCTGTTGAAACAGTAATAATAGCTGTGCCAGGACCGACAGCATGGACGATGCCATTTTTCACAGTGGCAATACTAGGGTCAGAAGTAGACCAGACGACGTTTTTGTTAGTAGCGTTATTTGGTGTAATTGTGGCTGTTATTGTTGCATCTTTTCCACCGACAGTCATGTCTAAATTTTTCGGGTTAAGTGATAAGCTTTTAATAGGTACTAGTTTACTAGCACAAACGGTTATTAAGGACCAATCGTAATGTCCATTTTTGGTAAATACTTTTACTATTGCGACTCCAGGACTTATGGCGTGCACCACTCCATCAGAAGATATGGTAGCTACTTTTGGGTTAAAAGATAACCAAATGAGTTCCTGATTTGTCGCATTCGATGGTTTAATTGTTGCTTTTAATGTAGCATCTTCTCCATCAACAGTAAGGGTTACTATTTTCGGATTTAAATACACAGATGAAACAGCGATAACCGGGTCACAAACCGTCACAGTGACTTTGTCTTTAAAATTCCCGTCCTGAGTTGTAACAGTAATTGTTGCTGTACCCGGTTTGACAGGATGCACAAGCCCGCTACTTGAAACTGTAGCTACACTCGGATTGGATGAAGTCCAGGTGACATTTTTGTTAGTGGCATTGGATGGCTTTATTGTTGCAGTGAGTGGAGCATCTTTATCATTGATGTTTAGCTTTAAGGAATTTGGATTTAAAGAAACACCTTTTAAAGCAATATTAGGATCACTAACTATTACTGTGGTTCTAGCTTTAAAATTCCCATCTTTAGTTGTGACAGTAATCGTAGTGGACCCAGCGCTTACAGAATGGACTATTCCACTGCCAGATACCGTGGCTACCTTAGTATTTGAGGAAGTCCAGGTGACCTGTTTATTTGTGGCATTAGAAGGTTTAATCGTTTCCGTAAGTCTTTCATCTTTATCCTTAATGTTCATATATAAGGTATCCGGATGTAAGGAAACACCCGTTACAGGCACAGACTTATTGCCTTTTCCACCTCCATTTGTTGCAAAGGCTTGCGAGCTACCGTTTAGATAAATAAAGAAAATCGTTAGCATTAAAATCGTGAGCGTTTTGAAATACCTTGTAAACAACATAAAATCTTCCCCCAGTAAAGAATGTTTTATAGAAACTAAACTATCTTTGGTATCCTCCCCCTATCAAAATATATTATTTATAAAGAATAAGCACGGAGAGAACAGGTTGAAGGTAATGGTATGTATTCCTCACTCACTCGATATATCTCACGTTATATAGAACTAAATACCCTATATTTTTCAGAATACCATCGTTCTCGATAAAGAACAATACGTTTGAAAAATAATTAATGAATTCATTAAATCATCATTGCGACTTATAAAAACGGCAAGTATCCTTAAATTCATGAGCATTATATTATATATTGCTTGAAATTTGTTCTTTAAAAAGAATAAATAATCCATTATAATTATCGCTATAGGATAATATTACTAATAATACAAAGAAAGGAACTAGTTATGAAAATAACCCACACAAAAATAGGGGAACATTTTATCCAGATAGAAAATGCTCCTGATTTTATAGACGGAATGTTTCGTGATTTAGGAAGCTCGAATAAAAATCCTGATCTCACCATAACCGTCCAGATGGAATTTGGAGAACCTTTTGTAGATTACGAGGTGAATGTTACTAATACGGCTGATAGAATTTATTTTCGAAGGTCGGATTATCTAGTAGAAGTAGATGCAGGTTACCAATTTGCCGAAATTTCCGCTTATAATGAGTTGGCTTTAAAGCATGCATTCATAAATTTATATAGTTCATTCATTGTATATCATGAATGGGGGTTGTTACTTCACTCCTCCTGTGTGATTGATGACGGAAAAGCTCACATTTTTGCTGGGCACTCGGGAGCTGGAAAATCAACGGCTGCTAAACTATCATATCCCAGAAATCTTCTGTCGGACGAAGCGACCATTTTAAAAGTTACCCCTGATAAAGTAGAAGTTTTTAATTCACCTTTTCGAAGTGAACTACGATCTGAGGGAGAAGAGGGCCACTTACCATTAGGTAGTATCCAAGTTTTACATCAGTCACTTACTAATCGAAGAAGTAAATTAGCGAAGTCGGACACGCTTTTAACTTTGATTGATAAAGTGTTTTATTGGTCCGATGATCCAGTGAACACTAAAGTGATTTTGTCCATGTTAACTAAAGTTGCAAACCAGGTGCCAGCATATGATCTTTTTTTTCAAAAAAATAATTCTTTTTGGGAGTTGATCTCGTAATGGTTCAATATATACAAAGTAATCATGTGGAAGCTACACAGCTTGATGATGAGTGGATTATTTTACATACGGATACATTCACAGTCACAAAATTAAACGGAATTGGGGGATATTGCTGGGATCTTCTAAGTCAAGCTCAAACGGTGGATTCCTTGATTCAGAAAATCACGGATCAATATGACACGACAAAATCTGAATCTAAAATTGACATAGAAAATTACTTAACTGACTTATTACATTTTGGTTTAATTCAGCATGTTGTTTGATAAAGAGACAGTAGACTTATTTAAAACTGTTGTGAAAAAAGAGGGATCTTTTCATCTACCAGCTCAAGGGAACAGTATGTACCCTTTCATAAAAAGCGGTGATATCTGCTATTTTAACGAATGTAAGCTAGTTCAATTGAAAAAGGGAGATATTGTATTGTTTTATAGTGCAACAAAGCGATTGATTGCGCACCGTTATTATAAGGAAATGAAGAATAATCAACAGCGGCAATTCCTTTTCAAAGGAGACACGAATTTGGGCTATGATCAGCCCATACGTGGAGAACAGATTGTCGGTAAGCTGCTTTATGTCCAAAAAAGACATACTAAACTTTATGTTTCTAGTTTTCTAGCTAAAACATGGGGGAAACTGATTATGTCTGTTCCAATGTTGACGATTGTTTTACGAAGGTATATCAATTTTCAACGAAGGAAAAAGGGAGGGGTTAATAAATGAATCCTACATTGTTGCAAATCCTATATGATTCACATATAGGGCTGCCCAACGATTCAGCCTATTATTGGGGGCTTCTTGATGATATTGAAAAATCGAATGTTCACGCACAAACATATACTATTATGAAGCAGGGAGGGAGGTTGGAGGCAACTCCGGCGTTCTATCAACAAATATTAAAAGAAAAATTTCAACGTGTCTTATTCCAAAATATCCTTATTAAAAATCAAACGAACCAAATCCTGAATGATTTTGAGAAAAGCGGCATAGATATCATTCCGTTAAAAGGAACTGCATTTTCCGAACAATATTTTGGTCATCTAGGATCACGACCAACCTCTGATATTGATCTATTAATTATGCCTACTGATATGGATCGTGCCATTGATATAGTTAAAAGCTTGGGATACATAGAAGAGAGGAAACCAATCCCATTCCATTTTCATCGTTCATACAGTAAAGTCCTACCTGGTTCTTCTATTCCCTTAACGGTCGAACTTCATTGGGATATTTTAAAGCAGACTACTGCAAATTTTTATGTTGAAGAAATTTGGGAGGAAGCATTATCAATTAAAGACTCTTTGTACATTAAAAAAATTTCTGATTTTCATCTTTTTTATATGATTTGCCTTCACGGATGGCGGCATAATATGGAATCATTAAAATATTTTATTGATATTATCCAACTGATTTCTACTCTGGATATTGATTATAAAAGATTACTGGAAGATGCAAGCCGCCACAAAACGAGAAAAAGAATCATCAGAACGTTATCAATTGTGTACCATCAGTTACCGACTCTTCATTTAATCAAAAAATTTCCTGATGAGATTCCGACTTCTTATGATCAACGGAATTCCCCATTAAAAAAGTATGTGGATTTCATTGATTATTCATTCCTTAGTTACGATTCCCCAAAACATAGCATGGTTGAGCTTTATCATTGGCTGCATCCTAAATATTAGATAGAATCCACTTACACAACTATTTTACTTCGCTCCTTTGAACTTTCATGTGTTTAACGCTCGTTCGTAAAACAATCTGATGACTTCTCTCTTCCAATAAAGAATATAGCTCTCTAAGATAACATACTGGTAAAATTTCTTCCCTAATTTAAAGAAAATTAATCCAAAATAATGTATAGTTAAAAAGACGAGTTTCGAACAAACATTCGTTTCTTGTTTGCAAGCTAACTTCTTAGACGAACAGGGGAGAGAAAGTGAACGGAACAGCACATATGGCAATAGGGGCAACAGTAGGATTTCTAACGGCGAACACTCTACAGACCGATCCAACCACTACGTTATTTCTAGTCGGTGTAGGTGGTGTTTCAGGATTAATGCCTGACATGGATATTGACGGAAAGTTGAGTAATAAGATTACCTTTTCTCACAAATTCATTCGAACGTTGGCTCAAACCATCGGAGTTCTTATGATCATTTATAGTCTTCTAGCAAGTCCTGAAACGGAGAGATGGCTAGGTGTAGGCGCAGGTATCGGTATTATTATCATTTCTTCTTTTATAACACAAAGACATATGTTAACTCTTACGGGGCTTGGTATTTTAGGGACTGGGCTCTCTTTAGATGTTAACTGGCTATGGCTTTTAGGAATTTATATTATACTAGCTTCCTTTACACCTCACCGTAGTTATACCCATTCGATAGCAGGCGTTATATTCTTTGGAGTGATAGCGTTTCAATTCCAAGAGACATTGGGGACTGAAGGGATTTTCACTACTTGCATTTTAGGGTACATAAGTCATTTGCTGGCTGATATGAAGTTTCTACCCTTTAATAAACGGGGGGTAAAGTTATTGCTACCATTTTTCTCAAAGGAATTTTAGGAAAAGCCGCAGTGTTTCTTTAATAGAGACATTGCGGCTTCTTTCCTTTTATATAAGGTGATCTTTATTTTAGTATCGTTTATTTCCTAAATATACTAATGTAATATAATTGTAAAGTCCCTGTGATGCGCATGTTATGACTTATCTAGTATATTAAGTTTAGCATATTGCATCAGGGGGTAAGTTATATTGTTAAAGAAAATTTTTGTCGGATTGTCGTTAGTTACAATGATTGGAATAGGTTCCTTTACTGGAAACAATGTAGAAGCTGCGTCTTATCATACCAAAGCAATTAAAACCGCTAAAAGTGAATTAGGGACGAAATATAAAATGGGTGGTATGTCTTCTTCCGGCTTTGACTGTTCAGGTTTGGTGAAATATTCATATAACAAAGCTGGAAAGACATTACCGCGAACAGCTGCTGACATTTATAAAAAAGGAAAGAAAGTTAAAACCTTGAAAAAAGGTGACTTAATGTTCTTCTCACCAAATAAAGCAAAGAAGCCAACCCATGTAGCCATTTACATAGGTGACAATAAATTCATACATTCTGCATCTTCCAAGGGAGTTTCCTACGCAAAAACGAATAATAGTTATTGGAAACCACAGTATATTGGGGCAAAACGTATATAATTAGTAAAACCATTCCTTATAGAAACGGAAAAAGAGGCTGAATTCAGTCTCTTTTTTTATTTAACAAATTAAATGTTGCACTAAAACCAGTCAAGCAAAATCCTTGAAAGTCAAAGAAGGTCAATGTATAATATAGGCATAAGGTCAAAGTTAGTCAAAGTCAATGATAACTCGTAATAATAAATAAGGAGGAGTACTCATATGTTATGTGAAAAATGTCATGAAAACCAAGCAAATATTCAGGTTCATCTCAATATGAATGGGCAACAGCATGATGTCAAATTGTGCTCCACTTGTTATAAAGAAGAACGAAATAAACTTGGTGCAGCCATGGGAGGAATGGATACAGGAAAGTTCCAATTTGATGGATTTTCAAATTCATTCAACCCTTTTAATAGTAGCAACATGCCTCCATCAAAACCCGTACAAGAAGATAAAGACGGAGGTTTGCTTGAAGAGTATGGTCACAATCTGAATGATGTTGCAAAAGCAGGACTCATTGATCCGGTCATTGGAAGAAATGAAGAAATCAAAAGAGTCATCGAAGTGTTAAATAGACGAAACAAAAACAATCCAGTTTTGATTGGTGAGCCTGGCGTTGGTAAAACAGCGATTGCAGAAGGATTGGCCTTAGCAATTGTTGAAGGAAAGGTCCCGGAAAAATTACGTAACAAACTGGTTTTTTCACTCGATATGGCATCTCTTGTAACGAACACAGGCATTCGTGGTCAATTTGAAGAAAGAGTGAAACAATTAATCAGTGAATTACAAGATAGAAAGAATGTCATTCTATTCATTGATGAAATTCACCAAATCGTAGGTGCTGGTTCAGCTGAAGGTTCAATGGATGCAGGGAATATTTTAAAACCTGCCTTAGCACGCGGTGAACTTCAGCTTGTGGGTGCAACGACCCTTTCTGAATATCGGAAAATTGAAAAAGATGGGGCCCTTGAACGACGATTCCAACCCGTACAAGTTAATGAGCCGACAACAGAAGAAGCGATAGTCATTTTACAAGGTCTGAAAGATCGTTACGAGTCTTTCCATGGAGTCATATATACGGAGGAAGCGCTGGAAGCAGCTGTTGAACTTTCCCATCGTTACATCCAAGATCGCTTTCTACCAGATAAAGCGATTGACTTAATGGACGAAGCCGGCTCTAAACAAAATTTGACGATTGAATATAGTCAAGAGGATGTAGTAACGCAACGTCTTGAACAAATCTATAAAGAAAAAGAAAAGGCTCTAAAAGAAGAAGCCTACGAAAAAGCGGCCGAGCTTCGAGATGAAGAAGAAAAGTTGGAAAAATCCCTACAGGCTGGAGCCAATGCAGCTAAACCGAACGTCACTGTAGAAGATATACAAAGGATTATAGAACAAAAAACAGGAATTCCTATAGGCAAGTTGCAAGAAGATGAACAGAAAAAAATGGTTCACCTACAAGAGGACTTAATGAAAAAAGTCATTGGTCAAGAAGAAGCAGTCAAAAAGGTTGCAAAAGCTGTTCGTCGAAGCCGTGCAGGTTTAAAATCCAAAAACCGTCCGACCGGCTCTTTCCTTTTTGTTGGACCGACCGGCGTAGGTAAAACTGAATTGGCTAAAACGCTAGCCGAGGAACTGTTTGGCGATAAAGAAGCAATGATTCGCCTTGACATGAGTGAATTCATGGAAAAACATAGTGTTTCTAAATTGATTGGTTCTCCTCCAGGTTATGTTGGTCATGAGGAGGCAGGACAATTAACTGAGAAAGTTCGCCGTAAACCATACAGCATTATTTTATTGGACGAAATTGAAAAAGCCCATCCTGATGTGATGCATATGTTCTTACAGATTCTTGAGGATGGTCGTCTGACGGATAGTCAGGGAAGGACTGTGACATTTAAAGATACTGTCATCATCATGACAAGTAATGCTGGAGTCGGTGAAAAGCAAAAAGTTATGGGATTCGGTACGAGCACTGCTGTTGAAGAAGCTTCAATCCTACAATCATTGGGTAGTTTCTTTAAACCAGAATTCCTAAACCGATTTGACAGTATTATTGAGTTCTCCACACTGAAGAAAGAAGATTTATTACAAATCGTTGATATCATGATTCATGAACTTGAAGAAACCCTGATTGCTCAAGGCTTATCACTTGTCGTGACAGATGAAGCTAGGCACAAATTGATTGAGATGGGTTATCACCCACAATTCGGTGCAAGACCCCTTCGCCGTGTTCTTCAGGAACAACTTGAAGATGGCATAACAGACTATATTTTTGAACAGCCTGAAGTGAAAAACTTCAAAGCTATCGTTAAAGATGACCAATTGAAAATTATCAATTCATAATGATTAGTACTAGAAATGCCTCCAAGACAGTATGACTGTAATGGGGGCATTTTTTAAAACGTTCTAAATGACCGCTCGTTTAGTTTAATAATTAGAATTCTTTTAATGAAGTCTTAGTTTGAAATAGTTTTTTTCATAAGGATATCAATTACTTGAAGGAACTGCAATAAAAAAATTGTTAGGTATAAACAAGGACTTATTTCTTTTTGCAGAGAGCATAGTATATAATATTGTTTAACAATGGGAGAAATGGTATATGTTTGATGATGAAACAGTTGTGGAATTAAAAGAAAGTGTATTCACTTTTATGGATTGGGCCATTCAAATGAAATCAAAATAGTATATAAAAAAACGAATTCCTATTTCATAAGGGGAATTTCATTGGAGGAGTGACCTATGAAAGATTCACTTTCTTATTTCGAAGAGGAAAATACCAATCAAGCACCTAAGGAAAAAGAAATCGAAAAAATTCTGGACTCCTTGCCGGTTGCAGAAATTGACCCAATGAGCCCGCAAGAAATGGATAACCTTTATTATTATGATGGCAATGATTTAGGGAATGACTTTCACCCAAATCGAACAGCTTTCCGTCTCTGGGCACCTACATCAAGTGAAGCTAAGCTTGTTACGTATAAAAGTTGGGATGATCCTGTTGGTACCGAGTTTGATATGAAGCGCTCGGAGAAGGGAACGTGGACGGCTGAACTTCCAGGTGATCAAGATGGCTTGATATATACATACAAAGTGAAAGTCGGTAATGTATGGAATGAAGCTGTGGATCCATACGTCCGTGCCGTCACGGTTAACGGGAATAGAGGGGTAGTCATTAATTTAAATGATACTAATCCCCAAAAATGGAGTACTGATAAGCCACCATTAGCTAAACCGGAGGATGCGATTATATATGAACTTCATATCAGGGATTTATCAATTCATCCCGACAGTGGGATTCAACAAAAAGGTAAATATTTAGGTGTGACTGAAACAGATACTATAAGCCCTTATGGTTCGAAAACAGGAATCAATCATATTAAGGACTTAGGTGTAACTCATGTTCAATTCATCCCCATATTTGATTTTGCTACGGTAGATGAAACGAGATTGACTGAGCCTCAATATAACTGGGGATACGACCCAAAAAATTTTAATGCACCGGAAGGATCCTACTCATTGGACCCTTATCAGCCGAAACTTAGAATTAGAGAGTTAAAGCAGATGATTCAAACGCTGCATGATCAAGGTTTACGTGTCATCATGGATGTAGTTTTCAATCACGTATATACAGTGGATGACTCAAATTTTAATAAACTCGTACCCAATTACTTTTTCCGCTATAACGAAGACGGAACACTGTCTAATGGGACGGGTGTAGGGAATGACACCGCTTCCGAACATAACATGATGCGTAAATTCATTGTCGACTCTGTGGTTTATTGGGCAAAAGAGTATCACCTCGATGGCTTCCGGTTCGATCTTATGGGGGTTCATGATGTGGAGACGATGAATGAGGTGAAAAAAGCTGTTCATGAAATTGATCCGTCTATCATTCTGTTAGGTGAAGGATGGGATATGAATACACCACTGGATGCTTCCCTGAAGGCAAACCAGAAAAACGCGCATAAGATGCCCGGTATTGCTCATTTTAATGACGCCATTAGAGATGGCTTGAAAGGTTTTGTAATGGATAAATACGATAGGGGCTTTGTCAACGGCAAACAAGGCATGGAAGATATCTTAAAAAGGGGAATTGCTGGTGGATTGAAATACGATGATCATTTAGCTACGTACCAGACCCCATCCCAGGTCATAAATTATGTAGAGGCTCATGATAATTATACTTTATGGGATAAGCTTGTCATCACCCAACCGGACGTGTCAGATGAAGAACGTAAACAGATGCATAAATTGGCAACTGCTGTCGTATTGTTATCTCAGGGAATCCCCATGATACATGCCGGTCAAGAATTCATGCGAACAAAAGATGGAGATGAAAATAGCTATCAATCCCCAGATTGGATCAATCGACTGAATTGGAAACGAAGAGCGGAATTCGACCATGAAGTAGAGTATGTAAAAGGATTAATTGCTTTGCGAAAAAAACATCCTGTATTTAGACTTACTTCGGCTGAAGAGATTGAACGGTACTTGATGTTCCTCGATGCTCCTGCAAATGTAATAGCTTATTCATTAATGACAGAAGATTCAAATATAGTTGTCGTTCATAATGCAAACTGGCATTCAATCGACATTACTTTGCCTCATCTAAAAAAGTGGTCACTTTTAGTTAATGGACAGAAAGCGGGTCTAGAAACAATAGAAGTAATTCATGGTAGTCATATTAACGTATCACCCTTAAGTTCATTTGTGATAAAAAGTGTTGCCGATTAATATCTCATGAGAACCGAAAAGGAAGAACGGTAAATTGCGTTCTTTCTTTTTTTTGTGAAAAAAGATAAGATGAATCGTTCTAATGGCAAGTTTGAATCTAAAATGCTATCAAAAGTACCGGAAGATTCCAGGACAGATGTGATTATCCATTATTTTAACAAGTTTAAGGCGTTTTTAAGCAGGGTAAATTAGATTTATAGATTGACCACTTGTATTAGGAGGAGTTTATTTTGCGAGAAAAAGTACATATAAAAATTAATGGAGCGGAGACAGTTCTGGATGGCAACCAAACAGTGCTACAAATGCTTAATGATAGTTCAATAGAGGTTCCTAGTGTTTGTTATCATCCAAGCTTAGGGCCGATTGAAACTTGCGATACGTGTCTCGTTAGTGTAAATGGTGAACTTGTGAGATCTTGTTCAACTGAAATCAAAGACGGAGATGTGATTGATACATTAGCACCTGATGTGAAAGAAGCACAGGTAATGGCAATGGATAAGATATTATATAACCATGAATTGTATTGTACGGTTTGTGATTATAATAACGGCGGTTGTGAAATTCACAATACGGTGAAAGAAATGAAAGTGAACCACCAAAGTGTTCCGTTTGATCAAAAACCTTATGAAGTGGATCAATCCAATCCATTTTACCGATATGACCCTGATCAATGCATCCTTTGTGGCCGGTGCGTAGAAGCCTGTCAAGATGTTCAAGTAACAGAAACATTATCGATTGATTGGGAAGCCAAAAGACCACGGGTCATTTGGGATAATAATGTTCCTATAAATGAATCATCATGTGTATCATGCGGCCATTGTTCAACTGTTTGCCCATGTAACGCGATGATGGAAAAAGGAATGGAAGGGGAAGCGGGCTTTTTAACAGGCATTGCTAAACAAACCCTTAGACCAATGATTGAAATTACCAAAAATGTCGAAACTGGATATGGATCTATTTTAGCCATTTCTGATATGGAATCTGCCATGCGTGATGCAAAAATCAAAAAGACAAAGACCGTTTGTACATATTGCGGTGTAGGCTGCAGCTTTGACGTGTGGACAAAAGATAGAAAAATATTAAAAGTAGAACCACAAGCAGAAGCACCGGCAAATGGTATTTCTACTTGTGTAAAGGGTAAATTCGGTTGGGATTTCGTGAATAGTGAAGAAAGACTAACTAAGCCATTGATAAGGGAAGGCGATGCTTTCCGCGAAGCCGAATGGGAAGAGGCACTGAATTTAATTACTAGGAGATTCACTGAAATCAAAAAAGAAAACGGACCTGATTCTTTAGCCTTCATTACTTCCTCAAAGTGTACAAATGAAGAATCGTACTTGATGCAAAAATTGGCCAGAAGCGTTATTGGAACCAATAATGTAGATAACTGTTCTAGATATTGCCAAAACCCAGCGACCGTTGGTTTGTTCAGGACCGTCGGTTATGGTGGGGATACAGGTGGAATTAAGGATATAGAAAAATCTGAACTAGTTTTGATTATTGGATCGAATACTTCAGAATCTCATCCAGTTTTATCGACCAGGGTTAAACGTTCACATAAACTTGGAAAGCAAAAATTAATCGTTGCTGATATCAGGAAACATGAAATGGCTGAACGCTCTGATTTATTCATTCAACCGGCTCCAGGTTCAGATATCGTTTGGTTATCAGCCGTGTCTAAATATATCATCGATAAAGGCTGGGCTGACAAAAAGTTCATCAAAGATCGTGTGAATGGCATGGATGAATACATCAGAAGCCTGGAACCTTTTACAATGGACTATGCAGAAAAGCATACGGGAGTAAGCAAAAAAGATTTAATCGCCATTGCAGAAGCACTTCATGAAGCTAACAGTGCTGTTTCCCTTTGGGCAATGGGTGTAACACAGCATATAGGTGGAAGTGATACTAGTACCGCCATTTCCAATCTCATGCTTATTACTGGTAACTACGGAAAACCAGGAACAGGTACCTATCCTTTACGAGGCCATAATAATGTTCAAGGAGCCAGCGACTTTGGTAGTACGCCGGACAAACTTCCTGGATATGAACTGGTGACAGATAAGAAAGTCCGGGATAAATATGAAAAAATATGGGGCACACCAGTACCTTCAAAGCCTGGACTGAACAATCATGAAATGGTCGAGGGCATTCATGAAGGCACCTTAAAGGCCATGTATTTAAAAGGGGAAGATATGGGATTAGTCGATTCCAATATCAACTATGTACATGATGCGTTTGAAAAGCTGGACTTTTTCGTAGTACAAGATATCTTTTTATCCAAAACTGCTGAATTTGCTGATGTCGTCCTTCCTGCTAGTCCAAGTTTTGAAAAAGAGGGAACGTTTACTAATACAGAACGCCGTATTCAAAGATTGTACCAAGTATTTGAACCCCTTGGTGACTCTAAACCTGATTGGCAAATCATTATGGAAGTGGCAAATAGGTTAGGTGCCGGATGGAATTATGCTCACCCAGGTGAAATCATGGATGAAGCCGCTCGCTTATCACCAATTTATGCAGGTGTAAGCTATGAGCGGTTAGAAGGATACAATAGCCTTCAATGGCCCGTTGCCGCAGATGGTCAGGATACACCACTTCTATTTACAGAAGAATTCCCATTCCCGGATGGGAAAGCACGGCTATTCCCGGTTGAATGGTCAAAACCAATCGATTTTGGAGAAGAATACGATATCCATGTGAATAATGGAAGATTATTAGAGCATTTCCATGAAGGAAATCTAACATATAAATCGAAAGGAATCACTTCCAAGACTCCAAATGCATTTCTTGAGATTTCACCTGAATTGGCTGAAGAAAGAGGCCTAGAGGATGGTACGCTAGTCCGCCTTTCTTCTCCATACGGAAATGTAAAAATACAGTGTCTCATTACCGATCGAGTGAAAGGTAAAGAGGTCTACTTGCCAATGAATGATTCGGGAGATGGCGCCATCAACTTTTTGACCAGCAGCTATGCTGATAAAGACACGGATACTCCAGCCTATAAAGAAGTACAGGCAAAAATGGAAATATTGAAGGCGAAAGGAGAAAATCCATTACCTCGCATCAACCATCGTAATGGTAATCCTCAACCTCAAATCGGGGTACAAGTACAGAAAAAATGGGCCCGTGAAGATTATATTTTCCCTGGTGACCTCTTAAAAATAAAAAAGGAGTCGAGGAACCGTGGCTAAAGCGACAAAAGTAATCAATCGCATAGAACTCAGTGAAGAGGAATTGCGAAAAATTGAATTCGAAGATATTGAAAGAACTCTTCTCGAAAATAAAGAGGTCATTAAAGAAACGTTCGAAGTCATGAAAGGCATGCAGGACCGTGGGATACTTTCCATGGTCAACAGCCTGCTGAAGGAAGGAGATAAAGTCCTGAATATTCTGGTCAAAACAGCGGATACTCCTGAAACAGCCAATACTCTAAAAAACCTTCTTCTCATGCTTGGAACATTAGGAACGCTAAATGTTAAACAGCTTGAGCCACTTATCCTGAAGGTGAATTCAGGTATAGCCAGAGTCGCTGAAATTGATAAGTCAGGTGAGAAACCAAGCTATCTTTCCTTGGCACGATCCTTAAACGATAAAGAGGTAAAACAAGCGATGACGTTATTGATGACCTTCTTAAAAGGAATGGGAGAAGATACAAGTGATTTAGAACGAACCACTCAATTACCAGAAGATCAACAAGTTCATAAAGAAAATGAACAGGCAACCATTCAAAGACCGACTTCAAAGAAAGATTTCGGTTCAAGTATGCCCAGTAAAAGCGGAAGAGAATCAAGAAAAAGCAGTAATTGGATTTGGATTGCAGCAGGGGTTTCCCTCATGACCCTTCCGCTTCTATCAAAGAGGCAAAAGAACGAACAAAATAAGATTGAATAGTAACGAGAGAAGGATCCTTATACTGAGGGTCCTTTTTTAAGGTTTCATTTAAACAATCCACTTGTAGTTTAAAACTTTTACACATAAAATAAGGGTAACCAAAATTTTCAAGGAGTGTAAAAATGAAACTTAAATACACAGCGTTAACTCTCTGTATGTGTTCGTCTTTATTACTTTCAGCATGTACTGAAGAGAAAAGTGAAGTGAAGCAAGAAACTAGTCATGAGAGCCATGACCATACCGTTTCTGGGGATGTTCAGCAAGAAACTATTAACAAAGCTACAGCACCTGAGTTTCTTTCTGGAAAACCTGAAGACATGAAAACCATCTATTTAGCCGTTGCCCAAAACCAGGCGCTATTGGAAAAAATACCGTGTTACTGTGGATGTGGAGAGGAAGCTGGCCACAAAAACAATTACGATTGTTTTATCCATGAAAATAAAAAAAATGGAGCAGTAGTTTGGGATGATCATGGGACGAAATGTGGAGTATGCCTAGAAATAGCAGCACAATCCATCCTTGATTTAAACGATGGAATGACTATAAAGGATATTCGGGACAAAGTAGATAAAGCCTATAAAAAAGGGTATGCTAAACCAACTCCGACTCCTGAAGTGTAAGTAAGAGTTAAGGTACTAAAAAGGAATGAAAATAAATCCAAAATAAAGAAACAGGTGCACTTATGTATCTGTTTCTTTATTTTATCCCTTTTTCATTGTAAGCATTGATTCCAATCTTGCAATCAGAAATCCTAAGCTCAAGATGTAATAATAATAGGAGCTATGGGGATACTTCCTCATATAAGACATTCAAGGGAGTTTTCATATTGACTTTAATCCGCCTTGGTTATGTAGCTATGAGCAATCAAGTACCACATTGTTCACCTTCTCAAACGATGACTTTTGCACAATTTTCTAAAATTAAAGATAAAGAAGCTGCAATACGAAAGTTAGAAAGGATTTCCGCTTCAAATCTCCAAAATTGCTGGCGTCTTCTCATACATAATGCTGCATATGATATCCAGTTTTTTCGCCTTTCTTCTAAACTTATACCTCTAGTAAACCATCCAGAAATACCAAAATGGGACTATCTTGAACCACTGGCTGATGAACTGAACAAGATAAAAGATTTCCTTCTATCTCATCCAGAAGTGCGGATAGACTTTCATCCAGATCATTTTGTCATCTTGAATAGTAGCAATATTGATATACTAAAAACTTCAATGAAAACACTGAAAATGCATTTTTTATTATTGAAGAAACTAGGCATTGATCCTGAGCATCGGTGTGTTCTCCATGTAGGTGGCGGGTATGGCGAAAACGAGAAGGCTTTGGAACAGTTCATACTAAACTGGGGGAGCATCCCAGAATCTCTTCAAAGGATGATTATCCTTGAGAATGACGATACGACTTTCACTTTATCAGAGACACTCTACTTATGTGAAAAACTGGGCGTACCTCTTGTATTTGATTATCATCACTATCTAGCTCACCATTCTAAGGATGAAAATTGGAGCGAGCATTGGGGTCGTATCCTCAATACATGGCACTATTCGAAATTACCACCCAAAATGCACATTTCTAGTCCTAGGAATGAAAAAGAATTTAGAGCACATGCAGATTTTGTGGATGTTAATATGTTTATCGATTTTTTACGGGAAATCAAGGGGAGTTTACCACAGTTGGATTGTATGATTGAAGCAAAACAAAAGGATGGAGCTCTATTCCAGTTAATGGACCAAATAAAAGATTTTCCCGAAATTGAAATCATTGATGGGGGGAGTTTTTTTATACACTGATGAAATATAATAATTTTCAAATCCTTGGTGAATTAATAGTTGACTTTTATTAATTTATCAGGTATTTAGATGTTAGTTTACATAATATAGTTATGGTAGTTAAAAAGAGGAACCAAAACGAAAAAGCATAAATATGGATAGGATGCATAGGTTTAAGTTATGACCAATCTCTGAAACTATACAGAAAATATGAAGATTCTCAAAAAAAAGAGGCTCATATTTCCGTTTTAAGATACCTATTTTATTTCACTAGAGTAATAGGTATCAAAAGTATTTAAGTGCACACAAGGTATCATATAATTGATTTAAGAGGATTGACGCTATAGTTGCAGTTATTGGAAGGAGTAAATTCTCAAATAGAACAATTAGGAACAAAACTATGCACAAAATTATTTTCAGTAGGAAAATTAAATGTCATCGTGAACCAGCATGATATTTCGAAATAATTAACACCAATATAGTGTGAAATTCATTAAAATCGACAGAGCGTTCTCAAAGATGAATCAAAAACGGCTTCCGTATTCTTATTTTAAGGTGCTTATAATTTGAAACTAGAGTAATAGGTATCTTAGAACCTAAATGAGCTGTATTGCTCCAATAAGGTCGTTTAATGAGATTCTATGTTTTTTAATGATATTCCGTCACAATATAACGAAATATTCCGAATGTAACAAAGGACCTGTTTTGATACATTCGAAATCCCTTTAAATCAACGTTTATAAGCCTTATGAAAATCAAAAAACTTGGCTTTTTTTTGCGTCTTAACGTACAATATAAAGAGGGAAAAGGGGAGATGAATGACAGATGCAAAGGACCTCACAACGAATAAAAAATGTCCAGCCGATACGCCGGCTAGATCATATAGATAAGATGAAAAAGTCTCTATTAAAATATTGCAGCTACCGTGATTACATGATGTTCTCTATTGGAATCAACATCGGTCTACGGATTGGTGATCTCTTAAAATTACGCGTCCGGGATATATTGGAAGGGACGCATATTGTCATTGTTGAGCAAAAAACTGAAAAAATTAAACGTTTCATAGTCAACCCACAACTTCGTAAAGAAGTAAGAAAGTATGTAAAAAAAATGAAATTAAAAAATGATGACTATTTATTTCCTAGTCGCAAAGGCAATGGTCCCATAAGCAGGGTTCAAGCCTATCGTGTTTTGAATAAGGCCGCTGAAATGGCTGACATTCCAGACGTGGGGACACATACACTCCGAAAAACTTTCGGTTATCTCCATTATCAGAAGTTTAAGGATATCGCTTTGCTCCAACAAATCCTTAATCACTCTAATCCGAAAGACACCATGATATACATAGGACTCACTCAAGATTTGATGGATGAAACATTGATGGATTTTTATTTTTGATAAAAGGGACCAGAAATGGTCTTTTTTTATATTGCCCATAATAACATTATGTAAACAAGGTAAAATAGTGATAGAAAAATAGAGAGCAGTGATTCGACGTTATTTATTGGAAAGAGTAGAAATTTTTGTTTTTAAACCACATTATGTAGGCAAACTCACTTTAGAATGTACTGAATTTAAAACACATTTTATTCAATAAATTAAATAGGAATCTTCCCAAACCGCCAAGTAAACGACAGTTTGGGACAGTGGTTCCCTTACTTATTAATATATATAGAACGAACAATGGTGCGATTCACCATTTGACCAGTCATATTTTTTTCTTTTACATCGATCGTTAGATTATAGGTCCCCGATTTTGGGACGTCCGGAAGATTACCAAAATAGGTACCTGAATTCACTTTATTAAGAGAACCCTTATTTTTAATTTCAACACCTTCTTCGTCTGTTAGGTGAACATCAAATGTTAATGGGTTGGTTAAGAGGTTGCTTTTGACAGGAGATTTAAGTACAAACTGTGCATCATTCTGCTTTACTTTCCCTGGCATTTCAAGAACAAGCGGCTCTTTGTCATCAACTTTTGCGGTAAGTAAATACGCATCTTGCTGGGCCTTTGTCTTCATTCTAATTATCCAATTTCCAGGTTCCATATTCGTTTGTTTTAAAGTGTGAATATGGGCACCTGCAAGAAAAGACGTTTCTTCTTTAGAAACCTGTGAAACTTGGGAGGTTGGATAAACCACTCCTGATGGAGAGATTAATTCTATATCAACATCTGCAGTGGCTGTATAAATGGTTACTTCACCATCTTTAGTTGTTTCATTCAAAGTGATAGGCTGTTCTATCCAATTATTTGATTGTAAAGAACCACCGTGGATAATTTGATTGTGTGTAGTCGAAATATTTTCTTCTTTGGCAGGCTGTTCACTTAAACTAGCAATCCCTGCAGTAGAGGAACTGCGTAAATAGGGTTCGATTCTTGAAAAAACAGCGGATCCCGTACGGATATTATCATGATCGTATTTGCTATCAGTAAAGAGATGGGTACCATAGGGTAATTTTGAACTCCACTCATTGACGAGTCCATCATTACTGCCATAGGAAGATAAATACAGCCCTCCAATCGATAATGCAGACAATGCTGGTCCCTGATTGGTACCGGTAAGCGTGTAGTATTTATTTTTTCTTGAATTTGCATGGTTATCGATGACAGAACGGAATTCAGCCATCTGTCCAATTTGTAACGAAGCCGTTCCTTCATCATTTGCTCCAAGAAGAGAAGCTAGCCATCCAGCATACCAGCTGTTAGCCAAATCAGCCAAGTTGGAACCGTGATGAGGGGAGGCAAGGGTTATAACTCGACCCACATATGGATGTGCCCCATAAGTGACTAGAGCAGCTTGTGTATCTGGTCCCCCTTTACTATGAGCGATAATATTCACTTTTTTTCCACCAAAGTGTGCACTGATTTGAGCAAGCTTAGTAGCTAATAGCCTCCCATTCTTATATTGACTGGAAGATCCATTTCCTGCTGCATCATAAAGCTGAACAAAAACCGTTTGATACCCCGCTTCGTATGCTTTTGTATACATATCATTGATTCCATGATATTCCGTTTCACCGTACCAACTGGTTGAAGATCCGTTCTTCCCCTGAACAAAAACGATGGGCGGCTTACTTGAGTTATAATTAGGAGGGGTGCTCCCTAGAAACCAATCACCAGGTGTAAAACTTTCACTGGGGGGCTTTAGCTTGCCATAGGGCTCGATTTCTGCAGCTGAAGTTTTAGATGGAGAATTCATAAACAAGAATAATGAAAATAGAAAAGTAACAAGAATGATTTGATACCATATTCTTTTCATACACTTCCTCCTAGTGCTTTATAATTTCCAAACTAACTTGATTCTTAAGTTTAAATTCAGTCGTCAGCTATGTTATTCCTTCAATTTTTAATAAAATGAGTGAATAAGGCTAACTCATACCATCGAAGAATGAAGAAAAACAGGATAAAGTAACTGATATGAGTGAAAAAAATGGTCCAAGAGGTATATAGGGATTTTCCCAGCATAAAATGTTGTTCGCGATGGATGTAAAGAAAGGAAGTTTTACTTAGTTTACATAATAAAATTATGATTGATTACTAACAAAGCAAAGCAAAAAGACCAAGGAATAGTAAAGTGTACCCTGTGTAAAGGACATTTTAAAAAAGCCTAAGCAATTTTTAAAAGATGATCTCTGTATTGAACAGGGGTCATCTTTTTTAGGTTC
>NZ_JBIWCZ010000004.1:0-352443 GCF_044761765.1 Peribacillus sp. NPDC097284
CTCGACTTGCATGTATTAGGCACGCCGCCAGCGTTCGTCCTGAGCCAGGATCAAACTCTCCGAAGAAATGTTTGACTTGCTCATTTTGCTTTTTTATAGTGTGTGCTCACTCAAAATTTACGTTGGCGCTTTGTTTTGTTCAGTTTTCAAAGAGCAATTTCGTTGTCGTTTACTTCGTAAGCGACTTATACATCTTATCATGTTTTCGTTTAAGTTGTCAACATGTTTTTTTGATGTTTTTTTATTTCGTAAAGCTTCGTTGAAGCTGCGAAAGCTGATGTCCCGCAGCGACATGTATTAATATAACACCTATATTATTATTGGTCAATACTAAAAATGATTTTTTAGTATATTTTTTTAAACTTTATAAAATCGGTGATAAACATCGTGCCCTTTGGTCTCGACTATAATGGTATCCACTACTTTCTTTTCAATTAAGTATTCTAAAAGAACGCCTAGATCGATTGAATAATAACTTAGTTCTGGATGCTCCATTAACTCCGCTATGGTCCAAAATCCTTCTCTAGCATTCATTATTTCCAGTAGGTGTTGAGAACCGGCATTAGTTCGGGAATAAATAAGGAACTCACTAGCTAGAAAAAGAAGCTCCAACCTTTTCTCCAGGGTTTCTTCACTGCTAATCAGTTCTTCGTACAACTTATATATTTCAGGTTCCATATGCTTCACTTGATTCCAAACCGTCACCTCTGGATGAAAACCTTGTTCTATTATTTCCAATCGGGCTAGATGATGTAGCGAGTGAACAATATGGTTATAGGCATCCAGGTAATGGCCATTCTCAAAAAAGTCTTTTCCATCCCTATACCTACGAATTAACTTTGCAAATTCCATTCCCATCTTCAGCTTTCTTCCATAGAAGGGAAACTCACGGATTTCGGTTTTTAAATGCTCCAGGTATTCATTTCGGTCGAATAAAATCTTCCCATTATAAATCCAATCCACGACTTTACGATTCGACCCTAATAAAATCCATTCCTTGACTTGCTCTTCTTTCACAACATGTAAAGCCGCTTTCTTATCCTGATAGGTATAGTGCTTTAAAAATACAGGTTCCTCTGCATCATCCACGATGACAAATAGGACATAATCAAACGTATCAGTGATGGGGCTTTTGTGCTCCCTTTTTTCTATTAACAAAATCCCTAATGTGGACTTCAAACTTGCTCGCTCTTGATAAATCGGGCGAAGGATATCTTCCATTATAAATTCCTCCAAAACCATTTTTCTTTTTACATTCGACAATTCTCTTCAAAAATCCTGTTTTCTGAGCCTAGATGTTCCTTCCTATTTTTCCTCGGGTCAACCATAAGTCATTTGTATCCTTTATTTCTTTTTTGTTCCAACCTTAGTTTATGTTATAGTTAAAGTTATATTTTAGGAGGGTCTAACATGGCTAAATATTCTAGCAAAATCAATAAAATCCGTACGTTTGCTTTAAGTTTGATCTTCGTTGGCTTTATCGTGATGTATATCGGTCTATTCTTTAAGTCGCACCCTATCGTCATGACGCTCTTCATGGGTCTTGGACTTCTATTCATTATCGCAAGCACAGGCGTTTACTTTTGGATTGGGATGCTGTCCACAAAGTCGGTACAGGTTATCTGCCCTAACTGTGGGAAGCCTACGAAAATATTAGGTAGGGTCGATATATGTATGCATTGCAATGAAACGCTGACCCTTGATAAAAAGCTGGAAGGCGAAGAGTTCGACGAAAAATATAATCGCAAAAGCCTGAACGACTGAATGAAATGGATTTTAGTTACAGTGCTTTTGCAACAAAAAAAGTTCCAACCAAGTGGCGGAACTTTTTTTAATGCGCTTCTTTCTTTGCACAATCCGTGCATTCCCCATAGATTTCCATCCGATGGTGACTTACGTTGAATCCGGTGACCTGTGCTGCAAAGTGCTCGACCTCATCCAATGCAGGATAATCGAAGTCGACGATTTTACCACAGCTTTCGCAGATAACATGATAATGATTCGTTGTTACGAAATCAAATCTAGCTGACGAATCGCCATAGGTAAGCTCTTTGACCAATCCCACTTCACGAAACACACGCAGGTTGTTATAAACCGTAGCCACACTCATATTCGGAAACTTGCCTTCTAACGCTTTATAAATATCATCAGCAGTAGGATGCGACATGGAGTCTATCAAATACTCAAGAATTGCATGGCGTTGAGGAGTTATTCTTACACCGGTATCTTTAAGGGAATCCAACGCTTCTTTCAACTGAACTTCAGACACCGTCATCCACCTCTTTTTCTAATTAAGTATGAATTATTACATTGTAATGTTTATAAATAGTGTACTCCCCATAAGCAAGCTTTGTCAATATATCTACACCCTTAGTTTATTCCTCATTCATTTAATTATTTCCTGTTTTTCTAGTTGGTCCTAGTATCCCTTTTTAGGGTCGATGATATTAATGAAATCCTTTCCGTCTTTTAGGTAGACTTTCATGTTTTCCTCAAAGATTGAAAAGGTCCTTGGTAAATATTCGCCGCTTTTGCTTGATAGGTGCGGGGTTACCGTGACCTGCTCCATATTCCAGAATGGGTGGCCCTTCACTAGCGGTTCAGGTTCGAATACATCCAGTATCACATGAGCGAGTTCATGCTCCTGCATGACCTCTATGAGCACGTCTTCCTTGAACAGATCTCCCCGTCCTATATTCACGAAGACGGCTGTACGTTTCATTGCCTTAAAATGTTCTTTCTTTAACAAATCCTTCGTTTCATCCGTACTAGGCAAGACGCTTACGATATAATCCGCTTTAGGCAATGCTCTCTCAAGCTCCGTAAGGGCGTATAGATGATCGATGTGTTCGACGGCTTTCCCACTACGATTCACTCCGAGGGTCGTCATTCTAAAAGCCTTGGCAAGACGTGCCACTTCCCCTCCAATTGCCCCCGTTCCTAGGATAAGCATCGTTTTTCCATTCAACTCGCCTACTTCTATCTTCCGGTCCCAGATTTCTCCCGCTTCATTCTCAATTAGTTGTTTTAATTTCTTTTCATACTGTAAAAGCATGCCGATTGTATATTCAGCCATCGGGATTTTATGGATGCCCCTAGCGTTGGTCACCATGATTCCGCGTTTCTCAATGGCGGCAAAAGGCATTAACTCCAATCCGGCACTCATGACCATGATCCATTTCACGTTCACTGCCTCTTCAATGATTTCATCGGTTAAATCTTCTCCATATGTAATAAGAACTTCGGCCTCTTGGAGCTTTTCATCCGCCCAAGTTTCTTGATAAATGAATGTCAAATCGGGAAATGCTTGTGCCATCTTCTTTTGAATGTCTTCATTCGGAATGATTGTTGAAAATACTAACATGATTATCTCTCCTTTTCTTTACATAAAAAAACACGGGCACTGAATGTCCCGCGCAACTTTCTATGAGGAGGTATTCCCTTACTAAATCATATTCAGGGGTCCTCTATTTGAGTTGGACAAACGCCTCTCCCTATTAAAAAGGGCTTTATTTTAATTGATTTGGATTCAATTCGCATAATTCCCGTGGCACGAATAAACCGTCCTTACGAACCAGTATATCATCAAAGTAGATCGCTCCGCCGCCATATTCGGGTCGCTGGATCAAGACCATGTCCCAATGAGACGATGATTGATTTCCATTATCGGCCTCTTGGTAAGCTTGACCAGTGGCAAGATGGAGGCTGCCACTAATCTTCTCATCGAATAGGATATCACCCATCGGTTCCATGATATACGGATTGATTCCCAGGGCGAATTCCCCGATGTACCGGGACCCTTCATCCATATCGAGCAAACGGTTCATTTGGTCCGACTGATTGGAAGAAGCTTTCATGATTTTTCCCTTTTTAAATGTAAGGGTTATCCCCTCAAATACCTCTCCTTGATAGGCGGAAGCAGTATTGAAGGAAATCGTGCCATTGACACTGTCTTTTACCGGTGCCGTGAACACTTCACCATCTGGAAGATTGTTTTTACCAGCGCAAATGACAGCGGGGATATTTTTAATGGAAAAAGCCAAGTCAGTCCCCGGCGATATGATCCGAACTTGATCCGTTTGATCCATCCAATCCTTTAGAGGCTTCATGGACTTTTCCATTTTGTGATAATCAAGTGTGCACACGTTTAACAAGAAATCTTCATACTGCTCAAAGCTCATGCCGGAATTTTTTGCAGAACCAATGGTCGGATAATTCAGTAACACCCAGCGCCGGTTATTGACGAAGAACATGGTGGACGTTTTCATGGCATCCTCCTGAAGGCGATATCTCTCATGAGGGACACTCACTCCTCGCCCTTCGTTTCCATCGCCCGATATGATGATGACTGCATCCACATCTTCGTATTTCTTATAATTCCATTTTGATAAGGTATCGAGCTGTTCCTTAACATTCCCTTTTAGCAGATGACTGGTAATTTCGTCATCTTCAAGTTCCGCATAAGGATAGGCCCCCATTCTATAGGCTTCGTCAATCAGTTCCTTCAATAGGGCCTTTGCTGCAACAGGCCCACGGATCAAGACTCGCTCTTTCGCCTGCAGCCTCAGTGAATGATGAATCAGCTGCTTGGCAAGCTTGATAAGTCGCTCATCCTTCATTAGCCTGTACCTTATTTTTCTAGGTCACGAAGAGTTTCCAACGCTTCTTCGACGTGGCCCTTTACTTTGACTTTACGCCATTCTTTAACGATCGTTCCTTCCTTATCAATCAGGAAAGTCGAACGCTCAATGCCCATGTATTCCTTACCGAAGTTCTTTTTCAATTTCCATACGCCATATAATTCAGCGGCTTCTTGCTTTTCATCAGCAAGCAACAGGAAAGGCAACCCATGTTTTTCAATGAATTTTTCATGACGTGTTACCGGGTCCGGGCTAATGCCTATGATGACAGCATCAAGCTCTTCGAATTGTTCATTAGCATCACGGAAATCACAAGCCTCCGTCGTGCAACCGGGTGTCATGTCTTTTGGGTAAAAATATAATACAACGTGTTTACCCTTGAATCCTGATAGGGTAACTTGTTCTCCGTTGTTTGCTGGTAATTGAAAGTCTGGTGCTTTTTCTCCAATTTCGACCGTCATTCTAAACCCTCCATTTCTTTCATCATGGTAAGCGTACCCAATAATCGAAAGAAACACAACTTTCATTTCTTGTTCTTTCTTTCCTTCTGTTCAAAATCGATGACAGCCCTGATCACAAATGCCGCAGGAAGCGTATAGCCAATGAATGCTTGGATTGTCGCGATCATCCGGCCAATGCCGATTGGGGAGATATCCCCATATCCGACGGAGAACATCGTCATCGCACTAAAATAAAATGAAGTCTTCAGCTGCTCGGAAAAGGTTCCATCCAAGCGATTGCCCATATCAAGAATCACCGAATGATTCTGAAGCTCGTATAATAAATAAATCAGTGCAAAACCGACTAATAATGTCGCATATAAATTGCCGAGCCACAGCATATCTTCAAGAGAAAACTTCTTTGCCTCCGACTCAGAAAGAAATAAGGTCCGAATGCTCATCACCATGCAAAAGATAATCCCCACAATCAAAATATAAAAGGTCATCCCCCACGCCTCATTTCAAAAACAACCCACTTCCCTTATACATACTCTTTTGCGAGTCAATATATGCTCGTTTTAGGGGTCAGACCCTATTTCCCAGCTGCTGCACCATCAAGAAAACATAGATACAGCATGGGTTCTCGTGCCACATGGTGGGGGTCAGACCCCATTTCCCGACTTTTTCCTTGTTGACCCATTTGGCCGGGATATGCTAAGATGGGTTAAGTTTTTATAATATTTTGTAAATTTTAGTGTCCGTGTTTATGCGGACGGAGTTTTTTATGAATTTCATATGTGGAGATAGGTTCCTAAGCTTTTAGGATTAAAAGGGAAGTCCGGTGTAATTCCGGCACGGTCCCGCCACTGTAATGGGAATGTATAGCGCTTTTGTTTGATGCCACTGGTCCTTTTGGATTGGGAAGGCTTTTAGTGCTAAGGAAGAGTTCCCTGAGTCAGGAGACCTGCCTATTTCGACAACACTGTTTTAACCTACGGGAGATAGGGAGGTGTTAGGGACCTTATAATGATAAGGGGTATTTTCGTGCCCCTTTATTTTAAGCATTTCTAACTTTCTCTTTTGACGGTTAGGGATGCTTTTTTGTTGTTATTTCATTAAAAGGAGATGGATGTGTTGAAAAGTAGTAATATAGGGTACCCACGAATCGGTGAAGATCGTGAATGGAAACGTACATTAGAGGCATATTGGGCTGGAACATTAAACGAAACGGAATTCACGGCGCAATTGGAAGCGATCCGTTTAGGCAATTTGCAAAAACAAAAAGATCAAGGCATCGATATCATCCCGGTCAACGACTTTACGTTATATGATCAAATGCTCGATATGTCCGTCATGTTCGGCCTGGTGCCAGAACGCTATTCGGCTTATAAAGGCGGCATGGTCCCCCTTTCCGTTTATTATTCAATGGCCCGTGGGAACAAGGATGAAGTCGCTTCCGAAATGACGAAATGGTTCAATACAAATTATCATTATATCGTTCCAGAGCTAAAACAATCCCAGCTTACGTTGACAGAAAACAAGCCACTTACTGCTTACCGTGAAGCCAAGGAAAAACTAGGAATCGATACGAAGCCGGTTATAGTCGGACCTTACACATTCATTTCTTTGTCAAAAGGCTATGATAAAAAAGATCTTCCGGCCATCATCCTGAGCCTGTTGCCTTTATACACAAAAATTTTGCGAGAGCTGGAACAAGAAGGAGTGAAGTGGGTGCAGGTCGATGAACCCTCCCTTGTTTCTTCCCTTTCCAAAGACGAGATGAAAACTGTTACATACCTGTATGAAAAATTGAACGAAGCTGTCCCCAACCTGAACATCATGCTGCAAACATATTTTGATGCTGTAGAGCACTACCAAGAAGTGATTGACTTGCCCGTTCAAGGAATTGGCCTTGATTTGGTCCATGACAAAGGAAAAAATCTCAGCAATCTTCAAACAGTCGGCTTTCCAAAAGATAAAATACTTGGGGCCGGTGTGATTGATGGGAAAAACATTTGGCTTTCTGACTTGACGAAAAAAATCGGGTTGGTCGAGTCCATTACGAAACACGTATCCGAAGATCGGATTTGGATTCAA
The DNA here is from genome assembly GCF_044761765.1 of Peribacillus sp. NPDC097284. Classification (NCBI taxonomy): domain Bacteria; kingdom Bacillati; phylum Bacillota; class Bacilli; order Caryophanales; family Bacillaceae; genus Peribacillus; species Peribacillus sp. NPDC097284. The sequence continues at coordinate 7,178 of NZ_JBIWCZ010000004.1, forward strand.
CCTTCCTGCTCCCTGCTACACGTGCCAGTGACGGTTCGAAACGAGACAGAACTGGCCAGCAAAGTGAAAGAAGCCCTTGCCTTTGCTGATGAGAAACTAGAAGAAATCACGCTTTTGGTCAGAGGGAACAGCGAAGGTCTAGAATCAATCGAAGAAAAGCTGGCGGCAAACAAAGCTGCATGGCAGACCTTAAAGAATTCAAAGGCCAGAAACCATAAAGACGTTCAATCCGCTGTCGAACAGGCGAAGCAGCAATCCCATGGCCGTACCCTGCCATTTAAACAGCGCTATCAAAAACAACAGGCGTATTTCAACCTGCCCTTCCTTCCAACCACGACAATTGGAAGCTTTCCGCAGACCGCGGAAGTTAAACAGGCCCGCGGGAAATTCAAACGCGGTGAATGGACGGCTGATCAATATGAAGCATTCGTGAACGAGGAGATTAGCAGATGGATTGATATCCAGGAAGAAATCGGATTGGACGTCCTTGTGCACGGGGAGTTTGAACGGACCGATATGGTCGAGTTTTTCGGCCATAAATTGGGTGGATTCGTCTTCCTTGAAAAAGGCTGGGTTCAATCTTACGGCTCCCGCTGTGTCAAACCTCCCGTCATCTATGGAGATGTCCATTTCATCGATCCGATGACGGTCAAAGAAAGTGTGTATGCACAAGCCTTGACGAAAAAAACGGTGAAGGGAATGCTGACCGGTCCTGTTACGATTCTGAACTGGTCGTTCGTCCGTGACGATATTTCACGGGAAAATATCTGCTATCAATTGGCATTGGCCTTGAAACAAGAAGTAGAGGCACTGGAATCAGCAGGGATCAAAATGATCCAAGTCGATGAACCAGCCCTGCGTGAAGGCCTTCCATTGAAAAAAAGCGACCGTGATGAGTACTTAAACTGGGCGGTCCATTCATTCCTGATTTCCACTTCGAGCGTCGAAGACACAACACAAATTCACACCCATATGTGCTATTGTGATTTCAATAGCTTCATGGATGTCATTTCTTCCCTGGACGCTGATGTGATTTCCATTGAAACGTCCCGTAGCCACGGCGAGCTCGCTTCCGCATTCGAGGAGAAAACATATGAAAAAGGAATCGGCCTTGGTGTGTATGATATTCATAGCCCTCGCGTTCCTGCAGTGGAAGAAATGGTCGATATGATCGAACGTGGCATCAAGGTACTGGATAAAGACCAATTTTGGATCAACCCTGACTGTGGCCTGAAAACAAGGGGCGTTCCAGAAACCGTCGCTTCACTGAAAAATATGGTCGAAGCCGCAACGGTTGTCCGGAATAAGCTATTGGTCCAACAGGAAAATGACTGATTTAACAACAGGCATTCCCGTTCAACAGTCACGGACGTTTTTAACGGACCTCGTTTTTCCACCTGATACGAACCATCACAATACCATCTTTGGTGGAAAAGTGATGGCTTATGTGGATAAAATCGCCTGCATTGCAGCGATGCGCCACTGCCGGAAACCGGTCGTAACCGCTTCAAGCGACTCCTTTGACTTCCTGGCCCCCATCAAGACCGGGGATGCAATCAATTTGGAAGCCTATGTCACCTGTGCCCATCGAACGTCAATGGAGGTATTCGTAAAAGTAGAACGGGAGAACCTGTTGACTGGCGAAAAGCAACTCACCGCCCGCGCTTTTTTAACGATGCTTGCGATAGATGAAGATGGAAAGCCCATACCGGTTCCACAGGTCCAACCGGAAACGGAAGAAGAAAAACGGCAGTACGTCCAAGCACAAGCTAGATATGTCGAGAGAAAAAACAAACGCATATAAGCAAAAAAAATCCCTTCAACAAAATTGTTGAAGGGATTTTTTTTTAGTTTCCTGCTCCGCGGTACCTTTTCACACCCTGATTCCAAATGAAGATCGAGATCATGAAAAAGACGACCCCTATAACAGGTGTGGCAAATGCATACGCGTACCACTCTTCTTTTCTAAGAAAATAGGAAGCGGGATACACACCGACAAAGGCAAATGGCAGCACCCAAGTCAGAACAAAGCGGATGACCTTGTTATAAATATCAACCGGATAGCGCCCGTAGTTCCCGATGTTGTACATCATCGGCATGATGGACGTTTTGGCATCAGACCAGAAGCCGATGCTTGCAATCGCAACAAAGATGGCGGCATACGCGAGTGCCCCGCCGATTGCAAAGATGATGAAGAGAATCGGGTCATACCAAGTTAGTTCCAGGTTTAACGAAACACCGGAATAGAAGATGATGATCAAACCGGTCACGACTCCAAATAATGATTCAAGCTCAATCCGCTCTAAGATGACTTGAAACAGGCTGTGAATCGGCCTTGTTAAAATCCGGTCCATCTCCCCTTTGACGATGTAGCGATCGTTGAAATCCCAGATGTTGAAAAAGGATGAAAATAGTGCAAACGGGATAAGGAAAAAACCGTATATGAAAATGATTTCATCCCGGCTCCACCCGCTTAGGAACTCCGTATGTCCGAAGACCACTAAGATAAACACCAGATTCACGACTTGGTTCAACAAATCAGAAAGAATCTCGATGACGAAATCCGCCCGGTACTGCAATCTCGTTTTCATATACTGACTCACATATTGAAAAAACATTGATACGTAAAACATCCCATCAACCTCCCTGAATAATCAGCTGTTTTTTTGCGACTATCCATAAAACCTGGATGGGGATAACGAGAATGATGACCCAGATCAATTGCTGTAAAAGAGCCATGCCGATGTCTCCCGTTCCGTATCCATTTGTGAAAATCATACTCGGGACATAGCTGATTCCTTGAAACGGCAGAAACTTCATGATGTCCTGTGCCCAGATTGGATAAAAGCTGATAGGCAATAACAAGCCTGAAAACAAATCAACAATGACCCGTTTTGCCCGGATCAATCCAGCATTATTATATAAGAAAAATGTCGTGATTCCCGTTAGCAAATTGATTTGCGTATTGATGATGAAGCTGAATAACAGGGAAATTCCGAAAAGCCCCCATGTTGCCGGTTCATTTGGCAAATGGATGGGGAAAATGATGGCGACGAGCAGCATACCTGGAATGGAGAAGAAAAAGAAACGGAAAATCCCCTCACCCAGGCCTTGCATCGTCTTCATCCCTAAATAGTTATAAGGTCGAATCATCTCGATTGCGACCTTGCCGTCCTTGATCTCATCGGCAATCTCACGGTCAATATTATTAAAATAAAAGGCGCGCGCCATCCAGGCAACCGCCACATAGGTGGTCATCTGCATGCTGGATAACCCTTCAATGGAACTTTTCTCTCCATATATTGCATTCCACAAGAAATAATAAGCACCAATATTGATGCTATAAATTAAAATACCGGTATAATAATCGGTTCGATACGCAAGCATCATCAAAAAACGCATGCGAATCATCGCAAGATACTTTCCCATGGTCCTCTCCCTTCTTGGTAGACACATTTTTTCTGAAAGAGTCAGACCGTGCCCTCTTCGTAAATATTACGAACAATCTCTTCGATGGACGTTTCATGGATTTTGACGTCCTTGATTTTAAAATGTGAAACGACAGCGGCGACCAGCTGTGAAATATGATCACTTTCTTCTTTTAACACGGCTATGTATGCATGATTCTTTTCATCGTGCTCCCAATTGACGTGAAAGGATAACGGCAAGGATTGCAGTTCATCCAGTTCGACTGGCTCGATGAATTGGAAGTGGACCTGTTTTTCCTCTGCCCAATTATCTTTCAAGCTTTGCAATTCCCCGTCATAAATGATTTGACCTTCATCAAGCATGATCACCCGCTCGCACAAGGCCTCGATATCCCCCAAGTCATGCGTGGTCAGAAGGATGGTCGTGTTGTATCTTTCATTGATTTCCTTCAGAAACTCACGGATTTTCATTTTCACTAACACGTCAAGGCCGATTGTCGGCTCATCCAGGAAAAGCAACGGTGGATTGTGTATCAAGGCAGCAGCCAGTTCACAACGCATCCGCTGGCCAAGGGACAGCTTACGCACCGGCTTATCGAGTAACGGCCCGATATCCAACGTCTTGATTACATGTGCCATATGATCGTTATATTGTTCATCAGACACCTTATATACTTTTTTCAGCAGCCGGAAGGATTCCTGGACGGCGATATCCCACCAAAGCTGCGATCGTTGCCCGAAGACGACCCCGATGGTCTGGGTGAACTTTTCCCGTTCTTTATGCGGATTCATGCCATTGACCATGATATCACCGGACGTCGGCTCCAAAATCCCCGTCAGCATCTTGATCGTCGTCGACTTGCCTGCCCCATTTTCCCCGATATACGCTACCATCTCACCCTTTTTTACAGTAAAATTGATATCGTTGACAGCAGGCACGATTTTATAATTTCTTGTAAGTAAGTCGCGGAAGGCCCCTTTTAATCCGGAACGGCTTGAAACCGACTTGAATTCCTTCCGTAATTGATTAACCTGAATTGCATTGCTCATTATGTTATTTTCCTCCATATTCCTTGTCCTAATCAAATAGTTTAGCCAACCTCAGCTTTTTAAACAATAAAAATGCCTGGATTCAGGATATCCTGGGTTGGGCGAATTTCGACGATGTATGTATTACCTATAAAAAGGAGACTAATCGCTATGAATATAAAAAAGTTATTGCTCACGCAAATCGAAAAAATCGTACTGGAATTACGGTATGATTTCTTGTACGAGGACGAATACGACCAACTATTGTGCCAGATCGTCCAAAGGGATTCGTCCGGCTCCATCGAAAATACCCCACTAAGCTTTCATTTACATATTAATGAAGAAAAAGGAACAGGACACGCAACCTACTACCAGGCCCAAGGCGAAATCAAACGCCAAACCTTCAACATCGAAAACCCAAGCACCATCCTAGATATAATGTCCTTCATAAGTGAAACTTTGGGGTCAGACCCCATTTCCCAAACGAAATAATTCATCCAAAAAGCTGTACCATCAAGGGTTACAGCTTTTTGGATTGGGGGTCAGACCCTATTTCCCAACTCTTTATAGGAGACTAGTTCGATGTCACGCACGGCTATGGCTTTTTGGATCAATGGGTCTGTCAGGATGGCCATTTCCTTTACACGTGGCAGGGCGTAGGAGCTTCCGTTTAGTATCGATTCGTCTATATACCCGGGATGGCACATGATTTCGACTGTCTCGGAGGATAGACTTTTATCCAAGATATCAACTAAATGACCTGTCGTCAGGTCCGATCCGTAGAAATCCGTTATCAATTTCTCTGTCCTTTTCACCCCTTGATAACCATGAATTGCCCCATCCAATTTCCGAACCGGCAAGCCATGCGCTTTCGCTATCTTTTCAACGATGGGATAAACCTTCTCCAAGCCGTGAACATGGTGATGGCTATCAATGTGAGTCGGTTCCAGCCCCAATGATAGAAATCTCTCCATTTGGCTGTTCAATTCTTTTTCTATATCCGCAGGATCAGCAAACTTATGCATATCCCCGCGTTGATGAAACGCACCATCCTCCCTCACCAGCGAAGGAACATCGCTTCTCACTGGAAAGCCGCAGGTCAAAACCAAGTGAATCCCACGCCAAGATTCGGGTTTTCCTTAGCCAGCGCTACCGCATGCTCGGCACCCGGCATATTGGCCATCAAAGTTGCCGACGTCACGACACCATTCTGAAAACATTCAACAATCCCCAAATTAATTCCCTTACAATACCCAAAATCATCCGCATTAATAATCAGCTTCGTCATCCTTATCCCCCTCCCATTCCCCTTGCCTACTGCTATGAATATACCAGACCGTGGGGGTCAGACCCTATTTCCCAAACAAAATAAAAAGCATGAAAGCTTGGTATATATGGGGTTCGGTCTGCTTGTTTGGGGGTCAGGCCCCATTTCCCAGCGATTTTAAAGTGGAAAAGTGCTATGATTAGGAGTGATTATGTTTGTATTTTTAGGAGGTTTTTAGATTGGATTTTACTAATTCGGAAATTATACATAAAGAGGCATTGGAGCATATCGTCGGTGGGGTTAATAGTCCTTCCCGTTCTTATAAAGCCGTGGGCGGCGGTTCGCCGGTGGCCATGGATCATGCCAAGGGAGCTTATTTCTGGGATGTTGATGGCAACAAGTATATCGATTATTTAGCGGCATACGGCCCGATCATCACAGGCCATGCACACCCCCATATCACAAAGGCGATCACAAAGGCTGCAGAAACAGGTGTTTTATACGGTACGCCGACAAAACATGAAGTCACCTTTGCCAAAATGTTAAAAGAAGCGATGCCTGGCCTTGATAAAGTCCGTTTCACCAATTCTGGTACGGAATCCGTCATGTCCACCATCCGCGTAGCCCGCGCTTACACGGGTCGCGATAAAATCATCAAGTTTGCCGGCTGCTATCACGGTCACTCCGACCTTGTGTTGGTTGCTGCAGGTTCTGGTCCGTCCACACTTGGAACACCGGATTCCGCTGGTGTCCCAAAAAGCATTGCACAGGAAGTCATCACGGTACCTTTCAATGATATCGAGCCATTCAAAGAGGCCCTGAAAAAATGGGGCAACGAAATTGCCGGTGTCCTGGTCGAACCGATCGTCGGCAACTTCGGCATCGTCGAACCGCACCCTGGATTCCTGGAAGATGTGATTTCCTTATCTCATGAAGCTGGAGCACTCGTCATCTTTGATGAAGTCATCACTGCATTCCGCTTCATGTACGGTGGGGCTCAGGACTTACTTGGCGTTCAACCCGATTTGACCGCTCTTGGAAAAATCATCGGTGGGGGTCTTCCAATCGGTGCTTATGGCGGCAAAAAAGAAATCATGGATACGGTCGCACCATTAGGACCTGCATATCAAGCAGGAACGATGGCCGGAAACCCTGCTTCCATGCTATCCGGGATCGCTTGCTTGGAAGTGTTGAAGGAAGAAGGCGTTTACGACGAGCTTGATCGCTTAGGGAAGCTCCTTGAAGACGGCATTCTTAAAGCCGCTCGTCAATATAATGTGCCTATTACCATCAACCGCCTAAAAGGTGCCTTGACCATCTATTTCACTACAGAAACAATCGAAAACTACGAGCAAGCTGAAAATACGGACGGCGAAATGTTCGGTAAATTCTTCAAGCTGATGCTTAATCAAGGAATCAACTTGGCACCATCCAAATATGAAGCCTGGTTCTTGACAACGGCCCATACGGATGAAGATATCGCTTATACTTTAAAAGCGGTTGAACATGCATTCAAGAACTTGATTTAAGCTGGACAAAAGAATAAATATGCACCAACCATTCAACCCCAAGATGGATATCCATCTTGGGGTTTTCTCATATCGGCTAAATTAAACTTTCAAATTGGCTTTCACGGAGTTTTTTCTAAAAAACACACTTTTCCATCCTATCCAATATACTGTATAAAAAATTGATTTCTGAATATTTAAATGATATGATACCAATACATTTATATCCATTTATTCTATTTTATATCATTCAATTAAAAAGCTTGGACAGTTGTTCAAGTTTACTAATATGAACGTTTCATAAAATCAAAAGCCACAGGGGGTGAACGGCAGCAAATAAGGGTTATCCTTATTGACGCCAAACATATGACTCAACAATGGACACCTGCTACATTCAAAGAATTCTATAGAGAAGAACATGATGCCTGCGGTATCGTAGCCCGTATCGAAAAAAAGAAAATCCCCACCAATGAGAACATTTTCGCATGCATTGATGCACTGGTTAAGATGAATCACCGTTGCGGATTCATCAATGGCGAAGGCGATGGCGCCGGTATCCATATTGATATTCCACGTGCTCTTTGGAAAAAGAAACTCGAAAAGGAAAACATCGATTCCGGCATCGTCGATCAAGACGATTTCATAGTCGGTCACCTATTTTTAAGCAGAAAAGCAGATGCAGGCAAATTAAAAACCGAAGTCAAAGAAAAATTGCAGAAACGTGGGCTATCGCTCGTTTTTGAAACGGATAAAGCATACCGCTCTGAAGCTTTGGGCCCGATTGCCATCCAAGAGGATCCTGTGTTCTGGCAAATTGCCTGTTCATCCACGACTACCAATCAACAGGAACTCACCAACATCCTTTTCGAGCTGACGTCCGACATCGAGAATAGTGATTACATTCATGTCGCTTCCTTAAGCCAGCATCATGCCATCTACAAAGTAATGGGTGCCGGGGATACACTCCCTGCCTACTATCATGATCTTGCCGACCCCCTTGCAGCCTCAACTATGACACTGGGTCATAACCGTTTTTCCACCAATACTCTATCAAGTTTTTTCCGTGTGCAGCCATTCAGTGTCCTTGGACACAACGGCGAAATCAATACCATTGCCAAATTACGTGATGAAGCCAAAATGATCGGGGTTCCGATTGCTAAAGACGGAAGTGATTCCCAGGATTTGAATAAAACGATTGAAACATTCATCTGCCGTCACGGCTACTCTTTATTCGAGGCAATCGACCTGGTTTTTCCGCCAATCATCAACGAAATCAAGGAATACCCTGAGCATTTGCAGAACCTTTATACGTATCTAAGGGAAGCATGGGGGCATTTTGCACAAGGCCCAGCTGGAATCATCTCCCGATTCGGAGATGAAGCCGTATTCTCCGTAGACTCGTTAGGCCTACGTCCGCTTTGGAATATCGAGACGGCTTCTTCCTATATGTTCACTTCCGAGCCTGGTATCATCCCCTCTTCAGAATATACGGGAGACCCAAGACCGATGGGACCAGGGGAAAAGGTCGGGTTAAAATGGAATGGCGACCTTATTGAACTATATAACTATAAAGAATATCAAGGGAAAGTGTATGAGCGCTTCAATGAACGTTTTGTTCTTTCCGATGACCTCGTTCGCCTGCAGCCACCAATTTTCGAGAAGGTGTTCACCATGACGCAGCCACAGGCCATTCATAACGGACAATATAAGGCATTCGGTTGGGAAAGGGAGCACGTTCAATTAGTCGAGCAGATGGCTGAAAAAGGTGCAGAACCCATCCGTTCATTGGGTCATGACGCACCGCTTGCCGCCCTTAATCCACAGCGGACCAATCTTTCGGATTTCATTAAGGAAAGCGTCGCCGTCGTAACCAATCCAGCCATCGACCGGGACCGGGAAACCGAGCACTTTTCCACGAGAACCATTATTGGAAGACGTCCTTCTTTATTTGAAGCAAAGAAGGCCGGTCACGTTACCGAACTTCTGACACCTTTATTAATCGAGGGACTGACAGGGTATGAATGCTCCTCCACCCTTTCACAACCAAGCTATGATCAATTTGTCCTTCACAACCAGGATCAAAAACTGGCACATTTCATTTCAAGCACGTTTACAGAAAAGGAGAGTATCCCTGAAGCGTTAAAAAGGATAACGGATGAAGCCGTAAAATCGGTCGATGCCGGGAAAACGCTGCTCATCCTCGATGATGCCCTTGCTCATCAAAACGGGAACCTATGGCTTGACCCTCATCTTGTCACGTCAGCTGTCGATCAAGCATTGGTCAATTCCGGCAAGCGCCGCGATTGCTCGATCCTGTTACGTTCTGCATCCCTAAGGTCACTGCATGATATCATCGTTGCCTATGGCCTCGGTGCCAACTTGATCAGTCCCTATTTCATGTTCCTTTCATTATCTTCCGGGGACCTGAAAGGCGTTATGAATCTATATAACTCGTTGACTAAAGGACTGGAAAAAGTGATCTCCACCATCGGGATTCATGAATTGCGCGGCTATGGCCGGCTATTCTCAAGCATTGGGTTACATGAGGAGATTGCCTCTTATTTGAATGTGGCCAATTTCTTCGGAGCAAACCATTTAGACTATGATTTTGACAAAATCAAAGAGGATAGCATCCAGCGTGCATTAGATTATGATAATGAAAAAGAACGGATGGGTAAAACCTTTCATCTATTCCCGCGGATTTGGAAATCCATCGGCGAAGTCGCTTCCACGGGAAATTATGACGCCTATCGTGAAAAGATCACGGAGCAAGAAGAATCAAACCCGACGACAATCCGTCACCTGACATCACTTAAGTTGTCAGACACACCTGTCCCAGCCGAAGATGTCAGTCTATCCATTGGCGATCAGGAGTTGCCTTTCGTCATCGCCTCCATGTCATTCGGTTCTCAAAATGAAATAGCTTTCCGAGCGTACGCAGAAGCGGCAGACCGTTTGGGCATGATCAGTATGAATGGCGAAGGCGGAGAAATTAAGGATATGCTCGGAAAATACCCGAAATCACGTGGGCAGCAGATTGCTTCCGGAAGATTCGGTGTCAACGCCGAACTCTTGAACTCTTCTAATCTCTTGGAAATTAAGATTGGGCAAGGGGCAAAACCTGGTGAAGGCGGACATCTTCCCGGTTCGAAGGTTACGGCAAAAATTGCGGAAGCACGGAATGCGACGATTGGTTCTGACTTGATCTCCCCTTCCAATAACCATGATATATATTCGATTGAAGATTTGGCCCAAATGATCCATGAGCTGAAAACGGCCAACGATAAAGCCAAGGTGGCCGTCAAGGTACCGGTTGTTCCCAATATTGGAACGATTGCCGTCGGCGTTGCCAAAGCCGGCGCCGATATCATCACGCTTTCCGGCTTTGACGGCGGAACGGGTGCAGCACGGATTCATGCCCTTGAACATGTAGGTCTGCCTGTCGAAATCGGCGTAAAAGCCGCCCATAATGCGTTGCTTGAATCCGGAATTCGGCAAAACATCGAAATCTGGGCTGACGGTGGATTGAAAAGCTCGATGGATATCCTGAAATTGATGTTGCTCGGGGCCAACCGCGTTGGTTTCGGTACCCTATCGATGATTGCCGTTGGCTGTACAACATGCCGCGGTTGTCACCTGGATACATGCCATGTCGGGATTGCCACCCAAATCGAATCGGAAGCACAGGCAAAAGAACATGGATTGCGCCGCTTTGTTCCTCGAAAATTTGATTTGGCGGTTCAAGGATTGACGAATATGTTCACGGCATTCGGCCAGGAGCTAAAAACCCTGACTGGATCACTAGGTGTGAAGAACCTTCAGGATATCGTCGGCCGCTCTGATTTGCTTGAGCAAGTGAAAGGCCAACAATCGCTGGATCTGACCTATTTATTAAAGAACCTTGATATCACGCCATTCTCCAATAGGGAAAAAGAAGCTTATTTGAATGAAAGTTCCCTACAGGTGGCGGTGGGAGCGGAATATCTCGATTCGCAGGTTGAAGAATTACAGCAATCCCGCAGTTATAGCGGCATCACTTCCGAGCAACGGGTCCTTGGTAGCCGTGTTTCGTGTCACCGCGTCCGTAACAGATTGGATGGTTCGTATAAGAATCTGCCTCCCATTCATCTTTCCTATCAGGATGGTTCCATCCCTGGTAATGGCCTTGGTGCCTATAACACCGAGGGAATCACCATTAGCGTAAATGGCGGAGCCCAGGATGGAATCGGCAAAACGTCAATCGGTGGGAATATCGCCATTTTCAAATCACCAGGAAAAGATGGCAACCTTTACAATGGCTCTGTCGGTAAAGGTTTCGGGTATGGGGCACAGCACGGACTCCTTATCGCCCAAGGTGATGCCGATGCAAGGGCGGGAATCCGGCTTTCAGGTGCCGACATGATTATCGGTGGCCTAGTGAAAAAGCCGATTCCAGAAAATGAACATGGCAATATTGCGGTAACCTCGAACATCAAGGGATTTGCATTTGAGTATATGACAAATGGCAGAGGATTGGTTCTAGGGGATCCGGGCCCATGGATTTGTGCAGGCATGACCGGCGGTGTCGTTTATTTAAGGCTTCAGCCGGAAGTCGGCCTAACGAAAGAAGTTATCCAAAGAAGGATTGCGAAGGGTGCGAAAGTGTCGATTGAATCCCTTTCCAAAAAAGGACTTCAGGACGTGAATGAGCTCCTTGGCAAATACGTTGCCCTTTTAAAAGAGCAAGGGCAAGAAGAGGAAGCAGCCTCTCTTGGGGCCTTGCTCCATAATCCGGGAAACCACTTCCTTCAAGTTGTTCCCGTTAAGGAACAAGCAGATCCATCTGTATCAACCGAGTGATGATAAAAAAGCTAATGTCTTTTTACAGGACATTAGCTTTTTCCATCTTTGTAACTCCCCACAGCCAGGGGAAAAAAGCACCTCATTTACATATGTCATAAAATCTTCATTTTTTCCCTTCCGTAAAAAGCTTATAATTACTTTTACGGCTGCTTTGCTCCATTACTTTTTGTTTACAACATTAAAAATTAGTGTAAAGTACTAACATATAAGTTAGAATACAACTTTACGAATATCCTGTATAAAGAAAGAGCTTCTTATCAGGAACAATAACATCACAAAGAAAGGATTTACCTATATATGAAGTTTGGTGCCCGCATTCTCAAAACAGGAATAGCGATTGTTTTAGCGCTTTATATTTCGGAACTGCTTAATCTTCCTGCTCCTGTCCTTTCTGGGATTGCTGCTATTTTTGCCATCCAGCCCACCATCTATCGTTCTTACCAGACGGTGCTGGAACAAATTCAAGGAAATATCATCGGTGCCTTAGTCGCCATTTCCTTCGTTTTATTGTTTGGTAATGATATTTTCATTATCGGATTGGCCGTAATGGTAGTCATTACGATAAATCTGAAATTGAAAATGGATAAGACGATCGTACTTTCCATCGTGACGGTTATTGCCATTATGGAAAGCCAAGAAGGAGAATTTTTAAACTTTGCATTTGTGCGTCTTTCATCCGTCTTACTTGGGATTATTGCTTCATTTATTGTCAATCTCGTTTTCATCCCGCCAAAGTATGAGGCAAAGCTATATACGCGCATAACCGATGTGACAGAAGATATTTTGAAATGGATCCGAATAAGCACTAGGCATGCTACAGAACATACCTTATTGAAAAAGGATATTAGCAGATTAAAAGAAGATTTGCTTGATTTAGAGCATATCTATTCCATGTATAAAGAAGAACGTGAATATTTCAAAAAGAAAAGTGTAGCTAAATCAAGGAAGCTTGTCGTGTATCGTCAAATGATCATCACGACGAAAAAGGCGTTTGAGACCTTGAGAAGGATTCATAAATTCGAGAATGAAATCTATCATATGCCTGAAGACTTCCAGAAGACGATTTTACATCATCTTGATTCCCTCATACGTAAGCATGAGCAGCTGATTTTATTGCATATCGAAAAAATCAAAAACATTGAGGAAATCGATGATTGGGATCAGGGTTCCCTCAGCCGCAAAGACCTTCTTGCCCTCTTCTTTGAGCAACAAAACGAAGTCGACGAAATGCATGATGACCTCGGGCATCTTTCCGCCCGCCTTGTTCCATTGATTTCTTACATCATTGAGTATGACGAACAATTGGAGCATCTCGAAAAGCTGATTGTCAGCTTCCAATCCTTCCATAAAGATGAGAATGAAGTGTCTATCCAATATGAAGAAGATTAATAGAGAGACGGTTCACTAGATAACCGTCTCTTCTTTTATGTTGGGCTCCCAATATTTTCTCTCTGATATATGTGAATAGTCTAACTATATAGAAAATATCATTCCCCATTGACATTTATTCACAAACGAATTAAGCTAAGATAACTCAACAATAATGTTTAAACTCAGCACTTGCTGAGAGACGGAATTTTAAAAGGATTTCCTTTTTTCGTTCGTCACTTGCCATCTAGGCAGGTGGCGATTTTTATTTTTTAGGGGTGAAAAAACATGCAACTTTTGAAGTATTCTATAATGGTTTTAATTGGTTCCATCTCATACGGCACATTATCCACCATGATGAAATTCGGATTCAAGGATGGTCATTCTTCCGGGGACCTAGTCGGCAGTCAATATTTGATTGGATGGCTGATCGTCGCCGTTTTGTTCCTTTTTTCGTTTAAATATAAAATTTCTTGGAAAAATGCCGGTTTGCTTGCCATTACTGGGATGATGTCCGCTTTTGTCGGAAAAGCCTACGCGGTGGCTGTTGCGGAGCTTCCGGCTTCCATTGCCGTAGTATTTTTATTTCAGTTCACCTGGATTGGTGTCCTTATTGAAAGCATCATAAACAAAAGACGTCCAGATCGAAGCAAGGTCCTGGCCATCTGCTTGCTCTTTATCGGGACATTATTTGCAGGTGCCATCTTTGGCCAGCCTCTCTCTGCCCTTAGTTTGACGGGGGTATTATTCGGGCTTCTGTCTGCCTTGCTCTTTGCTCTTTACATGTTCTGCAACTCTAAGTTCGCCGTTGAAGAGCCCTCGATGAAACGTTTGTTTTTCATTGCGACAGGTGCCATGCTGACTGCGGTATTCACAACCAATCCGGTAACGCTTGCCACCAATCTTGTCGAAACCAACCTTTGGCAATTCGGTCTATTGCTCGGTACACTTGGTGTTGTGGTTCCCTTCTTTTTCTTTGCCGTCAGTATGCCGAAAGTCGGCGTCGGCCTGGGGACGATCCTATGTGCCGCAGAATTGCCTTCCGCGATGGTCGTTTCCGTCATCTTCCTTGGAGAAGGCGTAACATCCCTTCAATGGTTTGGAATGTTCTTGATTATCGTCGGAATCGCCTTGCCGGAGTATTTAAAGTATTTGTTGAAAAAGACTCATACCAAGAAAAAGCCTTTGCACGAAAAAAGGGTTTCTTAATGTAACATTCATACGAAAAAAAGAGAAGGATAGCTGAAGCAACTATTATTTGCCTCAGCTATCCTTTTTGCCGTTTCAGTATAATGCCTTGATGGATAATAATAGACATATACATGCTAACGTAAAGAAAAGAACCGAAATTTTGAGATTCTTTCTCATATTAAATCCGTAGGCACTAAAGAAGATGGCAGCGGCTAATTTGGCAAAACCTTTGAAATAAGCATGATCTGAAAAAAGAGTACTGCTAAAAACAACGGAAATCACCAAAGTTACAAAGATTAGAATTTTAAACCACAATGGCTCTCTCAGGAAATGTCTAACCATAAATTTTATCCGCTGCATGATTGTATAACTCCCCTTCGATACTCTTTATTAACTAATTGTATGGTATTTTTCACAAGTTTATTAGAATACTCTGCCCCGAAATTCATCTGCATCCTATGTATTCCACAATGATCAAAAAGACCATCCCGCAACAGCGAGATGATCTTTTTTTGATGTCAGTTATCCAATTGCTGCACCTGAAAGAGTTTATAATAATTACCTTGTTTTTGCATGAGCTCTTCGTGTGAGCCGATTTCAGTTATTTCCCCGTTATCGATATGGACAATTCGATCGGCATGCGTGATGGTGGAGAGACGGTGCGCCACGATGATCGTGGTTCGGTCCTTCGCCAATATATCAAGGGCTTCTTGAATATTATGTTCACTTTCCAGGTCAAGGGCCGATGTTGCTTCATCCAGGACAAGGATCGGTGGGTTTTTTAGAAAGACCCTGGCGATGGCTACCCGTTGCTTTTGGCCACCTGAAAGTTTCACGCCCCGCTCGCCCACTTTCGTATCATAGCCTTCTTTCAATCCCATAATGAATTCATGGGCGTTGGCTGCTTTGGCGGCTGCAAATACCTCTTCGTCAGTGGCGTCGGGTTTCCCCATCAGGATATTGGCCTTCACAGATTCACTGAATAAGATGTTATCTTGCAGCACCATCCCAATTTTATCGCGCAAGCTTCGAACTTGATAGTTCCGGATATCGGTTCCGTCCAGTAAAACGGCCCCTTCCGTAACATCATAGAACCGGGAAATCAAACTGACGATGGAGGATTTTCCCCCACCACTCATGCCGACAAGTGCAATGGTTTCGCCAGGCAACACATCCAGGTTGATATGTTTTAGAACAGGTGCCTCCTTCTCGTCATAAGCAAACGAGACATCCTTGAAGGTGATCCGTCCGTCCACATGTTTCAGTTCTTTTGAATCCGGGGCATCATCGATATCGTACTTCTCATCCACGAACTCGAATACCCGGTCCATGGAAGCCAATGTTTGGGTCATCGTCGTCGATGAATTGACTACGCGACGTAGAGGATTATAAAGCCTGTCTATGAACCCGACGAAGGCGACCATCGTTCCGAGTGTCAGCTGCCCCTGTATGACTTGATATCCGGCAAAGCCAATCACCAGTAATGGGGCAATGTCCGTAATCGTATTCACGACGGCAAACGATTTTGCATTCCAGCTTGTATGCTTGAGTGCCTTATCGAGGAAATTTTTATTCTGCTTCGCAAACAGTTCCTGCTCGCGGTCTTCTATCGCAAAACTTTTGATGACAGACATCCCCGAGACACGCTCGTGAAGATGACTCTGCACATCGGCCAGAGCTTGTGACCGTACTCTCGTATAGATCCTAAGCTTGCCGAAGAAATGCTTGATTGAAAACGCATAAAAAGGCAGCATGAGAATCGAGACGATCGTCAGCTTCACATCCATCGTAAACATGATCACAATGACAATGGCGATGGTGGCGATATCGAGCCAAAGGTTCATCAGGCCCGTAATCACAAAATTCTTCGTTTGCTCGACATCGGTGATCATCCTTGAGATGACCTCGCCCACCCTCGTATTGGAATAATATTTAAAACTTAATTTTTGTACATGAGTGAATAAATTATTGCGAATATCATATAAAATCTTCGTTCCGGTCCATTGGGCAAAATACTGTCGGTAATATTCAATTGGAGGCCTTATTGCCACGAAAATGAATACCATGATGCCCATCGCCCACAGGAGGTGTTCGGTTTTCTCTTCCGTTGTCAGATTTCCATTAATGATGTCATCCACAACATATTTACTTAATAAAGGAATCAACAGTGGAATTCCGAATTTTAACAGACCTATGAAGACTGTCCCGATAATCTGCCATTTATATGGCTTAACGAATTGCATATATCTCTTAATGCTGCCCACGGGGTCCCTCCATTTTCATCTATTTTCTCTTCTTACTATACCCTATTACCCTTGATCGACCGACCATCTGCAAAAGAAAAAGCCTGCAATGTTAGCAGCAGGCCATCTCACTGTTATCGATACGTTAAAAAACGTTCATACCAACTATCAATGAATTCCGCTGAGAATGGTCCCTTTCTCTGGCGAATCATATATATTAGATAGTCTACATTCTGCTTTAAAATTTTATCGATAGCTTCAGGATAATTCATTTCTTTCGAATGTCTTTCATATTCATCCTCATCCAGCAAATTAAACGTCATATCTGGGAATACTTTGATGTCCAGGTCATAATCAATGTATTTCAGTGCTTCTGGATCGTATGTGAACGGAGAACTGATATTACAGTAGTAATACACCCCGTCCTCTCTCAACATGCCAATCACATTAAACCAATACTTTGAATGAAAGTAACAAATCGCCGGTTCCCTTGTGATCCAGGTCCTACCATCAGATTCCGTCACGATCGTTCGGTCATTGGCCGCAATCACCAAGTTTTGAGTTCCCTTCAAGACGGTGGTTTCTTCCCAGATACGATGGATATGTCCATTATGTTTATAGCTTTGGATTTGGATTTTTCCTCCTTCAGCAGGAACAATCCCCATTTATCTCTCCCTACTTTCTATAGACACCTTCAACGTACTGTGCCCTATTCCGTTACAATCGTGTGGATTCGTTTATATACATTTTTCCATTTACCCTATATTCCTATATTATAGCGATTTATTCGGAAATTTAAAACAAAAGAGGCTAATCTACAGTAAAAATGTGTAAAAAGATTAAAAAAAGCAATCTTTTTCCTCATTCTCATCTGAAAATTAGCCAATGTTTTTATTGAACTGCCGCTTGTTCCTGTTGATAACATCGAATGACATCCTCCGTTTGCCGCTCGAACGTTTCATGAATCGTCTTCAATTCCAATTTTCTATGTTGAATTTCTTCTTGAACGGTGACCGCTTTATCTTCTTCCTGATTCGCAAGGAATTTTTTCTCTATATCTTGATATCTTTCGATTTCGGATTGTACATATAAAAGTCGTTCCATCGTTTTCAACTGGGCGTTAATGAGCCGGTTAAATTCCTCCATATTTGCACCATCCTACATCTGTATTTTTCCCATAGTATGTATATTCTATTTATTTACAGCATTTCCTTTTACATTTAATTTAAATTATCCCTTCTCTAAATTTTAACAAAATCCCCTTTTATCTATATTCGTCTGCGCGGGAAAAAGTGAATGTTAAGAGTAACCTTAAAAAATGGACGAGAGCTAGGGCGCCAAGCGTGAAGTGGAACTAACATCAATTTAAGGTATAGGTTTTCCATGGCAATTGATCACAATAAAAAGGCACCCTTCATAAGAAGGATGCCTGGTCGTGGTTGGAGTTCAATTACCCTTGGCTTTTTTTGCTTTGGGATTTTTGATTTTGCTGTTTCACATCTTGTACATTTGTTTCACTCGCAAACTCTGTACCGTATTGGCCTTGGCCTTGTTGAGATTGCGCGTTTTGTTTTTTAACTTGTTGGATGTCAGTACCTGATTGTGTTTTGTTGTTGTAATTAGCCATTGATATCACCTCCACGGTAATAAGATATCCATCATCACCGTGGTCTATCCGGCTAATTTTTACCAATTACTTAGACGAGCAGGGAAATTCCGCCATCGACGATGATCGTTTGCCCACGGATCATGCTTGATTCGTCCGCTATCAAGAAGAGAATCGTATTCACCATATCCTCCACTTCGACCATCCGTCCTGCAGGTGTTTGTTCAGCGGCTTCCGCAAGCATTTGTTCGCGGTTTGGGAATGACTTTAAGGCATCCGTATCAATGACACCGCCTGAAACCGCATTGACGCAAATGTTTCTTGAAGCCAATTCCACGGCCAAATACCTTGTCAATGCTTCGAGTGCAGCTTTTGATACTCCGACTGCGGTATAGTTTTTCAGATATCGGATCGAACCGAGTGAACTGATGCTGACAATTTTACCTCCGCCGTTCCTTTCCATTAACTTTGCCGCTTCCTGGGCACAAAATAGAAGGGCTTTCGTATTGATATCCATGGTCCAGTCCCAATGTGTTTCTTCAAGCTCCATTAAAGGACGCTGTACGCCAGATGCCGCATTATTGATGAAAACATCCAAACGCCCGTAATGGGCATCGATTTCGGCGAACATGTTCTTCACTTTTGCGACATCGCCGACATTGGCCTTTACGACAAGCGCTTTCCGCCCCATGGCTTCGATTTCAGCAGCTACTTCTAATGCTTTGGACTTGCTCCGGGCATAATTAATAACAAGGTCGTACCCTTCTTTTGCAAGCCGTAATGCCGTGCTTCTTCCTAGACCCTTACTGCTACCTGTAACGAGTGCTACTTTTTGTTCCATATGTTTATTCCATCCTTTCTGAGTGAACATTAAAGTATAACGAATAAAAAAGGAGTGTGTGTCTATGTATGTTGGACGAGATATGACAGAGTTGTCCATGATGGAGAAATCGGATTGGGAAAATAGCGAGCTTGCCTATTTTCATCACTCCCTTCAACAAATGGTACCTTATTTGAACCAAGAAGGACAGAGTATCCATAAGGAAATCGTTCAAGAAATCGAAAGAAGAGGCGGGCTGAAAAGACAGGAAGCCGATTACACTCATGGTACCGAGACAACCTACGATTGACTTGAATTTAATGAAAGATGCCGAAAGCAAAGCTTTTCGGCATCTTCTTTGTTGAGTTCATTCTAAAATATATTTACGTTAAGCAGTTTTTTCTTCATAAGGCAAAATTGAATTAGCCCCTATCGTTATAGGCTTTCATCATCTTTTGGTGAGAGACTGGAAATGCAAATTCCTCCATCGCCTCTTTACTCACCCACTTCAGCTGATTTTCCGCTAAGATGTCATCACCGATTGGTTCCTTCACCACTCCGGTATACGTATCCATCTTCCATACCAGATGGGAAAAGACATGTTCAATTTTGACGAGCGAATCGATTAGTTCCGGTTTGCTACCGTAAGTCTCAAGAAAACGCGCCTCAAAAAATTCCCGTTTATGTTGAAGGGTTGTGTGAATCTCGAAGTTCGGGTATTCCCAAAGGTTCGCAAGCAATCCTTCCGACGCCCGCTTGTGAATGAGGAATTCACCTTTTTCATTCGTCAAAATCGCAGCAACGATTGGTACGTCACGCGACTTTTTCTTTTGGATCTTGACCGGCAGCTCTGACTGTACTCCCTCCTCAAATGCCAGGCAATGGCTTTGTACAGGGCATAACAGGCAGGCTGGCTTGCCTGGCGTGCAAATGAGTGCACCCAGTTCCATCAGGGCCTGATTGAACTCAGACGTATGATTGGGATCGATTAGCTTGCGTACGGCGACCTCGAAGGTTTTCCTCGTCTTCGGCTTAGCGATGTCTTCATAGATCATCAAGATCCGGGACAACACACGCATGACATTTCCATCGACGGCCGGTTCTGGCTTTCCATAGGCAATGCTTAGGATCGCTCCGGCCGTATAAGGTCCGACACCCTTCAGTTTCGAGATTTCCTCCGGGCTATCCGGGACAATCCCATTATAGGATGCTTGGACTTCCTGGACAGCACTATGCAGATTGCGGACCCTTGAATAATAACCAAGGCCTTCCCACGCTTTTAATACCTTTTCCTCATCGGCAACCGCGAATTCACCAAGAGTGGGGAACCAGTCCATAAACCGGTTAAAATACGGGATGACGGTATCCACCCTGGTTTGCTGCAGCATGATTTCAGAAACCCATACCCTGTATGGATCCTTATTTTCACGCCATGGCAAATCCCTTTGTTCTTCAAGGAACCAGTTGACCAAATCTTTCTGAAACGCTTCAATATTTACTTTTTCTATGGTTGGGATCATTATTTCTTTCGCCATTTTGTTCCTCCAAAGATGTTAACTCTTATTAAAAAAGGGAATACACCATAATGGGCATTCTTTTTTAACAGGCACTCATTTCGTTTTATTGTAAGGGGCAAGGTAAGAAAGTCAAATATATTCATTTGATTGATAATATATAAATACGGTATGATGGAAAGAAGACATATTTTTCTATATTGTGGCAGGGAGGTTTTGCTTTGGATACAGGCACTCACTTTGTCATGGGGATTGCTCTTGGAGGACTTGCCACATTAGATCCTGTTATTGCGCAAAGCCCCATTACTTTCAGTGCAGTAATGGCTGGTACGGTTTTGGGTTCGCAAGCTCCTGACATCGACACCATTCTAAAATTAAAAAATAACGCTGTTTATATACGAAATCACCGGGGAATCACGCATTCGATTCCTGCCGTGTTACTTTGGCCCCTGCTTATTAGTGGCACCCTTTACATGATCATGCCTGAAACGAATTACCTTCATTTATGGCTATGGACATTTCTGGCCGTATTCCTGCATGTTTTCGTCGATATCTTCAACGCCTATGGGACACAGGCGCTACGGCCCATTTCCTCGAATTGGGTGGCACTCGGGGTCATCAATACGTTCGACCCGTTCATCTTCGGGATCCATGTTGGCGGCTTGATATTATGGGGATATGGTTTTCCCCCTGGTTATCTATTTCTGACGATGTATGCCATACTCGTTCTTTATTATCTCGCCCGTTTCAGGGAAAGAGCATTCGTAAAGAGGGCAGTTAGACAGCAGATTCCCGGTGCCCGGAAAATTCTCTTATCACCAACGATGAGCTATCACCGCTGGAGAATAGCCGTGACTGCCGAAAAGCATTATTATGTGGCCCGGGCTGATCGAGGCTACGTGACGATTCTTGATACGTTTGATCGAATCCCGCTTCCTGAAAGCAAAGTTCTTGAAGCCGCCAAGCATGATATCAATTTGGCAGCCTTTCTCTCTTTTTCCCCCGTCTACAGATGGGAAATTGAGCAGAACAAGGATTATTATGAAGTCCGGTTCATCGATTTAAGGTACCGCAGCAACGGTTATTATCCTTTTGTCGCCGTTGTTCATTTAGACGATGACTTGAATATCTTGAATTCATTTACCGGCTGGATTTTTAGTGAAGCGAAACTCAAGAAGAAATTGAATATCATTTTGTAGTACCTTCATAAGAAAAAAAGGCTGATTCCGAGGGGGAAATCCCCAATGGAATCAGCTTTTTTTAATGAATTTGGTTCTGTTGATCCAGTAAATGCTTATATTTAGGATTTTTTGCAATGAATTCGTGGAATCGTTCCCCGTAGTTGTCGATCCAAGTCTGGACAACTCGTGATGTCATTTCTTCGCCCGCATATTCATGTCCCGCTTTCGCATAGGTCGCCTCGAAATCTTCCCATAATAATTCAACCCAAGTTAGAGCCTGCTCATACGTTATGTGATCATTTTTCTCGAGCAAAATCTTGGTTAATCTTTCATGGTAATCATTCATCTAAACCACCCCGTTGCCAATATTTTTACAGACTGAATTTTACTGTTCCTTACCCATACTAGTAGAGAACAGAAACACTTTTTTACTTATTCTAATGCTTGGAGGAGAAAAACTTGAGAAATAAACAAAAAGGTTTTCCTAACCAAAACAATAATAAATTCCAAGGCGAACCTCGCGCAAAGGCGAGATATGCTTCAAAACGGGCGGATGGCAGCATCAATACACATCCACAAGAACGTATGAAAGCTTCAAGCGAAAGAACGGAATAAAGATACTACCAAAAGGAATCGGGTTCGTCACGATTCCTTTTTTTATTTCAACATCGAAATGGGCAACGCTTCCTCTTTCCCACTTCCACCTAAACGGTATCCCCAGGCAAAAACGCCATTCATATAATCAATTTTGAAGTAGACACCTGGGTCGCCTTCAACTTGATAAATTTCACCTTTTTTAAAATCATCCGGATTTAACAGATAGGCTTTAGCCATGGTCACTTTCCGTTCCAATACGGAATATTCGTTGACCATTCCCAGTTGCTCGGCTTTTCTCGCCTTTTCCGTCAGTGTGGCAATTTCTTGCTGCAGCTCGTAATCCGACATCGTGCTATATCTTACCTCGCTCATATATAAGGCTCCTTAATTAATAATATGTACTTCTATATTAAACAAAATTATGCGTTTTGGCTATGCATGTACCTTAATCGACATCAGAATCGTTCAAATAGCGGTCGATCAATTCGATGGGGAACCCTTTTCGATATAGTGCCTGCTTCATCTTCTGCTTATACTCAAAGCCTTCATAGTTCCGGTAACGGCGTTGAAGTTTTTCGGCATGATGCGTAAGCGAGGTCCATTGCTCATCCTCGTCTTTTTCCACGCCCACCTCTTCCAAGGCCTCGTGTATGATGTCCCGGGGATATCCTTTACGGGCTAATGTTTGTTCCACTTTTTGCTGTAATGCCCGTTCCGAGATATTCTTTTCTTTCCTGATCGACTTTTCGGCAAGCTTTCTTGCATGCTCCACTTGAATCTCGTGGGGGTATTCCAACAAAGCTTGTTCGATCAGCTTATCCTGAATCCCTTTTTCCTTCAGCTCCTGCTTTAGCGTGATTGGTCCTTTATTGCCACCGTTCACATGCGTCCGGACATATGCCTTGGCAAAATCGAGATCGTCGAGATAGTGAAAGCTGTACAGCTTATGTATCGCTTCTTTTATAATCGGTTCTTCGATATCCTTCTTTTTTAAATACAGGCGGACTTCCGATTCTGAACGCATGCGGTAGGATAAATAATGGAGGGCATCGGTAAACGCCTTTTGTATTTCATCATGAAACTGCACTTCGGCAAGAAGCAAATCATCGAGTACCGTGCCTTTTTTCAACTGAAACTTCAGAAGGACCTCTTCGTCCACACTGAACGCATATTTTTCATCGACAAATATATTGTAACGGTCTGTCCTTTTCTTTTGGGTCGTTATTTTCGTTATGTTCGGCATACTTTCCACCCCCTTCTTACTTTACCCGTTTCTGTGAACCTTTTCTAGACAAGCACGTCCAAAAATGAAAAAAGAACCCGAGCGTGTTACAGTGAAGGAAAGACAGAAAAAGGATGTGATTTTCATGAAAATAGCCATTGCCGGGGGAAGCGGTTTTGTCGGCACTGCCCTTATTGACGAATTATTAAAAGAAAATCATGAATTATATATATTGACCAGGCATCCAGATAAATATGATAAGCAAGAGCATATTCATTACGTAGGCTGGCTAAGCGCAGGATCAAGCCCTGAGAGACAGTTGGAAGATCTTGATGTGTTCATCAACCTAGCCGGGGAGTCATTAAATAGCGGTCGTTGGACACAGGAACGGAAACGGACGATTGTCGAAAGCCGGGTCGAGACTTCCAAGGAAATGAACCGGATCCTCTCCAAGCTTCCGAAAAAAATCCCGTGCCTGATCAATGCCAGCGCAGTGGGATACTATGGCATATCCGACCAGGAAACCTTTACAGAGGAATCGGATTCCATCGGGGAGGACTTTCTGGCCCGCACCGTCAAGCTATGGGAAAAAGAGGCGATGAAATCAAGCCCCTACTGCGAACGTGTCGTCCTCACAAGATTTGGCGTAATCCTGGGGAAAAAAAAAGGGGCACTCCCCATGATGACCCTTCCCTACAAACTTTTCGGCGGTGGAAAAATCGGCAAAGGTACCCAATGGCTTTCCTGGATTCATATTCAAGACGTCGCCCGTGCGGTTTCTTTTTGCATGAAGGAAAAGAATATCCAGGGACCAGTCAATTTCACAGCGCCAAACCCCGTTCAAATGGATACGTTCGGTAAAACGATTGGCGCCGTCATGAAACGGCCTCACTGGTTCCCGGTCCCTCCATTCCTTCTAAAAACCGCACTCGGCGAAATGAGCATCCTGGTCCTTGAAGGGCAAAAGGTCCTACCAAGCAAACTAATGAAGGAGGAATTCACATTCTCCTTTCCCACTCTTAAAATGGCCCTAGAAGATATTTTACATGTATGATTGAAGTTATTTGGGAAAAAATAGGATTATCACATGAATTGGAGATGATCTAAATGGCGAAAAAAACGGATAAAGAAAAAAGTTTCCTAACAAGCATGCAAGAGATCACTTACTCTCGCGAATTCAAACAAGCAGATCGAGCCGGCGGTTTTACAGAAAAGAAACCCCGTCGTTAAGTTTGGCGCTTTTTTCCGTACATGATGATCTACCATTCAACACACAATAAGCTGGAGATGATTTAAATCAAATCATTTCCAGCTTATTTACTTTCATCGAGGGGGCGCTAACATGGGACGAAATAACATTCACCATAATCGGGATAAAAACAAACAAAAACTGCCACAGGTACCTAAAAACCTTAAAAGTGACGGAATTGATGTCGAATTTTCTACCGAACTAGCCGACCAAGATGATATGGAGGCTCAAGCGCGCGCCAATGCCGCTGACCGCCGGGCCCATAACCGTAAATCATAGCGTTTAGAGGAGGCTGTTTTTTCAACAGCCTCCTTCTTATACACACCATCTTATCCACAGCCCTGTTAATATTGTGGATATTTTCTGAATATACCGATAAATAATGGGTAATACGACACCTCTTGATTATATGAAAATAATGTAAATTATGGATAACTCTGTGGATAATGTGGATAACAAGCTATATTCCTTGAATCGTAAGCTTTTTACATGTGGATAACATTTAAAAGGAGACTCCTATGACTGGAGTCTCCTTTTCTTATTCATTCACTAATTCAACTAATGAATCGATCATCACCCATTGTTGCCTTAGACGGTATTCTGTGGATTTTTCATAAACCAATTTGCTTGCGGCAGCTTGATCGCTTTCGGCATTCACTAAACTGCGTCCTTCGAGAATGGAATGTTCATCGACGACCGCATGCCATGCAATTCGAAATGACTTACTCAATTTGTTCCCCCCATTATGTTTTCTCATGTTGTCCTTTATTTTATCGGCCACTCGGATTTTTATTTTAAGGGGAATCCTCAAATTATTGTTCTTCCACGACGTTCTCTTCCAACTGTTTGCGAAGCATGAATTTTTGGATTTTGCCACTTGCGTTTCGCGGCAGCTCCTCACAGAAAATATATCGTCGTGGACGCTTATAGTTAGCTAGCGTTATGCTATTCCTGCACCAATCCTCTAAATCCTTCTCAGTTAACGATGGATCTTTCGCCACGATAAACGCCGTCACCGTTTCTCCCCATTTATCATCTGGTTGACCGAGCACGGCACAGTCGAGAACCCCCCGATGTTCATAGAGGGTATCTTCCACTTCACGAGGGTAAACGTTCTCGCCACCCGAAATGATCATATCATCCACCCGGTCCTTGACCCATAGAAAACCGTCTTCATCAAGGAAACCGATATCCCCGGAATGGTACCACCCTTTATGAAGCGCTTTTTGGGTCTCTGGCTCTCTTTGAAAGTACCCTTGCATGATGCAAGGTCCTTTCACGAGGATTTCCCCAGTTTCCCCAGGACCCATGGCATCATCGGGATCCGCTGGCCCATCTTCATTCGGACGGGCAATGACGATTTCATGGCCACGGCATGCCTGGCCGGCTGAACCGGCTTTCCGGATTTGGTCGTCTTCCAGCAGCAAGGTGATGGCTGGACCCATTTCGGTCATCCCGTAAGCCTGGATGAACTGGATGCCCAGTTTTTCCTGGCAAGCGAGCACAAGCGTCGGGGCCATTGGGGCTGCCCCGTACAATCCAAGCTTGAGGCTTTGAATATTATAGTTCTCCAGGTTCTCCTGAAGCAGCATGTTCCACATCGTCGGGGCTGCGAATAGTTTGGTGATTCCTTCCGCTTCGATCAGCTCAAGTGCCAGCTTGGGATTGAACTGATGCATAATCACATTCTTAGCTCCGACCTGAACGCGTGGTAAAAATGAACAGTGCAATTCAGCACAATGGAACATGGGTGCGGTAATCAAACCGACGTCTTGACTTTCATATCTCATCGCCTCTGTTATTATGGCTGACTGCTCGACCATATCCTTATGAAGATGGATCACTCCCTTAGGTCTTCCTGTCGTCCCGCTCGTATACATGATGGCATAGACATCATTTTCATCCACGGCTACATCAACCGGTGTGGAAGATGCATGGATCAGTTTTTCCTGATAACTCTTGGCATAGCTAGGAACTTTCTTATCAATGAACCAGAAAGCAATGCTTGGAAAACGTTTTTCAATCGCCGCCACGGACGATTGCAACTCCTCCTCGAAGATCAGCACCTTTGGCTTTGCATCACTGATGATGAAGGCCAGCTCTTCCGCCATCAATCGAAAGTTAATCGGATTAAAGACAGCCCCAATCTTGGCACAGGCAAAAAACGCGGTGGCCAGTTCTTCATTATTATATAAATAAGTAGAAACCCGGTCTCCTTTTTGGACACCTTCTGCTTGGAGCGCAGCCGCCAGTCTATTCACCTTGTCGTTCCACTGGATGTATGTATATCGGGCATTCCTTCTCACGTCGTAGATAGCTTCTTTAATGGGGAATTTTTGAACCGTCTGATCGAATAGGGTGTTAATCGTAACCGACATCTTTTTTCCTCCTCAAATACCTGCCATCATCCGGGGGATTCCTGATGATGACAGCTTTCTACTTCATCCAAACTTGACCTTCACGTGAATTTACCGATTACTCAACCTTTCGATGATTGTTGCATTGGCCATCCCATGCCCTTCACACATCGTTTGCAGTCCATAACGGCCGCCTGTCCTTTCCAGTTCATGCATCATGGATACCATCAGGCGGGCACCGCTTCCGCCAAGGGGATGTCCCAGGGCAATCGCCCCTCCGTTTGGATTCAGCTTCTGCGGGTCTGCGCCCGTTTCCTTCAACCAAGCCAGGGGTACAGGTGCAAACGCCTCATTCACTTCAAAGATATCGATATCATCAATGGAAAGACCCGACTTTTCCAAAGCCTTTTGCGTAGCCGGAATCGGACCCGTCAACATCAATGTCGGATCTGAGCCGACAACCACCCGCGTATGCACTTTAAAACGTGGTTTCAAACCAAGTTCTTCTGCCTTACTTCTCTCCATCAACAGTAAGGCCGCAGCCCCGTCGCTGATCTGGCTCGAGTTCCCGGCATGGATCAGACCATCTTCTTTAAAAACGGGTTTCAATCCAGATAGGACCTCAACCGTCGTTCCAGCTCTTGGTCCGTGATCTGCCGTGACGTCAATCGGGTTGCCTTCTTTATCCCTACCTGTAACGGAAATGATTTCACGGTCAAAATAGCCCTCTTTTTGCGCGCGTATTGCCCTCTCATGGCTTTCAACAGAAAATGCATCACATTCCTCGCGTGTGATTTTCCACTTTTCGGCGATTCGTTCAGCTGAGAGTCCTTGGTTGATCACCTCATATTTATCAACATACTTTTGGCTCGTAGTCGCCCCTTGGTAATTGAATCCCATCGGAACACGGGACATATTTTCCACACCACCCGCTACGACCACATCCATATCGCCTGATAGGATGGCTTGGGAAGCGAAGTGGACAGCCTGCTGGCTTGATCCGCATTGACGGTCGATGGTCGTTCCTGGCACTTCAATCGGATAACCGGCAATCAAGGCAGCCACACGGGCAATATCTCCAGCCTGCTCCCCGGCCTGTGTTACACAGCCTAAAATGACATCTTCAACGATGGCTGGGTCGATTCCTGCTTTTTCAACCAGTTTCCTTAACACTTCTCCAGCTAATTCGTCAGGACGAAAGTCCCACAGGACCCCATTCCTTCTGCCAACCGGTGTACGGATCCCCTCAACAATAACCACTTCACGCATCTAATCGCTTCCCTTCCATTCTTTTTTAGAGGCCAAGATTCTTAGCTATGATTTTTTTCATAATTTCATTGGTTCCTGCGTAAATGCTTGCTACAGGTATATCCCGGTAGCGCCTAGCAATCTTGTATTCTTCCATATAGCCATAGCCACCGTGAAGTTGCATACATTCCGTGGAGATTTTCCTGGCGGTTTCCGTCAATCTCCATTTCGCCATCGACACTTCAGTGACCACGTTTTCCCCTGCCATATGGTTTGCAATCAGTTGGTCCAGAAAAGCTCGGCCCATTTTGATTTCCGTTGCCATCTCGGCTATTTTAAACTGCGTGTTCTGGAACTGGCTCACCGATTTGCCGAATGCTTCACGGCTTTTCACGTATTCGATTGTATCCGCAAGCATGTCCTCCGATGCAGCTTGGGCACAGATTGCGACCACAAGGCGTTCCTGTTGCAGTTTCTCCATTAAATAGGTGAATCCCTTGCCTTCTTCACCAAGCAGGTTTTCCTTTGGCACCCGGCAATCCTCGAAAATGAGCTCTGCTGTATCCTGACAATGCAGGCCAAGCTTTTTCAACTTCCTTCCCCGTGAGAACCCGGGTGCATCTCGTTCCACTACGATCAATGAAACGCCTTTATGCTTCGGAACAGCATTTGGATCGGTTTTACAAGCTACGATAATCAAATCAGCATGGATGCCATTTGTGATGAATGTCTTTTGCCCGTTAAGAACATAATGATCTCCATCCAAAGTCGCCGTCGTTTTAATATTGGCCAAATCCGATCCCGTCCCCGGTTCCGTCATGGCGATAGCCGTAATCCTTTCCCCTGTCGTACATGCAGGAAGCCAGCGCCTTTTTTGTTCCTCGGTTCCATAGGCGGAAAGATAGGGTACCGTAATATCGCTATGAAGCCCGAAACCGATTAATCCCGAGCCCACCCTTTCCAGTTCTTCATTGATGATGACCCCAAAGCCCCAATCGACTCCTGACCCACCAAACTCTTCATCAAGATCAGGACAGAGAAAGCCTTGCTCGCCCATCTTCTCCCAGAATGACCGTGGGATGAGTCGCTCTTCTTCCCACTTTTCATAATGTGGAACCGCTTCTTTCTCTAAAAACTTCCGTAATGATTTACGGAAAATCTCGTGATCTTCTGTTAAGTAAGAATGCTTCATCTGTTCTCGCTCCTCTTTCTTTTCTCTTCTTCTATCATTACTCGGGTGTCATGGTCACCTTGGTGACATCCTGATGGCCCCGTCCAGCCGGATCGTTTCCCCATTCAGCATCGGGTTGGTTATGATGCTTTCCGTTAGCTTCGCGTATTCGTTTGGATACCCGAGCCTTGATGGGAACGGTACCGTTTTCCCAAGGGATGTCCTCGCTTCTTCCGGAAGCGAATCGAACATCGGTGTATGAAATAAGCCAGGTGCAATCGAGACGACCCGAATGCCAAAAGAAGCAAGATCCCTTGCTATCGGTAAGGTCATGCAGACGATTCCCCCTTTTGAGGCACTATAAGCAGCCTGCCCGATTTGGCCTTCAAAGGCAGCTACGGAAGCCGTATTAATGATCACGCCCCGTTCGCCCTCTTCATTCATCGGATTATGAACCATTTTCTCCGCTGCGAGACGTATGACATTAAACGTGCCGATTAAGTTGACCGTCACCACTTTTGAGAACGCTTTCAATTCATGTGTGCCTTTTCGGCTAACGACCTTCTCGGCAATGGCAATCCCCGCACAATTGACGACCGTGTTAATCGTCCCGAATGTTTCGATTCCTTGGTCCATGGCGGCTTGGACACTATCCTCTTGCGTCACATCCGTTTTAATGAACAGGACGGAATCCCCTAATTCCTCGACCAGCCTGGCCCCTTTTTCTTCCGAGAGATCAAGGATGATCGCTTTCCCGCCTTTATGGATGATGTTTCGCACCGTTGCCTCACCCAGTCCTGAAGCCCCACCTGTCACTACTGCCACTGTCTCTTGAATATTCAAGTCCTCCACCTCTTTCCCTTTGTTTTTGAAGCTTATGATTCAACCTTCAAGTTATGAAGGGTTTTCTTAAAATCATGGATCATATATTCAAAATCCCGCTTCAATTCATCAA
This sequence comes from Peribacillus sp. NPDC097284, assembly GCF_044761765.1. Classification (NCBI taxonomy): domain Bacteria; kingdom Bacillati; phylum Bacillota; class Bacilli; order Caryophanales; family Bacillaceae; genus Peribacillus; species Peribacillus sp. NPDC097284. Next base: position 37,974 of record NZ_JBIWCZ010000004.1, read on the forward strand.
GTTCCCTCATTCGTTCATTGATTTCTTCTAATTTCTGTCCCGCTTTTTCTATCGTTCTCTCCAGTTGCTTGACCCCTGTTCTGTCCTGCTCGAAAAGGACCACAATGTCTTTTATTTCATCTAAAGAGAACCCATACTTCTTGCCACGCATGATGATTTTAAGCTGTGCGAATTCTTTCTTTCCATATACTCTGTTCCCTGTTTCGGTCCGCCTCGGCTTTAGCATGCCTAATTCCTCATAGTAACGCAGCGTCCTCGTCGTCAATTCAAACTCTTTGGCTAACTCAGAAATCGTGTACATCCTATAACCACACTTTACAAAGGGATTATTTACCTTTATCTTACCATTGACGTTAACGTAAACTTCAACAAATATTCATAAAATTTCATGAAATCAAAAGAAAAGGGTCGTTTTACCTGTTATACTAAAGATATATTCTTGTAAATGAAGGGATGGATCAACATGATCTGCTCGAAAATACTAGTTGCCTATGACGAATCTGAATTAGCTCTCAAGTCTTTGGAAAAAGCGATTGAATTAGCCAAGCTGGATCCAGCCATTGAAATTCATGCGATACACGCTGTAACGCTACCGATTCATCCAAGTATATATGGAAACGCTTTTCAAGAAATCGAGGAATCCATGCTGAAGTATGGAGAAGAAGTCATCTCAAAAGCGGATGCGCTATTATCGGAAATTCCGAATAAAACCCAGACATTTGTCGTGGAAGGCTCCGCCATCAAAACGTTATTGGAACATGCGAAATCCCAAAACTGCGACCTTATCATCATGGGTAGCCGCGGCTTAAGCGGGTTCAAGGAATTCCTGGGAAGCGTCAGTCATTATATCGTGCAGAACTCCCCGGTACCCGTCTTATTGGTTAAGTGATTACATAGTACGACTCGTTTTCAAAAAAGCTGGGCTCCTTGAGACCAGCTTTTCTGCTAGCTTGACAATAGGATGTAAACGGCAAAGAGATTCTTATTTTACAAACCCTTATTTCTATGGGTAAAATGAAAGTACTTTGAAGAGATAAGCAGGTGAAGCGATGGATATTAAGCATTTACAATACTTCATAGAAGTGACTAATTTTAACAGTTTCACTCGGGCAGCCGATCATTTATTCATTACTCAGCCGACCATCAGTAAAATGATCAAGAACCTGGAAACCGAACTTGGGGTTGAACTTTTCGATCGTTCCCGCAAGCAACTCGCTCTGACCGATGCCGGTCGGGTCGTATTAGAGCAGGCAAAATTGATCGATAAAGCCTTTCATAACTTGGAAACAGAAATGGATAATTTATTAGGCCTTAAAAAGGGACATATACGAATCGGTTTACCCCCGATTATCGATGCCTCTTTCTTCCCCCGAATTCTTAGCCGTTTTCATGAGGATTATCCCAATATCACCTTTCAATTGGTTGAAGATGGTTCAAAAAAAATTGAAGAGTCCGTTCAAAATGACCAACTGGATATAGGCGTAATCGTCCTGCCGACCAACACCGTTCTATTTCACCATTTTGCCTTTTTAGAAGAAGACATCAAGTTGATCGTTCATCCCTCTCACCCACTTGCTTCCGAGGATGAAATCGATTTGATAGATCTTCAACATGAGTCCTTTATCTTATTCAATAAGGATTATGTTTTGCGTGACCTCATCATTTCATCTTGTAAGGAATCAGGTTTTTCTCCACACATCGTTACCGAAAGCTCTCGATGGGACTTTATAGAAGAAATGGTTTTCTGCAAGCTTGGCATCGCCCTTTTACCAGAAAGCCTCTGTCGGTTGGATAGTCGTGTTAAGACCATTAAGGTTAAAAATCCATCACTGAGCTGGAACTTGGCATTCATTTGGAGTAAGGATCAATACCTTTCATACGCCGCAAAGGAATGGCTGAAATATACAAAGGAAGCATTGGCTAAAAAAGAGTGATCATACACCTTCAATAAGAAAATAATGTAAGCACTATCATAGATATGAGTTATCTTCATGATAACATCTAACCATTTTACTTTATTTACTTGCCGAGTTAGACTTGGTAGTGAGTAAAAAGCACTGCAATACCGATATATCGATATTTTCTGAAAGGAGATATTTATGATCACTTTATCTAGTGTCGATGAGTTACAAGCAACCGAAGAAGCGTTGGAAAAAATTAAATATTCATACCCCGAATTATTTAAAAAACTGCTTCATGTCGTTGCCTTAACACGAGCTTTCCAATTTAAATATCAATTTATGGGCACATTAATCATGGATGAAAACCCTAACGAATACACCCCTGAATTCGTTATGCCCTCCGTTATCACTTTATATAAAGAGGAAGTTCAAAAGTTAAAGAATGATCCGAATATCGAGGTTCTTCGACAAACCCTCTCCCAAAATGAAAATATTGGATATGCGAAAATCAGTATGCTAGTGCTCGGTAAAAGCCCTGAATCACTTTTAGGCGCTTCATACATTAAATAATACCCCCTGATATGTTCCTAAAAAAACCTCCCGTTTTCGGAAGGTTTTTTTCTTTAGCTATACGTCAAAGGACTTTACTCAAAAATGCCTTCGTTCTTTCCTGCTGCGGGTTGTCAAAAATCTCGCTAGGCACATTCTCCTCAACGATTAACCCTTCATCCATGAATATCACTCGATCTCCAACCTCTTTTGCAAATCCCATTTCATGTGTCACCACAACCATCGTCATGCCTTCTTTCGCCAGTTGCTTCATGACTTCGAGCACTTCACCGACCATTTCCGGGTCTAGAGCGGATGTCGGTTCATCAAACAACATGATCTTTGGGCCCATAGCCAGAGACCTAGCAATGGCTACACGTTGCTTTTGCCCTCCTGACAAAGAGTCGGGATAGGCGTTCGCTTTATCCGACAGACCCACCTTATTAAGCAATTCCATGCCCGTCTTTGCTGCCTGTTCCTTGGAAACTTTACGCACTTTTATCGGCGCAAGCATGATATTTTCAAGAACCGTTTTATGCGGGAATAAGTTAAAATGCTGAAAGACCATGCCGACTTCCGTACGGATTTTATTAATATCGACTTTCTTATCCGTCGTATCAAGCCCCTCAATGTAAATGTGGCCACCCGTTATCGTTTCAAGCTGATTGATGCATCTTAGGAAAGTGGATTTTCCAGATCCCGAAGGACCAATGACCACGACGACTTCCTGAGGGGCAACGGTTGCACTGATATTCTTCAATACCTCATTGTCACCAAATGACTTATTTAAATTTTCCACCTTGATCATTCTGTTTTCAACCTACTTTCAAGTCTATTTAGTACGAAACTTAATACAAGCGTCAGGCAAAGATAGATGAAGGCACAGGCCAAATATGGCTCCCATACTTTAAAATACTGACTGCCCATCGCTTTTCCCCAATACATCAATTCCGGGGCAGCAATGACACAAACCAAGGAAGAATCTTTCAATAATACGATGAATTCATTACCTAGAGGAGGAATCATGCGTTTGAATGCTTGTGGAAGGACAACGGAAATCATGGATTGAGTGTGCGTCAAACCTAAAGAACGTGCCCCTTCCATTTGTCCTTTATCAATGGATTGAATTCCGGCCCTGAATATTTCAGCAATATATGCCGCTGCATTTAAAGACAGTGCAATGACTCCCGCTGCGACGGCATTCGTTTCGCCGGTAAAGAAAGGAACCACCCCAAAGTGGATCAAGAAGATTTGGACCAATAATGGTGTCCCCCGGAAAACCGTGACATAGCAGTAAAATGGAAAGGCGAGCCATTTATTTCTTACTATCTTCCCTAATCCAATCAGCAATCCTAGAAACGTCCCGATTAGAATCGAAGAAACGGATAGACCAATCGTAAGCAACGTCCCCTTCAATAAGAAAGGCGCATATTCAAAAATAATATCCCAACGAAAACCCATTCTATGTACCTCCTAAAGTCCAAAAAAACTGCGTAACTTCACACGTAAAGTTACGCAATTTTCCTCATAACCTATATTATTGTTGTGCTTTTACCGTCTCGATATCTGGATCTGTGCCAAACTGTTTTTTATAGATTTCGGCGTACTTGCCATTATCGAGCATGGTATTGATCGCTTTATCGAAATCGGCCTTTAACTCACTGCCTTTAGGGAATAGGACTCCATAAAACTCCTCTTCAAAGCTGCTGCTGTCTTCCACGACCTTCAACTTTTGATCAGGATTATTTTTTACGTACTCTTCAACGACCGTATTATCCGCCACGACCGCTTCAGCCCCACCCTTGAGCAATTCCTGAATGGCTAAGTTATTATTCTCGAATTTCTTGATATCTTTATGGTTTTTCCCAAGAAGGGCTTCCACCGCTTCTTGACCCGTTGTACCTGTTTGGACAGCTATCTTCTTCCCTTTCAGATCTTCTCCCGATTCCACATCACTTTTTTCGGGAACCAAGATTTTATTAGTGGAAAGGAAATAAGGAACCGAAAAATCATACGATTGTTTTCTTTCATCATTCACTGTAATTGCCGATACAGCTAAATCTGCTCTTTTTGATTCAATCTCCACAAAAATCGGATCCCAGCCTACATGCTCAATCTCGACTTTATACCCAGCTTCCTTCGCTACGGCATTGATAAAGTCAACATCGAATCCGACGATTTTATCACCTTCGAGGTATTCAAAAGGCGCATATGCCGCATCCGTCACGATTCTAAGCGTCTTTTCCTTCGGCCCTTCATCACTTGTAGTGGAAACTTCCTTTTCCTTGCCACATCCTGTCATGATCAAAAGCAAAGAAGATATCACGACCAACATGTATACAGATACCCTTTTCAACATAATCCCCTCTTTTCTCCCGTAAACTCTCACTCAAAATAGTCTAATAATTTAGACTTGAATGATTATTCAGTATTTTTTGCTTAAAAATAGTATACGTTTTTTTGAGTTTTCATGCAATAAAAAGTAAAAAAATAACTTTAGTAGAATACAAGTTTATTACAGTAAATGACAAAACCGAGTATCATAATGGACTTTGAACATGTGAGCAATCGATTCATCTTCTTTTTCCATAAAAAATAGAAAATTATATTGAAAACGAATATAAAAAAATAAGCAACCACCCATTTAGAGGGTTGCTGCTTATTATGGTTCGTCCAGTGCACGGTTAGTTTCTTCATCAATATCTAACATATCCAATAGGAAGATAAAGATTGGTATCCCGATGATCAATCCCCAAATTCCAAGGAAGTGTTCGGAAAACAGTAAGATCATAAACGTGAAGAACGTAGGAAGATTTGTTTTGGCCGACATGAATTTCGGGTTCAAAATATAGCTTTCAAGCGCATGAATCACCACAATCATGATCAACACTGCAATGACCTTTGGCATGCCTCCGATACTATAGGCAATCATGCTTAGTGGAATCAAGGAAATAATGACCCCAGCCACTGGAATCAAACCAAGGAAGAAAATCATGATCCCCAAACCAATTAACTGTGGAAAACCAAGAATCCATAAGAACGCAACGGATAGAATGGCATTCGTAATGGCAATTAGGAATTGAACCTCAATGACTTTTCCGAATGAGTTAACGAACTTCACACCGAAATGTCCAATATTAATGAAGAAGGAATTGAATTTCCCCCGCTTAAACTTGGAAGTGAAGCGGATGATTTTATCCTTTTCCAACAAGAAAAACAAGCTAAGCAGTATAGAAATGAAGATTTGAAACGCCAGTTTTCCAAAGTCAGATATATAAAGATAGAGCGTATTCATCTGCTTTTGAAGATCCAGAGGTGATTCAAGTTCATTCATTAAACTAATGGCATATTGAATGACCTTGCTATCAGGCGGATGTTGAAAGAAGAATACAATCTGCGTAATCAGCTCAGTAAATTGTGTCGTAATAACCGGCAAGTACTTATAAAGGACGATAGCTAAAGAAGCAATGAACACTATATAAATGAAACTTATGACCACTTTGGAATTGATGGGCATCACTTTTTTCAGATGAAGCATGATGAACTGTTCAAGCCTTCCCATCAGGAAAGTGAAAACAAATGTGAATAAAACGATATTGACCATACTTCCGATGCTTACAAGAAATAAAAACAGCACAAGTAAGGTAATGAATCTTGAAAATCCTTCGCTTTGTAAATACTCTTTTACCACTTACCTATCTCCTATCTACCATTTTGCCGTAATCTATCTTTGTATTTATTATTTTACACGGAATGGAGGAAATCTACTACAAATACCTTCCAAAAAATAATAATTTGAAATATCTTGCCCGGACTCCCTCAAAAGCCCCGGCTTTGTATTAACTATAACCGGTACAAAAAAGGGATGCACCTATTATGCATCCCAATCAAGAAGGCTTAGTCTTCGTCCTTAATGTCTAGATCTTCCGGAATCGGTTCATTCGCCAATTCTTCGACTAACATTTTATATTTCTCCAGCTGTTCAAAGTGCGTCTTGAACTGGTCCTTATAGATCAATACTACACCCTCGCCGTCATCCACCACTCTAATTTTCCCTTGTAAGATTAAACTTTCGACATATGGTATGGACACCGATAAATAATCAGCCGTTTCCTCTACTGTTAAATACACGTTTTCGTCACTCCTACTACTATCTTTATAGCTATTATACCAGTAGTTCACTTTTTCTGCTTTTCTCCTATTGCCCATTTTCCTCCATCCATTTGAAAAGGGCCTTTCCCAGATTGGGAAAGGCCCTTCTATCATTTCACTGTCACTTTGACCGTTTTGGCATTTCCGGCCTTATCGGTTGCCACAACCGATAACTTTGTCTTTTTCTTTTGTTTTTTCATCGTCACTTTATATTTGCCATTTTTATCGGCTGTCGCCTTTCCGAGAACCTTGGATCCCACTTTAACCTGCACGGTTGCTTTGGCCTCTGTTTTACCGGAAACCGATTTACTTGAACTCGTCACTGCGCTGACTGTAAGCGTTTTGGGTGCCGTCACGTCTTTTACCGTCGTTTTGACCGGGGTGGTCTGGTACTCTTTGCCACCCACGGTTCCTGTAGACCAAACAGAGACTTTCGTTCCGGCTTTTTGTTTACCGATCGTGACAGAATACTTGCCGTTCGCTTTTATCTTTGTTCCCTTTTTATTGACAACTTTATTATTGACCTTCACATACACTGTGGTATTCGGTTCAGCTTCCCCGCTTATCTTTGTATCCTTATCCCCGACCTTTTTGATGGTCGGCCCAGACATGGTTGCACCTACTGCGTATTCTTCCTGGCTTTTTAAACTCCCTGTGTCTTTCACTTTAATATAATATGTTCCCGGAGATACGGAATAGAGTTGAGTATCCGCTTGATCTACACGGTTGGAACTTTCCAGGCTCACCGCTTTATTCTTGGCATTATATAAAGAAAAATCTAGCGAACTATTAAACTCCGTAGCAGCGACCACATATAAGAAACCATAATGCTTCACTTTGATTTTATAGTAATCTACATCGTTCGCTTTATTGAAAATCCCCAAACCAAATTGTTTCAGGCTTATTGAGTTAGACTTTTTAATCGTATTATTCGGTTCTTTTTCAATGAGATACTCACTTGCCATCTTCTTGTATGACTGATTATGTACACGCTCGAAAGGACTTTTCAGGCCTGGTCCCTTTTCAACTGAAACTGTAGCGGCTCCAACCGCCCCTAAATTAAACGAGAATAGACTGAATACAGAATAAAAACAAATGATTTTTTCATAGTTCTCTCCCTTTTTAATAAAGTAAAAGATTTTCTTCTTTTCCCCTTGTCTCTACCCACATACAAAAAGGAAATAAACCCTCTTTTACCAAAATATACTAATAATTACTCTGTGCGTAAAGGGACTAAAGCCTGATATGTCCACCTTATTTCCTGGTTCGTGAATATCAAGGAAAATAAAATGCGTTTATACCTTATAAATCAAACCCATAAAATGTAAAATAGTGTTAATGTAGGAGTTCTATAGACTAGGAGGATTGAAAAAATGACCTTATTTTATGTCATGCTTGCAGCCATTTTCGCGATCATTGTGGTTATCCTGGTAAAGCGAAGAAGTGAGCCGGTTCGAATGGAACGGTATCAGCAAGAATTCCGGAGAAGGTATGAGGAGACGTTGAACATAGGCGGGAATGCTATCGTATCGGAAGCCTTAATAGAAAAGCTAAATCAAGCCATGGAAATCGAGTATATGGAAAAGGTCAATACCGATTTCCGTATGAGACACCCACGTTATACACAGGGGAATGTCAACGAGTTATGGCGGGAATTAAAACGGTACTTCATCATGACGGCCGTGTTCGGTAAAATGGAAATGTTTCATGCCACCGTCGATGAACTCTGGCATATCATGCTGGATGATAAACAGAAATATGATAGGTTCTGTCGGGACTTCCTTGGCCAGATGATCCTACATCATCCCCACACAGAGCCTGTCTTTAAACCAGTGGAACGGACACTGTTCGACTTTTACTATGTCCAGCTGTTCACTATTGATTCGCCCTCGATTCTAACTTGGGGAAAGTTCTTCAAACATGATAAAGCAACCTCCTTGCTCCACGATTTCGAAACACTGGAAGTTGACCAGTTAAAGGAAAAATACATGCGAAAACCGACGAGTGTGGAAGCGGAAGAAACTTTTGATAGGTTCTCGGGCCTCATAAAAAGTGACCGCACAGAACGGAGTGTGGATTGGCAAAAACGGTACAATCAAATGGATTATGCTGCACCCGCTTACTTCATTTATGCAAGTGCGGATGCATGTGATTCGGACTTCAAGCATCTGTTTGGTGACGATCCCGCTCACGGTTCCCATTCTGGAAATGTAGGTACCGACAGTCATGGCAGTGTTCATGATAGTGGATCTGATTCCTCGAGTTGTTCTTCCTGTAGCTCGTGCTCTTCATAAAAACAGCACCACCGTTTGTTAGATGGTATCTAGGTGCTGAACACTCTTTGTCCAATCAATAAAGTACCCGTTACCATTTCACCTTCCCCAACCCATTTAAAAATGCCTCCTTTTACTCAAGGAGGCATTAATGGATATCAGTTTTGCTTATTCATGTTCCAGTTTCTTCACCTGTACTTTTACATCAAGCGTTTGGTTCCCACCTCTGTAAACTCCCTGTAACGGGCTGACATCTGAATAGTCCCGCCCAGCGCTAAGACAAATGTGATTTTCAAGTGCCTCTACATTATTCGTAGCATCGAGCCCAATCCAGCCGATACCAGGAGCCATGAATTCAACCCACGCATGGGAGGCAGCATCACCAATCAGCTCCGAGTTTTCACCGACGTAGAGATAGCCGCTTACATATCTGGCCGGAATCTTCCTGGCTCTAAGAACGCCCAGCATAATATGAGAATAATCCTGACATACGCCTTTTTTCAAGTCAAACGCTTCATTAGCCGTTGTGCTTACATTAGTCGATTCTCCGTCATAGTTCATGACCTCATGAAGATACCTCATTAACTGAAGGGAGAATTCAACTGGATTTTCAATATCACCTACCGCTTGGATAACTTGGTCGATTTGATACTGATATAAGAAGGTATAGCTTGTTTCGTTTAAAAAACTCTTATAATGATCATGAAATAATTCCGAATGAAAGATATATCTCATTTCTGGAGAATACTCGATTTGTCGAATAAATGGCGACCTTTGAATACTGACAATGGAGGTCGTCTTGACTTCCAACTTCGTATGTTTTTGAGGGATAAAGAAACTCTCCACGTGATTCCCCCATAAATCCACATGTTCCTTTGGCATAGATACAGGTGTGATTTCATTTTTATAAGATAATAAACGCTGACATTCATCCGTCCTAGGCTTCAAACGAATGGTATTCATACTTTGGTCTACTGCTGTATCATAGTAAAAAGTATTTACATGTTCAACTTCATATTTCATGGCCATTTCTCTCCCTGATACTATGGTTTTACTGTCCTGTAAGAGGAAGGGTTTTTTCTGGGAATGCTCCCTTTCATTTTACAGGATCAGCTTCTAAGTAATACGTTTCGGAGAATAACTTTCCAAATTCCAGGCACTGGCTATAAGCCGAATCAATAAAAACCCCAATCTCTTCCGTATTCAGTTTTTTGATGTCCACATCTTTGAATTCACTGATCATATTGTCAATGGCCGCATACATCTTCCAAGAATAATGGGCCACCTTTTCACCTTCAAGTCCTTTAATAACTTCTCTGACATGTTCCATGCAATAACAGAGGGAACGAGGAAAGCTATGATCGGATATCATGAATTGCAGGACAAATTTGGGTTCCATCAAAGGTCTGAATTTCTTAGTAAAGTCCTCATATCCATTAATGAGCTGTAGACTTGTACGCCAGTCCAATTCTTGCCCTTCCAAGTCACCATATGGAACGGATTGTCGATACATCATCTGCATGACAAGAGCTGTTTTTTCAGCCCGTTCCAGCCATTTTCCTATCTTAATAAAATGATAAGGTAAATCTCGTGACATGGTAGAATCTATTATTCCAGTCGCAATCATTGAAGTGGTTTTAATACGCCTGATATAGGAATGAATCTCTTGGATGGAGTAATCCTCCCTTGCTTCGGCATTTTCTTGCTCTAAGTAAAACTCATTCCATACCTCCCAAAGCATGTTAGGGATTCTATCTCTTGTCATCTTGGCATTTTCTCGAATATTCTTGGTCATCCTCGATAGCGAATTGAAGTTATCTTTTGAAAAGGCCAAATAATGGACGACATTTTTCATCGTAATTTCTTCATAAAGAGAATCGAATTCCTCTTTATCCCCACAAATCCCGATGATCGCTTCCAAGTCATGTTTGACCAGGATTTCATGCTCGGATGCCTCTAGCATTTTTATTAACTGAACCTCAAGGATATCTGCATTACTTTCCATCCGTTCACAATTCCTTGCCATCCAAAATAAAGAATCGGCTACACGACTAAGCATGCTGCATCTCCTCCTTTAACACCCAGGTATCTTTTCCGCCCCCGCCCTGTGAGGAGTTCACAACGAGTGATCCTTCCTTTAAAGCCACTCGCGAAAGTCCGCCAGGCAGTACATGTACTTGTTCCCCCTTCATGACGAATACGCGTAAATCTACATGGCACGGGTAGAATCGGCCTTTTTGGTACGCCGGGGCCCGTGATAATTTAATGGTAGGCTGTGCTATGTACTGATAAGGATTTTCAATGATTTTCTGACGGAATACTTCCCTCTCTTCCTCGGTAGCATGGGGTCCGATTAGCATATCGTAGCCACCAGAAGCCCCTACATTCTTCACGACGAGTTCATCCAACCTTTCAAGAACCCACTCCCTCTGGATTGGATCGCTTAACAGGTAGGTATCCACGTTTTTAATGATCGGTTCTTCCTTCAAATAATATCGAATCATATCCGGTACATAGGAATATATCGCTTTATCATCGGCCACACCGTTTCCAATCGCATTCAAGATGGAGACATTCCCCTCTTTATAAGCAGCAATCAATCCCGGCACCCCGAGTAACGAATCTTCACGAAACGCCTCCGGATCAAGAAAATCATCATCTATACGGCGATAGATGATATCCACCCTTTTTAATCCCCGAATGGTTTTCATGTAAACCATGTTGTCTTTCACGATCAAATCTCTTCCTTCTACAAGCTGGATATTCATTTGTTGTGCTAGAAATACATGATCATAATAAGCCGAATTATACATTCCGGCTGTTAAGAGGACTGCTCTAGGTTCAGTGTTTTTCGAGATGTTATTTGGCACATGCGATAATAAGGAGTGCTGTAAATGAGCAATTTGATTTTCAAGTGTGTTGAGAGAATGTTCAGAAAAAAACTCGGGGTAAACCTGACGCATAACATAACGATTTTGATACACATACGAAAGTCCTGAAGGATTTCGTAGATTATCCTCAAGAACTCGATATTCACCATGTTCATCTTTGATTAGATCGATTCCTGCCAAGAAGATATGATTTTGTAACGGGATATCAACCCCGCCTACCTGTTTATAGTAGTAATACGGGCTATTTTCTACCAGATATTTCGGAACAACATGATCTTTTAAAATTTGTTGATCATGATAGATATCATCCAAAAAGTGATTAAGCGCTTCGACTCGTTGAATCATGCCTTTTTCAATCACTCCCCATTCTTCAGCAGGGATGATAATTGGTATGAAGTCAAACGGCATGGTGCGCTCCGTTCCGCTTTCTTCCCCATACACCGTAAAAGTAATTCCCTGTCTTAAAAAACTGAATTGAGCTGTTTCATGCTTTTTCCTATACTCTTCTTCTGAAAACTGTTGAAGAATTGAATGGAAGTATCGATAGTGGTCTTTTGGCTCTCCATTTTCCTGAAGCATTTCATCGAAAAAGGAGCCCGTTTCATAAGTTTTGAACAATGCTACACGCCTCCAAAAAATGTTATGTAAAGAGTAATGACTATTTAATTACGACAAATTTCATGGGATATCCTTCTTTTCTAACAATATTTTTACTAATAATTTAGATTTTTCTAATAATTGTAGATTGGTACCGTTTACATTTCTTCCTTTATAAATTTACAAGAAAAAAACTAATAGGTTGCCCTATTAGTTCCATCGGTTGAACCAATTTTTGATTCGTTGTTTATTCTTTTCGAGAACTTCCTGCGATGTTTGGTTATCTTTTTGTTTTTTCCATTCAAAGAAAGAAGCAATGGCGATGAGGAGCCCTCCGCCGATGACTAAGTACAACCACCATGGCATCTGTCCCCACATCGAATTTGTATTCATATAGATATTGAACAAGATCGTTACGGTTCCCGCCAAGAAATATGATTTGTATTTCATCGTAAATCCAAGGAGGATCGCCGCTAAAGATATCGTCCCGATAACCAGTGCATCATATAGGGTGTTGCTTGCCATGGCATCTCCTATCATGATAATAAAGAGAACGAAGACGACGCCCATCTCGATATACTGCGTTAATTTGCCTCTATTAAAAATTTTGCGTAATAAGATGGTACTTATGATAAAGAGTGGCAGGATCTGTGCCTCTACCTCCAGGACATCCGGGAATGGAATCTTATCGATGATGACCCAATATGGATATAGACTGAGCACTATGGAAGCTGCCAAATAGATTTCCCTTTCCTTTACTCTCACCGTCATCGCCCTCATCAAGATGAAATAAACCGGCAATAAAAGAGAAACGAAAATGTCTAGAATGATGGATTTAGATTCTCGATTATGAATATCCATCATCATCGCTACAAGGAAAAGAAATCCGTACACCCGGTAAAAATCGATTTGCAAAATGATCGCACCTTTTTTCACGATTCCACTAAAGGATCTTCTACTTACTAACACCATTGCCGCCGTACATCCGAAAAGGACCCCAGTGCCAATGAATATGTCCAATGTTCCTGCATAGGTCATGATGGTCCAATACGGGTACAATCCAAGAATCCCTGCCAGCAATGCGTATGTTTCCCTCTCCTTTGCAGGGATCGTAAAGTGCCTCATCAAGATGAAGTACCCAATCAAGAAACAAGAAACTAGGACCTTGAGTGGCCAATACGTCGGTTCATTCATAAATGCTTCGACATTCATGGTTAGTAAAAAAAGCAAGCCATATATCCGGTATACATCCACCTTGATTCCTGATTCATCCTTCCTTACCAAGCCTGTAAAGAAATGTCTGCTCAACAGGATCATCACGAGCATACAAGCAAAAAGAACGCATTCACCCGTAATCAACGAAACCGTATGAATGTAATCCACGATGCTAATGAACGGATACAGACTGAGGATCATCGCAAGAGCGGAATACACCTCCCTTTCTTTCCGTCCATTTGTAAAGCTTCGTATCAGAATGAAATAGCCTGGGATCAATAGCGCTACAAGGACTTGTAAAAGTGGATAAGATGGTTCATTTACGAGCACTTCCCCATTCATGGCAAGTAAGAATAATAGTCCATAAATACGGAATGCATCGATTGCCGTCCCCGTTTCGTCCGTCTTAAACAGCCCTTTGAAGTATTGCCTGCTCAACAACAGCAACACGACCATACAGAGGAAATGGACAACCAGAGCTGTCACGGTCGGCAGCGAGTGGACGTAATCCCATATGTTGAAAAACGGATACAATCCGATGACGGCCGCTACACCTGAATAGATACCTCTTTCCTGTCTGCCTATCGTAAAGGTTCTCATCACGATAAAGTAAATCGGCAGCAGCAAGGATACCGTTATTTTCAAGATTTCAAATTCCGTAGAATCCCAGAATACTTCCCCATTCATATCAAGTATAAAGAACAAGCCGACTATTCTATAAAAATCAATGATTTGCTTGTCACCTGCTTGGTTGACCAAGCCCGTGAAATATCGTTTACTCATGAACACCATCCCAACAGCACAGGCAAACAGGACGGCCATTCCAAGAAGTATCGATAAAGTGCCCGCATACATCACATAGAAAATGAAAGCCATGCCGAGTGGAAGCACCACATAATTTTGCCAGTTCCTTCTCATGAGTAAATACCAAGCAAAGAGAAGCTGTATAGTCACCAAACCTACCCAAATGATTTCTCGATCAAGAGGGAATTCATACAGGGCCGTTTCAACAATCGACATGGCAGCCGTTATATGAATGAAAGGAATCAAATAAAACTCGATGATGCCTTTCCACTCTTTTTTGGAGACCGCCCATAAACCCGTAATGATTCCCGCCGTAATCATCAAGCAAATCGAAAAGACGAACCGTGTTGGCTCCACGTCGGTAAAAAACAACTGGATTTGTAGAAACAGGACGGTAAATCCAAGATATGTGAAGAGGAACCTTTCCCATTTCACCTGGGTTCGCAGTGCACTCACATATAGGAGAAGTTGTGTGATAAATAGAAAGGGTGAAACATCAGACATCGTGATCAGGATGAATCCAAGCGGTATGGCAACAAGGTTGGCCAAATGGCTCGAATAAAGGAAATACTTTCTTCCAGTCTGTGAATGCCTCCCGATCCATTCCCCGACAAGGAAAAAGATGAATGGCCCAAACAGCACAAAACCAATCTGGTATGAAGTCTCACTGAAATCAAAGACCTCATATAGAGAACCATACAATCCCGCACTTGTAACGATGACCGGAAGCCAATAAAGAGATGTACGATGCAAATAAACGGACCACCCGTTTATAGCCGTCGCAATAGCCAGTAAAACGGTGACCTCCAAAGGACTCAATGCACCATATCCGACCAGCAAGAAAGCCATGAAGGACAGGAACTGGCCACTAAAGAAAAAGGGAGGGAAGAAGATCCCCAATGATTTTTTCAAGGCATACGCTGCTCCGATGGAAATCAGGGCTACCATCATTAGATGCATGCTGAATGCCATATTCGACTGAAACCAATCGCTTCTTTCCATCAAATACGGGTAAAACGCGATAAGCCCCAGTAAGAAGGAAATCGGAAATCCATATACACTGACTTCCTTGATTTGTCGAGCATCCCCTTTAAGATAGGTAAGAAAGAACGTGCCAGATACTACGATAAGACCGATGCCTACTTCTAGCCAGGCCATCTCGCTAAATTTGATTGTCAATATTCCCACCATGATCAAGGAAGAAATAAGCAAGACACTCTGTTTAAACAAGCCATACCTTGCATGGCGATTGTATACATACAGACCGACATACAAAAGGATCTGAAGAAGGAACATCAGATTCAAAACAGCGGGGAAAGCAAGTGAAAACGCAAAACAAAGATAAAAGCATCCAAAGTTAAAGACAGCAACCGCCGGATAGGTGAAGTTCCTATTTTTCGTGTGCAGGGCAACATAAACCAATTGGGCAGTCACGATCATCAGAGCGATAAAAATCTGGGCATATTTTTCCTGGTAGGCCATCGCATTGATATATAGGAAAACGATTCCGACCTCGACCAGGCTGGTCACCATGAAGCTTTTGGATAGCCCAGGCTCATTCCTTCTTGCCATATAAGTTGAAAGTGCCATGAAAATCAGCGGGATACTCGCATAAGCGATGACCATGTAATCGCTTAGAACAGAGTTAAAGACCAAATGGATATATCCATAAGTGAAGATGAAATTGAATGCCAGCTCATGATACTTCTTGTGGAATTTCACGGCCAATATCAAAAACAAGATAGAGATGACCATCAATGTAATCGAATAGACCAAGTTACTCGAAAATAACGTGAAGGCGACAAAGCTTTCCACGATGATCTTAAACTGGATGAATCGAAACAGATATGGCCTGAATAGGGCCAACACCTTTCGATTCTTCAGATATTCGACGTTCCATACCAGCAATAAATTAAATATACTGACCATCAATAACAACCACTCGATTGTCGGCGTCAAATAGGCAAAACCGAAATAACATGTGATGGCAAAAGTGAAAATGGAAATGAAAATGAATATTTTCGACTTAAAATATGCTGCAATTCTGTAATAAATCCCTAAGCAAAGGAGACCGCCAAGAAACCCAAGCAGGCCTCCTCCCCCGCCTTCCAGGGATAAATACTCTCCGAAGATCTGATAATAGGAAGCTGATAAAATCGTAATCGGGATAAATAAACTGGCCAATGTCAGAAAAGCAAAAGCCGTTTGTTCAATTTTCAGCTTGGAAGCGATAAAGGCCATGCCAGTGAATACAACAGACACCATACCAATGAACAAGACCTTCCACACCGCGTTCAAGTCCCCCCATGAACTGGTAGCCAAAATCAATCCGCCAAATAAGAGAAGAATGACTCCGGTAAGGAGAACGACGGAAATATTCCTCTCCCGTATCTGCTCC
This sequence comes from Peribacillus sp. NPDC097284, assembly GCF_044761765.1. Taxonomy (NCBI): domain Bacteria; kingdom Bacillati; phylum Bacillota; class Bacilli; order Caryophanales; family Bacillaceae; genus Peribacillus; species Peribacillus sp. NPDC097284. The sequence goes on from NZ_JBIWCZ010000004.1 coordinate 54,754, forward strand.
GGTGTCTTTTTCGGTTTTTCTGGGCGCACCACCTTTTTCTTCTGAGTCACCTGTGGCTGGGGAACAGTTTTTTCCACGGGAGCGCTTATGTTGACCGGTTCCTCTAGAGACCTTGAATCCTTTTTCTCCTCGGTGGATTCCTCGACTCGTGGAAGATTTGGCAGATTAGGAGTCTCTTGTACCGTTTGCTCTTCCCCTGTCACGTCATCCACAGGGTGAACGGATGTTTTTTCGTCTTCACGCTCCTGACTTTTCCTTGCAGGCTCTCTCTCAAGTTCAGCTTTCTTTTTTGCCTCATTCAGGCGCTTTTCCTGATAGATGGCCAGTTGAACATGCCGGTCATATGCCCGGCTGATCCGGATATATTCGGTTTTAGGAATGAGCCGCTTTTCCCATAAAGCTTGGAGCTCTTCTTGGAAAATCTGCTGCCTTCTTTCTAAACCCATTTCCTCATTTGAAGAATCAACCATCCAGAAACCCCTTCCTTCGCCATAGCTTCTTCCCATTTTATGTATCTACTACTTTTGATAATAACAAAAATTACCTATTTATAGAATATTAAACCATTTAATAACGAACAAGCCATCGATTTGACAGCCAAGGTTAGTCCCCTTACCCTATGTGTCCAGTTTCCTAGAAATAGAGAAACAAAGATAGCCCAATGCCACTAGTACGATAAAAATAGGAATGGCAAAAGGCGTCAAAAAGCAAAATACAAAGAAAATGCTGCTAATCGCGAATAGAATCCAGCTTATGATTAGGAAAAGACTCGAAAAAAAGTCCGACATTTCATTACTCACGCTATTCACCCCCACAATAGGTTCATTGAATCATATAATGTTACAATCCTTCGGGACCGTATTGAGGATACAAGCACAAAAAGGGCGACCTACTAGCGATCACCCCTTCGTTTCTATAATGTTCTTAACTTATCCTCACTTCTTACGATCCATAAATAGACCATGATTGAAATCACAATCGAAAAAGCTGCCGTGACATAAATGCTTCGGTACCCGAATAGATACCCGATCTGTCCGAACACGATGGCTCCTATTCCAACGCCCAGGTCGAAAAAGGAAAAGTACGTGGCATTCGCCATCGCTTTACGATTGGGGGCCGTTTTCTCGATTGACCATGCCTGCAAGGCCGGCTGCACAGAACCGAACCCCATTCCATAAAGCACGGCTGCGATGTACAGAACCGATTCACCCGGCATCCATGCCAATAGGAACATCCCCGACATAATAAGCAATGCGGAGGGCACGAAAATGGCCCGGTGGCCTCTCCGATCATATAAACGTCCGGAAAATAACCTCGTAACCATGAGTGCCAAGGCATACAGCAAAAAGTACCACTGAATGCCACTGACCCCTTTTTCCGCCGTATAAAGTGGCAGGAACGTCGCAATTCCTCCAAATGTGACGGATATGAAAAAGATTAACAGCGAAGGCTGCAACGCACTTTTTTCATAAATATCAAACCGTTTAGCGCTCAATGCGGCAATCGGATCTCTTTCCACTTTCTGATAGGTGATCAATGATGCCATGATCATGGCCAGTATTCCCAACAGCGAGCAGATCAGGAATAACTGTTGAAATGGAAGGACTGTCACAAGAAAAAGGCCAAGTGTCGGTCCAAGTGCAAGTGCTAGATTACCAGATAATCCGTAATACCCCATCCCTTCACCGCGACGTTTAGCCGGAATGATGTCAGAAGCAATCGTTCCGGACGCCGTTGAAGACAACCCCCAGCCGACTCCCTGAACAATACGCATCAAAAATAACAAGCCGATGCTTCCCATGAAACCGAAGGAACCCACAGAGAAGGCGAATATGGCCAACCCAATCAGAAAGATGATCCTTCTTCCCTTCGTTTCCAACATCTTGCCCGCAAATGGCCTTATAAGCAATGCAGAAAACGTGAATACCCCAAGGACTGCCCCAACCAGGCGGTCATCCCCTCCAAGTTGCTCAACAAACAGCGGGATCGTTGGCATCGTCATTTGGAAACCCATGAAGATACATAGATTCGCCAAACAGATCATGACAAAGTCACGCGTCCATATTCTTTCCGAACCTTTAACCCGTTCCTCGGCTAATGGTTCCCCCATATGATTTCACCTTCTATCCGAAATAGTCATTTCCAGTTTACTAAAAAAGGAGAAAATTAGCGATGAATTGAATTTTGAAGTGCCAAATGAATCAAATTATAACGCCCCGTTCAAAACGGGACCCCTTGTATCCTTATTTCTCCCTGCCCCTTACTTTTCATGAAAAATTTTTTTAACAGCATGCTACTTTTTCCTTTTTAGAGTTTATATAGACAGTGAACTCAAAATAAACCTCAATGGGCTAAAAAGGAGCCGAAAACTAATGATCTATGAAGAAACGTATCGCTATTTATTACGAAATGTAAACTCCACTGAATTCGACACATGCTTATACTCCGTATTGCATATGGATTGGGATGGCGTAATTCAAAGCCCGATTCACCAAATGGCCAAAGGAATAGGAACGACTGAAAAATACCTAAAGAAAATCATCAAGAGGCTATCATCGCCGCAGCCCGGTTGCGGACGTAGAATCTTCCTTCCGGTCGATCAGGAAATGGTGACGAAATACCAATTCAATTTAGGTCCAACCGGCAGCTTCACCAACAGAAAAGATCGATATTGTAAAAAATACTGTTTCTTCTTTACTGATGCCTTTCGCAGTCTCCCCCTAGCGGCCAAGAGACTTGTACTTATGGCTGCCTTCACGATGTCCGTGAAAAAATCCGAAGTCGTCTCACTGAATTACGAGGAAGTCATTCAGTCGGGAAGTTCCCTGGCTAAAAGAAAGCATATTTACGAAGCGATGAAGATCATTAATGAAACATTGAACGGCACCATGGCCTTTTCCATGGCTTCCTCCACTTTCAACCGTAAGGAATTCATCGTGGTTTCCTTCAAAACGGGCACACTTAACGAGTACCTCGAAAATCGGACAGAAAGAATGATGTTGAGAAAAACCATATATGAAGCGGGGTTTCTGGAACATATTGAGGATAAAGTCTGTATCGAACTGGAGCGTGTCGGAAAATATATTTTCCATTCGTTTCTTCATGCTTCAGAAGGACCTGTCAAAGAAGAGCTATTGAAACTAGCGCGCTTCATCTATCAGTCTTCCCTTAAAAAGTTTGGCTGTGCCTTGAACGGCAACAAACCATTATTGGCTGAGCCGAAAGAGGCTTCCGCTTATTTCAGTACGATCGTATATAATGAAGCATTAGAACAATTGGGGGTATATGCTCACCAGGCTGCCTGCATAAAAGAGCTTGTAGACCGCGAACAATTTCATCGCGAGATTTCCGAGAAATCTTTGGACCGGCATGTAGATTATAGTGAAGTGGATGAGCATATTGAGCCCATTCGTGCGAAGTATAACCTGGCAATGGACATGTACCAGACGCTGAATAAATGGTGCGAAGACTGGGTGATTTCCCGGGTAAAATCCGCAATGACTGAAACAGGATCATCTAAGAAACGGATCTTAAACAACCAAAGTCCATCCGACTATCTCGACTACCTGAAAAAACATACATACGAGCAACTGGAACGACACATGTCAGTGTACCGACACATCAATCATGGTGAATATGTTCTGGACATTTTACAACAGAAGAAAGAAACCCTCCAATCCTATTTCGCCATTCAGAAAGAGCGCCTGAAAAAATAAAGTGAATCATATAACTCAGTGAACACTGGCTTTTGGGCGAGTGTTTTTTGTCATGCATCCTTATCCTTCCTTTCACTCAGAAAACCCCATGTTCCTTCCCACATCGTCAGAGTCGATAGGATTTCCTCTGATTTCCTCTTCCCTTCCTGTAAATAACCTGTATTCAGTTGTGGATAACCACCTCCTTCCTTCACATATCCGATACTTGTCTGTGAATAAAAAAGGAACGTCCCTACTTTTTCCTGATAGGCATCGATGAAACCAGTCATACCAACGGTTTTCTCATAAAAGTTATCCAAGGGTCTAAAGAAAGGGTCTCAATCACTTATCTAAAAAAAGTTCTGAATATCGTTATGAATAAGGGAATGAACTAGAGTCCCCCCTTCACCATAAGAAATATAGGTAGCAAGTAACGATGATCTAGATGAATTAGATAGTTCAGCACATATGCAAGCTAGGAGGTGTGAACGATTTCTATTTTTATTCATAAAATCGGACAAATCCTTTCATATTTTGGGTAAGTGATAAAGTAGATTCACCAATTCCAGAAAGGAGCTGACAGGTAGAGAAGCAAACAAGGCAGACGATACTTGAAAATTACTTACCATGGTTTCACATTTTGCAAACCTACTACCCCCTTATTTTCTCTGCACCTGACGCAGTAGAAGACAAGTAAAGGCATCTAACTGATTGAGCTGTAATGCGTACTGAGCTTCCATGAACTTGTATATCCATCCCCAAGGATACAAGCCATTTTAACTAACGAATAACGACCAGATCAGTTGGGTGCTTTTGTCATGAACGGACAAACGTCCCCCGCCTGGCAGGAATCCTGCCAGGCGGGGGACGTTTGGGTTACTACATTATTTGGTCACTTCAATTTTGCCGTTGTTCGATTCTAGATCAACCAGATTTTCTCCCTTTCCAATGACCGTATTCCCCTCATATTTATCGAGGATATTGATGGTACCATTATCGACAGATACCTTGAAGGTTGTATTCGTCGGTTCTTTATCCGTTTTAATGATAATCTTTCCATTGTCGCTCTCTAATTGAATGTTCCGATCTAAATCCTTTGTAACGAGCGATATCTTACCATTATTTGAGGAGCCCTTGAGATTGCCCTCTACATCATTAAGGTCCAACCTGCCATTTGCACTTTTTGCATCAATGTTTTCAGCTACAATCTTATTTAATTCAATCCGTCCATTATCCGTTTTCACTTTCAAATCCTTTATTTCCAATTCCGACATTTTCATTTTTCCATTATCATTATCGAAGACAAAGGAATCATACGACTTTTGCGGGACATATACGTATAAATGAGAGGATTGAAAGTTAAATCCAATGCTGAAGAGGTTAGGTTCCTTCAATCTAATGGTCAGCTTCTTTCCTTCCACGTCGGCAGCTAAATCCAACTTAGACACATCCACGCCTTTTGTGACAAGCTCCACTTTAATCTCTGTATCCGAAGTCGGAAGAACTTCTACCGTTGCATTATCCGAACGGACCTCGATATCCTTTACCATTTCGGCACTCACCTTTTTCTCTGTCGTAATCTCATCATGATTGGTTTGTGAATACGTAAAGAGACTGCCAATACCGCCAACGATCAATAGAAACAACGCAAGGATTGATAATTTTTTACCCATGCTTCACACCACCCTTTACAAGAGACACGTTAAATTTCAAGTAACGAATAAATCCTTTAGTAAGAGTTTTAGTTGCAATGAACATCCCCATCGCGATGAATATTCCGATTCCACAAATACCAAGGGAAAAGAACAAATCAAACAATCTAAATTCACCCATGAACAGATTAATAAGGATGCTAAGTGGAGCGAGGATGAACCCTAAAGATGCTACCCATCCCGAAAACACGACGCCCACCAGTGCAATGAAAGGCCCGAGGACAATCACAATATTGAAGAATCCCAATCCAATCACGGCCCATACTGCCCGTAAGATGTTTCCCGTGGAAGTCGTTTGTTGAACCATATCAAGATGGTAGGATGCCAGAAGCTCCTTGGCTATTTGTTTTGGGTTTCCTAGGGACGCTGAGATTTCCTGCTCCGACTTTCCCTTTTCTATTCCAATTGTGAAGTACTCTTCGTAATCTTGCAGGATATCCTGCCTTTCTTCTATAGAAAGCCTCTTTAGGGAAGCTTCCAACTGCTTTAAAAATTGTTCTTTATTCATTTGCGACACCTTCCTCGATTAATTGATTGACTCCATTAGAAAATTCATTCCACTCTGTCAGCAATTCGTGAAGGTATTCCCGCCCTTTATCAGTCAACTTGTAATACTTACGTGGTGGACCCTCTGATGATTCTTGCAAATATGTCGTAAAGTACTCTTCCTTCGTCAATCTTCGTAACAGTGGATAAACCGACCCTTCCGATATTTCAATCTGGTCTGAAATCTTCTGAACTAGCTCGTAGCCATATCGATCTTGCTTATCAAGCAACACCAGTACACATAGCTCCAAGACGCCCTTCTTAAACTGTACATTCAATGCACCATCACTCCTTTCTGATATGTCTAGGTACTATCTAATGAATAGTACCTGACAGCGAATAATACATCTTATTTAATAATTTACCACATGCTACTGTTTAATGCAAGGTACTGCGGAAATTATTTTGTTAATTTTTTCAAGTTGTTTTTTCTTCTTACTTCAACTTCCCCAATCCAATCCGTATAATAGAAGGATATGGAAAGGGGGAATTGATTTGGTCAAAAAAGAAATAACCAAAAAGCAGTTTGAGTTTCTTGAACAAGAATTTACCTACCTGCAAAATGGCGGGACCATTTCCGAGGAAGAGAAGAAAAAGATGTTAGCTTCCTATCATGTGAAGGCCTCTTTAAGTTTCATCTCCATCCTATTAGCGATTGGAGCCGTCCTTTTAGGCCTTGGGGTCTTAACATTCGTGGCCAGCAACTGGATGTATATAAGTAAAGGCGTTAAATTCCTATTGATCATCGCCTGTTTGATTGGCGTGAATGTTGCCGGGGTCAGGTGGGAGACACGCTTTCCAAAAACCTCCCGAAGTCTGCATTATGTCGGGATTCTCATATTTGGAGCAGGTATATTTTTAGTCGAGCAGATGTTTAACATCAGCATCAATTTTAACAGTTCCTTTTTGTTATGGGGGATTGGAGCCATCTGCATCGGATATTACCTAAAGGACGCCATTGTCCTCCTATTCACTTCTTTTTTACTTTTCGTGTACCTTAATGGCAGCATCTTTCTTGATGAAACGTCTTACCCGCTGGCCATTATCATCCTTCTACCGGCTTTATATTTTCTAGTAAAGCAACTCAACTATCCTAGGTTTCTATCCTTTATCGTTAATGGCTTAACGATCAATGCCCTCATCCTTTTTCTCATGGAATTCGTACCTAAGCTCGTGGAGGGTAACGGGGATACCATCATTCTCTCGATTCTTTTTATCGTAGGAATCCTGCTCGCTTACATTCGCGTTCCAGTTAAGTTGCAGAGAATCACCCATATTCAAGGACATCTCCTCCACGGGATTGCGGCTATCTTCTTAACTTACGAGCTTGCCATATGGTTTCCTTTAGTTTATTTTCTTTTTCTCCTTTACCTGATACAAAAAGGAAGCTTGACCAGTATCGTGATCATATGTGCATTGATATTCAGGTACTATATCGATTCCTTTGAATTCCTGCCGAAGTCACTGACCTTCATCATCGGAGGCCTCCTGCTCCTTGTGTTTGGCTTCTTCTTTGAAAAACAACGCCAAAAAGGAGGGGAATCCATTGAATCGTAATAAATTTTTGCACCCGCTCATCGTATTCGCCATTCCTGTTTTGATTCTTATAGCCCTGGCGGTTCCACCCGTCTGGACAACTTTGTTTGGTGAAGAAATCAAAATCCGAACGGCTCCGATCGATCCGACGGACTTATTCAGGGGAAGCTATGTAGCATTAGGATATGAGATAGAATCCGTCACGCTCGACCAACTTGATGAGACGGTGAAAACTGATTTCCACAGTAAGAATGTCGGAGATTACAAAAGTGTATATGTTTCATTAAAACAAGACAGTAATGGGCATTACGGCGTCCACCATGTATCGAAGGAAAAACCGGATGAAGACATGTATCTCAAAGGAAAATTACAAATCCCCTATGATTTACAAAGGGCCTCGTCCATTCACATTAAATATGGCTTAGATAATTATTACGCTCCTAAAGACAAGGCATTGGAACTGGAAATGTCCGCTGCTGCAAAAACGGCCATGGCCGTGGTGAAAGTGAAGAACGGAAATGCGGTATTGCAGGAAATCATCGTACCGTGATTACACATGCGAAAAGCATAGGAGGCATCGAATGAGATGCTTCCTATGCTTTTTTTTGGCAACATTATTTTATTTGATGAGCCTTTTAGCCCCGATATAGCGATCCTTCCAATACTTGTCGCTCATCTTCACGACCTTCACGCCTTTTGTGGTCGTTCCGACAAATGTACCGTTCCCATTATAAATGCCGACGAAGGAAACCTTGCCTTTCTTGCTACCGGTCGCATAAAACACCAAATCACCTGTTTTTAAGTTTTTCTGTTTTACAGCCTTTCCTTTCTTATACTGTTCCGCACTGGTTCTTGGAATTTTCATGTCTGTCGCCGCTTGTTTATAAACATATTGAGTGAGTCCACTTGCATCGAATCCTTTTGGTGTCGTTCCGCCATATTTATAAGGGCTTCCCACTTGTTTTGCTGCTACTGCAGCCACTTCGTCTCCATAATTAATGGACGCCGAAGCATTGGCCGGACTGAAAACGAAAGCTACCAACAATGCGGCAAGTGCAAGTACGGCCACAAGCCATTTTGAAACAGGTAATCTAAGACTCATCTTTTTTCTCCCCCAATCTGTAAATGAAACACAATTTTAAATATATGAAGTACATTCGCTTTCATTCCTTGATTCACCTTTTTTTCAAAAAAAAGCTTTGTATTGAGGATGAACTCTACAATCCAGACAAAAACTTAGAAACTTCTTAGATCAAATATAAAAAACGACACTGTTAAATTATGTTAAATTAAGTATAATCATGTATGAACCATTGTAAGTAATTTCAATAATAGACTGGGGGTTTTTTATGAGGAATAAAAAGAAAATAATCATCATGACATTATTTTCAGCTTTGCTATTTTGCATGGTCATCGTTTTGAGTTCTCTTTCACCACTAGCGGATACAGGTAAAAATGCGAATCAATTTAATTCTATCGGGATGTGGCTTTCCATTGCGATGATGCTGGTACTGTATTTCGTCCCATTGCTCCTGTATGTTATCGGCTTGGAGTGGATGAAATATGTAATGGCCGTATTCTGCTCACTATCCTTACTGTCTTTGCTACCCATGATCGGCATAGTCGTATTTCTTGGTGTAATGGAAGGCTTCACTTCATCACTCATCGGCGTGGTCATTGTCAGTGGGATGAATGTACTCATCAATACAATCTGGTTCTTCACGGCATTCTCTAAAGGAAGCAAGACTTCCATTGGAGGAAGTTTGAAAAATCCTATTCAAAATTAAAAAAAGAAACCAGATATCACCGTTCCATAGATAGACGGTGGTATCTGGTCTCTCCGCTTTCTTTGATTCAAGAAGGATGATCTACTATTTAGGTTTCTCGTATTTCTTAGCCTCATCACTGTCGCTCATGCCTTGTGTCGTATGGTCAATTACGCCGCCGATTCCAAAAAACGTAAGCGCAATGAAATTAATGATCCCCATAGCCCCGTTCAATGCATCATCGGTGATGGTAAAGCCAATCGGGTGTATAAAGTTATTGATAAACGCAGCAACCATCTGCGTTACCATCAAAACACCTGGCAAAAATACAGTAAAAATAAACGTAGGATTTTTAAAACGAACTTTCCAGTTAATCAATTTTCTCTATCCCCTATTATCAGTGCCGTCCACACTACAATGGTACGAACTTGCTATATCATATGCTGCTTGTCCTTTTAGCGTTCGGGAAATTCATGCCCCCCTAGAAAATCCCTTAGACCAAAAAAAGGAGATCCATCCAAAGACAGAACTCCCTTTTAGATCCTTATAGCATCACCGCACCTCACTTTAACAAATAGGTGACGGCTTCCTCTAGTTCAACAAATTCATCCGTATGCCACTGCATGTTTTCCTTTTGAAAATACGCTTCTGTTTCGAGTGGCAAATTAGACGTAATCATCCGCAATCCCTTTCTTTCTATTTCCCCTGGAATGGAGAATGCCGGCAAATCCTCTGTTAACCAATACCGTTTATATTGCTGTCCCAACTGATCCTTTTCGAAATGACCGATGAGCTGGCCGTGATTCATGAAAATCAGGTAATCAGCAAGTTTGCGGATGTCTTCCATTTGGTGGGTCGAAAAGAAGATGGTTTTCCCTTCCCTCTCCATCCACTTAATCAAAAAATTCATGTATCGCTGTTTTGAGATGATGTCCATAGAAGCCGTTGGCTCATCCAGGATCAATAGTTCGGCATTTCTTGCTAAAGTCAGCGCAGCTATTAGCTTTTGTTGATTTCCCTGGGACAACTTTCCATACTTCTTATTCAGGGGGACCTCGAAGGTTGTGATCACCTCGTCAAACAATACCTTATCCCAAGTGGGATACCATCTAGAAGATAACCGCAGTAATTCATGCCCCGTAAACGAATCGCAGCCAATCAAAGCTTGCGGCTGATAAGCGACTTTTTGTTTCCAGGCTTCATCTTCCTGCTTCGTATTCTTCCCAAAAATGATAATATCACCAGCATCTTGTCGCGCCAATTGCATGACCATCTTCAGCAGTGTACTCTTCCCGGCGCCATTATTCCCAATCAAGGCTGTCACGGTACCTGGCTCTAGCGTCAGATCAATCGGTCCCAACGAAAAGTCCTCGATTTTCTTTTTGACAGAATGAATCTCAAGCGACGTTGTCATGGTTTCCCCTCTCCTTTTTCCGTTTTGAGCTCTTCTATTAAACCCGTAAAAATCTCCTCAATTTCCTTGAATGAATAGTTTTGTTGAAGTGCAGCTTCAATGCTATTTTTCATGGCTTCCTGGACTGATTTTATTTTCACACTGCGGAGTAGGCTTTCCTCAACGTCTGCAACGAACGTCCCTTTTCCCTGGATTGTTGTGATAAAGCCTTCCGTTTCTAAATCTTGATAAGCTCTACGGGTCGTGATGGCACTGACTTCCAGATCTTTAGAAAGCATCCTGATCGATGGCAAAGGTGAACCCGAAGACAGCTGTCCGCTTGCTATCAAAGCTTGGATTTGTGCCGTTATCTGATGATAAATGGGGATTCTTGATTCTTTTGATAAACGAACCGGCAGCTCCACTTTACTTCTCCTCCCTATATATCATTATTTTAGATAATCAATTTGGAACATTTTCTTTTTCATATATCGCTTCCAGAAGTAATAGCCCCCGACCGTTACGACTGCCGAAATGAGACTAGAACCAATTGCGAAGTTCTTCGCGGCTTCCATCGCCCAACCGACAACTCCCCTATCTGTTTTCAAGGATAACCACACGAGCACGGCCGTCACTCCACCATAAAAGACTACACTATATATACCTAACTTAATCGGGGTGATTCGTTCCCCTACATCACTTGCTGCAAAAACGAAAGAGGACGAAACACCAAAAGCCAGCCAGATAATCGAGAAGGCAACATACTCCAAAACAACCATGGATTCTAGAAGTCTTGGAGTAAATAATAACAAGAACAAAACCTGGAAAGGCAGACTAGGGAACAGCATGTGAACAAACCGGCTTTTAATCAATACTTCCTTTTCGATAGGAAGCATATTTAACATCATGAAAAACGGGGACACCCAAACATCTCCCTCCACCTTTTGAAGCTGCAATTCTTTCGGCCTTACCATGAAGGCCACACAACCAAATGACAATATAAAACCAATGTCGGTCAAAAGTGATGGTGCCTGAGTCTCCACTTCCAAAATCCATGAATAGGAAGCAGCCAGTACAAACAGTGCAAAGAATAAACATAGCGTGCCGAACCAAGATTTCCTCCATTCGATACTTGCGAGCCAAAAAGCATCTTTCCATGTATTCATCATCTAAACTCCTCTCAAACTGTTATGGTGTTTATATCTATATACACACTATATGTTAAATACATACAATTATCAACCATAAAAGTAATTTATAGGTAAAAAAATACTGATGGGCTTATAGAAAAGCTTAATCCCTTAGCACTTGTATATGGGAATTTTTGAAACCTTTCTAACAGGGTAGTCGTAAATAAAATAGGAGGTGTACCATGAAAAAGTATGCGATATTCATATTGAGCTTCTTGTTGCTCTTTACCTTGCTACACATTTCAGCAGGTCTATTATTAACCGCTACATACACTCCCGATCCCACCAACGCACAACTGAGCCTCCCATTAACCCAGGAAGTGACTTTTGGTGACCAGTCACAAATCCCGACTTTATTGATTGCAACAGTAGCGGCCACTTTAGCTTACCTAGTCCCAACGAAATGGGGAAAGAATTAAATAACAAGAAAAGACCGTTCAACTATATGAACGGTCTGGAAATACCTAATCCGAAATAACAAATGACATTAGGCTTAGGATCTTCCATCTAATCCTGCGCCACTATTTGATAGTCTATCAAAAACGCCCCTATCCGTTCGGCCGCTTCTGTCAATCTCTCAACCGGCTGGACAAGGGCCATTCGAACATATCCTTCACCCTGTTTTCCAAAAGCATCTCCTGGGACCACGGTTACACCCGCCTTTTCAATCAGTTTATAGGCAAAGTCGCGTGACTTCCATCCAGCCGGAATGCGGGCCCAAATGAACATTGTCGCAGCAGTTTTCGGCACGTGCCAACCGGATTTTGCGAGACCCGATATCAAGGCGTCACGACGGGCTTCATATACGTTCACCTGATCGGACAACAAGGAAAGGTTGGAGGTAAGTGCCATCTCGGCGGCCTTTTGAATCGGGTAAAAGACCCCATAATCGATATGGGACTTCAAAGTCCCTAAGATGTTCAGTACCTCTTGATTTCCGACTGCATACCCAATACGGCAGCCGGCCATATTGAACGTTTTTGAAAGCGAATTGAACTCGATTCCAATCTCCTTTGCACCCGGGATGGATAGGAAGCTGATCTGAGGATGATCATCGAAAATCAGTTCTGAATAGGCAAAGTCATGTACGACCAGAATGTCGTTCCTGTTTGCAAAGGAGACGACCTCGGCAAAAAAGGTTTCATCCGCAAGGGCCGTGACTGGATTTCCTGGATAACTAAGGATCATCAGCTTCGTCTTGGCCAAGATATCTGCCGGAATATCACTCAGCTGGGGCAGAAAATGATTCTCTTGCGTAAGCGGCATCGGATAGATCACGCCACCTGCAAGATTCACACTTGCTTCATATATCGGATAGCCCGGATCGGGCACCAACACATAATCGCCCGGGTCAATCATCGCAGTCGCCAAATGGGCAAGTCCATCCTGCGATCCCATCAGCTGCAATACTTCCGTATCCGGCTCAAGATGCACCCCGTAACGCTGTTCATAAAAAGAACAAACAGCATCATGGAATTCCGGTATTCCCTTCAACGTATACCCGTATGCAGTTGGATCTTTTGCATACTTTACAAGTGTATCTCTTACAAAGTCCGGCGGAGGCATATCCGGACTTCCGACACTCAAATCAATAACATCCTTGCCTTCCCTCAACGCCTTTTGTTTACGGTTCGCCAGCTCCGAAAAGATTCCCGTTTCGAAATTCCCTACTTTTGCAGATGGAGTAATTTTCATGATAATTCCCCTTCACCTCGTGTTTTTTATCTAGTGCTTTAGTAAATGTCCTGTTCCTAGCTTGTCAGCTATATAGGTGGAATTTGTTCTTTACGTTATCTAAACAGTTCGTGGTTTCGTTCACGAATCCCTCCAAAACCTTCATTATGAAAGGATATCTTGAATATTGAACAAACCAACAGGTAGACTCATAGATTCCCCTTAATCATTTACACCATTTACCATTTATTATAAAATGTAATGGGAAATATTATCAATATATGAATATATATAGAAATGCAATCGGGACGTACTACATGTTGAAATGAGGATGACACTATGGGTTTTAAGGATTTTATAGGTAAACAATTTCTTGATATTATCGAATGGGAAGACGCCACCAACGATACCTTGGTCTATAAGTTCCCCATGAAAGATAACGAGATTCAAAATGGGGCACAGTTGACCGTACGCCCAGGCCAAAACGCCGTTTTCGTTGAGGAAGGAAAAGTGGCTGATGTATTTAGCGAAGGAATGTATAAGCTTGAGACGAAGAACCTCCCTATCTTAGCAGACATTAAAGGCTGGGCTTTCGGATTCAAATCCCCGTTCAAAGCCGATGTGTACTTTGTAAACACAAAAAAATTCATCGATCAGAAATGGGGGACATCCAACCCGATTTGGATTAATGATCCAAAGTTTGAACAAGTGGAAGTCAAGGCTTTCGGAACCTTTGGTTTTCGGATTGAAGACCCCAAGATGTTCATTCATACCGTCAGTTCCACAAACAAGATCTATAAGTTGAATGAACTAAAAGGGCAATTGAAGGAATATGTCTTAAGCGAATTTTCCAATGTCGTTGCCAAACAAGGTGTGACGATCACCGAGTTATCCCAGAACTATCGAGTGATGAACGATGCGATGAAACAGGAACTGGAAAACGAATTCACGGATATGGGACTTGAAATCGTTTCCTTTACCATCACCAACATTTCCTTGCCGGAAGATTTAACGAAGTTCTTGAAAGAAAGAACGCGCATTAACATGATGGGTGGCATGAACAACTACAAAGATGTCAGAAAGCTTGATGCCTTAGAGAATGTTTCTGAAAAGGAAGGCTCTGCCGGTGATATGATGCAAGCCGGGATGGGATTTGGTGCCGGCCTCGGTTTTGGGCAACTCATTTCCCAATCTCTTCAAGGCGGCAACCAGAACAATGAACCATTGCACACGGAGAAAACGGCACCGTCTGAACAAACCGAAAAGTGTCCTGAGTGTAATCATGACAATCAAAAAGGCGCAAAATTCTGTGGAAATTGCGGAACGAAAGTAGAACGAAAGGCTGTTGCCACTTTTTGTACGGAGTGTGGCCATCCCAATACGCCGAATTCTAAATTCTGTGCAGAATGCGGGAATAAATTAGGATGATGAATAAATGGAACATTCAATGGATCATCACACTGCTTCTCTGTTTCACCTCCCTTCTCATCTTTCCCGTCGATGTCACACTAGCCGATGTGGGGAATGGTGTATCGCATAATGAGGAACCGGAAGACGAATTCGTCAATACTTCCACGACTTCAGGGGAAGGCATCGACTTATGGTTTTTGTTTTACTTTCTAAAAAAATATCCCGTATTGGGAGTCATTTTGATCATCGCTTTCTTTGCCTATAAAAAATTCGGTAAAAGCAACCAACAAACACAACGAAGAGGCACCACATCCAATAGGAATACCGTAAAAAGCCCAGAGCCTGCCTACCGGCCTATAGACGCTAATCTTGCAGGATTGAAATCGAAAGATCCTCTGTTTCATGATGAAGTGTTTTTATCGAAAATCAATAATATGTTTCTCCAATTACAGCAAGCTTGGATGGAGAAACAGTGGAACAGCATCAGACCGTTTGAAACCGATCCATTATTCAATATGCATAACCGGCAATTACAGTCCTATATTGACCAGCATAAAACGAATGTGGTTGAAAATATCGCCATCCTTGAATCGAAAATCGTTCGCTATGAAAATGACGGATCCAATGACGAACTCGATGTATATATCAAAGCCCGGATGAATGATTACGTAATCGATGATCACACCAAGAAAGTCCTCAAAGGCAATCCTGACCGGGATATTCACATGTCTTATATCTGGACACTGATCCGTAAGGAAACAGTATTGACCGAGACTCAAAAAGAGAAATATGATGTGACGCAATGTCCAAACTGTGGAGCGAATGTCAGTATCAACGCATCCGGACAATGCGAATATTGCGATAGCGTAATTTCAAGCGGGGAATACGATTGGGTGCTCTCCAAGATCAAAGTCATCAGCCAAAAATAAAAACGAGTAGGAATTTCCTAACTCGTTTTTTCTTATTTATGTTCTCGATTAGCTGCTTGTTTCCACTAATCGTTTCCTTGCATGGAACACTTGATAAAGGACCAATGCAAACAGCGATAGGATCGCACCGGATATAAAAGGTAAACCGATGTAGATGGAGAATAACCAACCACCTATAGGAGGGCCCGCAATCCTTCCGAATGAATCAAAGGAAGAAAGTAAGCCCGTGACCCCACCATGGCCGGATGTTGAACTTTTAGTGACCAGTGCCGAGATGGCAGGGCGGATGACACCGTTCCCCAATCCGAAAATCGTCAGGAAAATCGCCGATGTCCAGAAATTAGTCGAGAACAAGATGAGCACAAATCCAATCGCCGATACGACAATTCCGATTCGAATGACGTTTCCTTCCCCGAACTTCTTGGTCATCGGTCCGATTAATCCACCTTGAACAATCGCACTACCGAATCCCATGATCATAAAGATATAACCTAATTGAACAAGACTTATATCAGCCTTTTGGGCTGCAAAATAAGCAAACGTCGTCTCTAAGCCCGCCATGGAAAGGGTAATGATCAATTGCAGAATAAACAGGACGCTCATCGGGCCTTTAAAGGATTTCCACATGGACACCTTTTCTTCCGTCCGGTGGGATCTTTTTTCTTCAGTAAGCGATTCTTTCAGTAATATCATGACTAATATGAGGGTAATGATGGATGAAATGCCGGCGATGTAAAACGGCATATTCAAACTCGTCTCCGAGAATATCCCACCAATGGCCGGACCGAATATGAAGCCAAGTCCTGTAGCGGCCCCAATGATTCCCATCCCTTTTCCCCGTTCTTCAGGTGTCGTAATATCTGCTACGTATGCCATGGCAGTTGGCATATTCGCTGAAGATAAGGCACCCCCGATAATCCTGGCGATGAATAACACCAGTAAAGAATCCGCCGATGCCATGATGAAAAACGAAACAGCCAAGCCTGCAATCCCGATCATCATAACCGGCTTCCGGCCAATCCTGTCAGATATCCGGCCCCACATTGGTGCGAATATCAATTGCATGAACGAATAGACAGCCATCAAAAGACCAAGCTCTGTCGGGCTTCCTCCCACTTTTTCAGCCAGGAAAGGCATGACGGGAATGATGATTCCAAACCCAACCATGACTAAAAACATCACTAAGAAAAGAACGGGTAATACCTTTTTTGTTTCCATGATTTATCTCCCTCTATTCCCCATTTGGTAGAATCTTCTGTTAGATTTTATATGTATCCACTTTACCATCCATTCTATTATACAACTATCCCTTTACACAGCATTGTTTCATACTATGTTCATTCGTTTTAATCTAATAATGATGTCGTCATCCCTACATATTATCCCTCATCATGTAAAAATACACTCAATTTTGGAGACACGAATAAATAAAGAAGCCCAATCCAAAGATCGAGCCTCCATTATCCACTCTTACTCACGGAACCAATTCGCCCCTTCATCCATATGTACAAATGGGATGGTGGTATCAATCACACCCATGATTCTTTCTTTTTCAATATCTTCTCCTGCAAGCCATTTTGCAAAGTCCAAAACCGTAGGCTCTTGATTGCCGCCCAGTGCAATCCATGCTTTCATTTCACGCGGCAAATAAACCGACGTATGAATCGTTCCTGCCCAGCTGCTATACAAATCGGAAAAAACACCCTGATTGGTGTCGTTAAACAAACGAAATGCTTCATATGTATCCGAGATGCTATCCTGTTGTTGATGGATAGTGTCCAATCTCCGTTTCGAATCCACAAGATGATGACGGTTTTCATGCTTCAGGATCTCAAAATGATTGGTGCAGGCAGTCGCTGTCCGGACCTCCACATTTCTTGGGGACGTTTCTATTATAAAACTCTTCCCACTTCCATCATGAACGACGTATGTGAATGAATGTCGATGCGGAATTTCCTTCAGCATCGCAACGGCTTCCTCGACATTTGCACAAGACTCCAATATCAATCGGCCAATCATGCAGCAAATGAATCCATCGCCGGGATTTTTCCGATTCATGAAGTTATACCCTATCGATAGCCCTTTTTCGTTCATCCCATCCATCCGTCCAGTCCCGCGTTGGCTCGGACCGATGCTCGCATACCCCTGGTCCGTCGGCTGGAATAGCACATAACGTCCCTCATAGGTTTTCGGATGGTAATCATAATTACGCACCAAATACGAATCGCCTGTCATGATCGAACAACCCGATCGAACATAATCCAATCTATAGCCGCCGAACTCCTGGAGAACACGTTCGATTGGCCATTTTAATGCTTCTTGGAACCCGAGTATTTCTTCCCATACGCCAGGTGCAAATGAAGTAATTGCATTTTTGACCTCTTCCTCTTCAACCGTAAAACGTGGCTGCCTTACTTTCCACTGATCTTCACGATTTTTAACAGTGAGGGAATCCTTTAACTTTTCCCCCTGCATGAATCCAAAGTCATAATGCGTACCCCTAAATTGTAGTATTTCACTGTATAGGTGCTTCACGAATTATCCCTCTTTTATCCTAGTGGTTATCTCCCATTAAGAATACTCGATGTATAGTTGAAAATAAAGAAACTAATGCTTTTTATTTAGAAATTACTCACTGATTCGGTGGGATATGGTTTTAAAACCATTCAAAGGGATGATGGCCTCTATGAGAATGACCCCTATTAATATAACAAGTGGCGTGGAAATAATTCTGTAAATGTAAGAGTATTTCGGTATAGTAAAAAAAAGGTTACTATGAATCTGAAGGAGATGACTATTTATGGCTTGCCCAATAACGATTAATATTAAATGATAAGCTTTTATTTGAAGCCATCCGTTTTCTGAGCGCGGACCATATCCTTAGCATTATGATTAGCCGTTACCAACTCTTCTTCTAGAAAAGGGACTGTAGCAATACTTTCATTGAGGTCGGCACCGATAATATCTCCTGGAATGCCGCAAAAAAAGCCCCACAAGATGATCATCATCCTGCAGGGCTCTCTTTTAGTTTTCGTCTATTTCATTACGTTTTTTCTTGAATAGTTTTGATAATACTTCGTAAACGATTGGAACGATAAGCAATGTTAATAGCGTTGAACTTGCTAATCCACCAATTACTGTAATACCAAGACCTTTTGAAATTAAACCGCCGCCGCCTGAGCCGAATGCTAATGGCATTAATGCTCCGATGGTTGCAATGGCCGTCATCAGGATTGGACGGAGTCGTGTTGCGCCAGCTTCTAGAATGGCTTCACGCATACTCATACCATCACGTTCCATATGAATGATCCGGTCTACAAGTACGATGGCATTTGTTACAACGATACCAATTAACATGAGAAGTCCCATCATGACCGATACCGAGATCGTTTCACCAGCGATTAATAAACCTACAAACGAACCAATGACCGTAAACGGTAAGGAGAACAGGATAGCAAATGGTGCGACACCCTCACGGAATGTGACAACAAGGATGAAGTACACGATTGCGATTGCTGCGATCATGGCTAAACCAAGTTGGGTAAATGTTTCTGACATATCCGCTGCTACACCGGCTACACCGATTGTCACGCCTTTTGGTAAGTCTAATTTATCAATGTCTTCATCTATTTCAGAAGTAGCCTTTGAAATATCTTTATCTGTGATGGTTCCTGAAACAGTGGCGTAGTATTCACCTTTACTACGGGCCAATGTATTCAACGTGGTTCCTTCTTTAACCGTGACCAATTCAGAAAGTTTCATCGTCGTACCTGTTGCGGTTGGTACTTTTTTATCTAACATATCATCAATTGATTTTGGCTGTTCGTCTTGATCTTGCTGAACGATGACTTCTACTGACTCACCGTCTTTTTCAATGGTTGTTAATACTTCTTCTTGGGTAGAAGGGCTTAACATCCCAATGATTTGAGCTGTAGTTAATCCATACTTCAATAATTCATCTTGTTCTACTTTGAATGTATATTCCACATAGGCATCCTCTGTACTAGAAGAAACGTCCTTTAAGCCGTCATTTTTCTTCATAACGCCTTCTACTGTTTTTACCGCGTCATTTAATTTACCTAAATCTTCACTGTAGAACGTGTAGCTGACTTCATCACTCGCCACAGACATAGACGAGAAGTTCTGGCTCTTCCATTCGCCTGATTGACCAATATTGAAGACATATTCTTCAATCTCTTCCCGTACTTCCGGGAAGTTTTTCATGTCTGGGTCAAAGATCAGGTACATGAGGGCACCGCTTCCGCCCCCGCCCATCATTGCGGCCATGGAGTCGCCATCCTCTGTTACGGATAACTGAACAATATCAATCTCGTCACGTTTCAGTAACTTCTTTTCCACCACTTCAAGGTTCGCTAATGTTTCTTCTTTGAGCTCCCCTGGTTCTGGTGTGTAGGTTAAGTACATCACTTTTTCTTCTTCGCTACCTAAGAAACTAAAACCGATTAATGGCGTTAACGCCAAACTGCCGGCTAATAGAACCACAGATATGATGGAAGTGATCACTTTATGATTCAATGTCCATCTAAGAACACGTTTGTATCCCTTAGCTAATTTGCCAAGCTCTTTATGATTACTCTCGGTCTTCTCACCATATAATTTTTTCTTAAATAAGAAGTGAGATAATGCCGGCACAATCGTTATGGCAACGACTAACGAAGCCAAAAGGGCAAATGTCATGGTTAATGCAAATGGCGTGAACAGTTCGCCTACCATACCGCCAACGAAGATAAGCGGAGCGAATACCGCAACCGTTACTAATGTTGATGACATGATTGGCTTGAACATTTCGATTGTCGCTTCTCGCACCAATGCACGACCCGTTAATTTTTCATCTTTCAAATGCATGCGTCGGTAAATATTTTCAACAACAACGATCGAGTCATCGATTACACGTCCGATGGCAACCGTAATCGCACCCAATGTCATGATATTTAATGTGATTCCCAGGCCATTTAAGATTAGGAAGGCCATAAAGATTGAAACAGGAATCGAAATGATCGAAATGATCGTCGATTTAATGTCCCTTAGGAATAAAAGGATGATTAATATCGCAATTAGACCGCCGAATAGCGCTTTTTCTATCATCGTCGAAACGGATTCCTCAATTGGTTCCCCTTGGTCAAGACTGACATCGACAACAAGGCCATCAATCTTTTTCTCTTCTTCTTTAATTAGATCTTTCACATCGTTAACCACGTCAACTGTGTTTGCTTCCTGCCCTTTGACAATTTGAATGGCAATCGCATTTTCACCGTTCGTACGTGATACGGATTCTTCTTTCCCAACTAGCTCAACTTTAGCAATATCGCTAAGTTTCACAAAAGGTGCTGGATTGCTAGCTGATGGTGTTACAGGAATAAGCATTCCCTTCAATTCTTTAGCTGTCATGAACTTACCGTCTACTGAAACGGCCTGTTCCCCTTCTTCGAATTCGTAAAGGCCTAATGATACAGCTAAATCACTTGCCTGAATCATTTCCTTTACCTTATCTTCCGTAAGGTCCAGTTTAGCCATTTTTGCTTCGTCATACGTTAATTCAACTTCTTCTATATGCTGGCCAGTGGTAGTGGCCGAAGCAACCCCGTCGATTTTCTCGATTTTTGGAAGTAAACTATCTTCCACGGTTGACGTTAATTCAACAATATCCTCTTTTGTACTGCTTACACTCAATGCCATAACAGGCATCATGTTTAAGCTGATGGCTGTAATCGTCGGCTCTTCCGCTTTCTCCGGTAACTTTACTCCGTCAATTGCCGATTCAAGAGCACGCTTCGCCTCATCCATATCGATCCCATATTCATATTCCACTTGAATATTGGACATATTGGAATACGAATTGGAATAAACGGCTTTCACGTCCTCAAGCCCTTCAACCGCTTCCTCTAATGGTATCGAGACCTCATCCATCACTTTCTCTGGAGTAGCACCAGGATATACACCCATCACCGTTAAATAGGGAATTGTAATATCCGGGATTGTCTCCGTTTTCATTTGCGTACCCGAATAAATACCAGATACCGTAATAATAATTGTAAGGAGCCACACTGCTAGTTTATTCCTTAGAACAAAATTGACTAAACCTCTCACCTTTACACCTACCCTTAATTGACTTATCAAACATATTTACTTATACTAATGACTAATTAGTCATTTGTCAACAATATGACCTAGGAGCGAATGGAATGATTAAAAAGGAACTCATAATGGAAACGGCCATCGAACTCTTTGCAAAACAAGGGTTTAACGCTACCTCCGTACAGCAAATCACCGATCACTGCGGCATTTCAAAGGGTGCCTTTTATTTATCTTTTAAATCAAAAGATGCATTGATTATAGCACTGGTCGATTATTTTATGATACAGCTCGTCTCAGATATTGACCACGTAGTCAAAAACACAGCAGATGAAGACCTTTTATATGAATTTTTCTATACCTCATTTAAATCTTATCTGAACCATACAGACTTCGCTAAAATTATTTTTAAAGAACAAGCACAATCATTAAATGAAGAACTCATAACACGAATTCAACACTATGAAAGAATCAATGAAACGAGTATCCTCTCATTGGTTGAACGACTATATGGGGACGATATCATTCAAACAAAATATGATTTAACCTATTGTATAAAAGGATTCTTGCAACAGTATGCTGTTTTATTTTTATTCTATAATATACCGTTGGATTTAGTCCGACTCTCGCAATCTCTTGTGGAAAAAACGAATATACTGGCAAGGCATTCAACCATTCCTTTTATTTCACAAGAATTGACAGAAATAATCAGTCCTGTCATGTGCGAAGAAATGACAAAGGAACAGCTACTCGATCTTATGGATAATAAGATTGAGGAAATCGAAGAGTCCATAGAAAGAGAATCATTAATCCTACTCAAGGAACAGCTGACTGAACAAACTTTCGGACCGGCGATCATAAAAGGATTGCTAGAGAATCTTCATGCTCATCCACATTGCAAATACCTAGCCTACTTACTACGACAATATTATAACTTTTAACGTGAAGAAGGTAGAAACGCTTTGATATAAAGCATTCTGCCTTTTATTCATGGCACCTACTCTTTATATTCACCGTCTTGTACAAATATTCACAACCTTTTAATTTATTTTATCATGAATTGACAATTTCCTTTCATTTGAATGTTCTCCATTCTTGTCTTTTTTTCAACAATGGCTTGGACAGCTTTCCAACAAGTCCGATTTATGACTTTTTTAAAACAACTCACCATTTGGGCTCCCCTTCATAATCTGTATCAGGAAGATTTTGAGGGAGATGGATTATGGGATGGGATTGACGGCTCTCCATTGGATTTATGTATTATTTATCGTGTTGATCATCGGGTTTATGGTAAAGCGTCGGGATACCACCCTCATTTGCATCGTTGGCATCTTCATTTTGGCGCTCGTCTCTACAGGCAGTTTGGCTTCCTCCATCAGTGGCGTATTCAATAGTTTCGCTTTCGCCATTACCGAGTTAATGTCGACCATTTTAATCATTTCCATCATTGTTGCCATGAGTACCGTCTTGACGAAGTCCGGTATCAATGATGTCATGATTGCACCTTTTGCTAGATTCATTAAAAATCCCACGCTCGCCTTTTGGGTGATTGGAATCGTCATGATGGGCATTTCCTGGTTTTTCTGGCCATCTCCTGCCGTCGCTTTGCTTGGTGCCGTGCTGCTACCGGTCGCATTGCGGGCCGGATTGCCTGCACTAGGCGTGGCGATGGCGATGAATTTATTTGGCCACGGCATTGCGCTTTCGGGTGATTTCGTCATTCAAGCGGCACCAAAACTCACGGCTGATGCGGCTTCGATTCCGGTCGGTGACGTCATTTCAGCCAGCATCCCGCTCGTCATCACAATGGGCGTCGTGACCACGGTTTCTGCGTTCATCTTCTTGAAGCGGGATATGCGGCTTGGTCGCATTCAGCCTACCGTACAAGAAGCAATCGACGAAGGCCAGGATGGGATGAATGAAGAGTTACTTACGATGGGACAGAAGAGGTTTTTTGCGATATTCATCCCATTGGCCTTTTTACTGGATGTCGTCGCTCTTTGGCTTCTGAAATTACAAGGCGGCGAAGCAACAGCATTGGTTGGCGGAACCGCCGTTTTTATCTTGCTGATCTTATCTCTCGTGGCCCATGGCCATCTTGGCCTTGAAAAATCAACGAGCTACTTGATTCAAGGGTTTCAATTTGGCTTCAAGGTTTTCGGTCCGGTCATCCCGATTGCCGCTTTCTTCTATTTGGGCGATTCCGGCTTCACTAAAATCATCGGGGACTACTTACCGAAAGCCTCTCTCGGTATCGTCAACGATTTGGGCGCAGCACTCGCCGCCTCGGTTCCGTTGACGAAAGAGATAGCCGCCGTCACACTGACAGGCATCGGTGCGATTACCGGCTTGGATGGTTCCGGGTTTTCAGGTATTTCCCTAGCCGGTTCGGTCGCAAAACTATTCGGGACGGCGATTGGAAGCGGTACTGCGACGTTGACTGCCCTCGGCCAAATCACGGCAATCTGGGTCGGAGGCGGTACCTTGATTCCATGGGCACTTATCCCAGCGGCGGCCATTTGTAACGTCAGTCCCTTCGAATTGGCCCGCCGAAACTTGCTTCCGGTATGCATCGGTTTATTCGTGACGACGATTGTTGCGATGTTTTTGATTTGATCACTATAACTAATCCAGTGCGCCTCCATTTAATGCGCGCTGGATTTTTGAATAACAAAACATCATTGACAATTATAGGAAATTACGATAGTTTAATTATAGACCGAACGTTCAGTTTATCATTGGAGGCTTATCTGACATGAAACAACAAAGTACCCCCTCTCCCACTAAGCTTAAGATAGCTAAAGAAGCAGAAAAATTGTTTGCCCAAAAGGGTTACGCCGCTACGTCAATGGAAGACATCACAAACGTCTCCGAAAGCAGTAAAGGGAGCATTTATTATCATTTCAAAAGCAAGGAAAAACTTTTCTTGTACATCGTCGAGAATAACGCCGACGAGTGGAAGCGCGCCTGGAACATCAAGCAAAAGAACTACCGCACGAGTGTAGAGAAATTATATGCATTGGCAGACCATTATCTTGAAGATCTGCAAAGTCCATTAATTAAAGCCGCTGAGGAATTTGGCGGAAGTGAAACGGCTGACCCTGAGATTTTTGCGCATATTTTAGAAATTTATCGCAGTCAGTATTATGACACGTATGAAGCCGTCATTGACCAGGGAATTAAAGAAGGGGCGTTCATCGAAGATAATCCCAAAGACCTTATGTACATTCTCTTTGGCATGCATGCCGGATTACATGCCACCTATTACGAGATGGAATTTCCTGAAATCAGGAGACTATATCACAAAAGCGTGGACGTCTTTTTAAAAGGCATTTCGAAACACTAGAGGAACAAACATCCCTTTCTTATCCTTTTCCCAAGAAAGGATGTTCCTCGATTATTTAACGATAGTCCTGTAGAACGATTTTTTTTAGGAATTTATTAAACCGAACGGTCAGATTAATTAAGAAGGAGCTGCCTGTGGATGAACCAATTATTGAAAAATAAGGTTTTCTGGATCATGTTGAGTTCGGATATGCTTGATCAAATCAGCATATGGATTCGAAATATGGCCGTTTTGTTTTACATTATCGAAAAAACGAATCAGGATCCGGTCGCGATATCCCTTATCACTGTCATCGAGTACGCCCCCATCTTCTTATTTTCCTTTATAGGCGGAACCTTTGCCGACCGTTGGAATCCAAAGAAGACGATCATTAGCGGCGGGCTGCTCAGCATCGTTTCGATTCTGATCATTTTAGGTTTCATCTCATTCGGGATGTGGGAAGCCGTTTTCTTTGCCACATTCGTCTCAGCAATCGTCTCTCAATTTTCACAACCTTCTTCCGCGAAGATTTTCAAACGGCACATCCCTGAAAATCAAGTCGGTTCGGCGATAGGCATCGTGCAAAGCCTAGGTTCCCTGTTCTTGATTCTGGGACCCATCATCGGTACGGCCGTCTATTCGAATTTTGGCATTTCGGTTTCCCTTTCCTTGTTAATTCTTACATTTGGATTATCCACGGTCATCACGCTCTTTTTACCGAAGGATGCCAAAAAGGAAAAACAGGCTGACTCGACGATCGTTACAGAAATTAAACAAGGCTTTCACTATGTACTCCATAATCACAATTTGAAAAGAATCGCCCTGATCTTTTGTTTCTTGGGTCTTGGAGCAGGCCTGGTACAACCGCTCGAGGTTTTTCTGATCACGGATAGGCTACAATTGCCAAAAGAAGCCCTTCAATGGTTATCCGCTGCAGCAGGGGCTGGTTTACTGATTGGGGGAATCATCGCGGCCACTTTAGTTAATCGTCTTCATGTGAGGGTGACGTTTGTTGGTACGTTTTTATTGTTAGCCCTCTCCACCGTTATCGAAGTACTGTCCACTTCCTTTATTTTAACGGCATCGATGAGATTCATCACCGCCTTCATGATGGCGTTCATGCAAATACTCTTAAGCACCATGATGATTAAACTTGTGGAAGAAAAATTCATCGGCAGAACAAATGGCATCATCACGCCCATCTTCATTCTATTTCTCTTAATTGGAACGGCTTCATCGGGTCCATTGCTGAAAATAACTTCGCTATTCACGGTTTTTAGTTTATCCGCTATCACCGTTGCTCTGGCAGCTATCCCGGCTTTGGGCATGTCGGTCGCACCACATACTGAAAATAAAGAGGAAAGAATCAAAACTTTGTAAGGTTAAGAAAAAAACATCCCCGCTAAAAACGGGGATGCAAGTGGTTTACGCCTTCGTCAATGTTTCTTTAATACTGCTGTACACTTCTTGCCAAAGCTGTTCGTTTTGGGCATAAGATTCCCCGATTTTCTTAAAAAGCTCCTTTTGTGCCGCTTCAAAATGTTCGTCTTCCTTAGCTGGCAAATCCTTGCGCAATTCCATTACGAACTCCTGTACTTTAGGTGCTCGAGGGCCCCAAACCGCTTTTTCCTTCCCTTGATTATCGATGAAAATAAAGATGGGAATCGATCGTGCCGTTCCATTCGTTAAGTACTGATCCATCAGCTCAAGGTTTTGATCCCGCAGAATCATCCGCGTATCGATATTCGCTGCCTGTGCGATGTTCAAAAGGATCGGGATATTCATCATCGCGTCGCCACACCAATCTTCTGTAATGACAATCGCTCTCAGCTCTTTCCCTTTTACTTCTTCGAAAAATGCACGGTCTTCTTCCGAAATGGAAAAACGCTCGTATACGGATTGCAAGCCTTCCTTATTCACTTTCATCGACTCCACAAATTCCTTTGCAGGTATCCCCTTTTCAAACCATTCATGTAATGTCGTCATGTTCCCACTCCTAACTAATTTTAATTAAAAATACCATAAACCGGTTTATTTTTCAGCCCATTGATTCGGGAGAAACGAATCATGTATCTAAATTAATATATTAAAAAAATGTTTTCATTTTAGAAAACAAGGGAAATTTATTAGTAGCTAACTAAATAACTAGTACTTTTCATTAATACAAATGTTTGTAACTTAGGAGATGGATTTTGTGGAAGGTTTTCTCTATGCACTTATCCCCGCATTAACGTGGGGAAGCTTGGTACTTGTTTCCGAAAAACTCGGAGGCAACTCATATAACCAAACACTCGGTATCACCATCGGCTCTTTATTGTTTGCCATCGTGATGTCGGTCATCAATCCCCCCGAATGGACGAGCCTCATCTGGATTGTCGGAATCATTTCAGGGATTGGCTGGGCGTTCGGTCAACTTTTTCAGTTCAACAGTGTCAAGGAAATGGGCGTTTCCAAAACCGTTCCCATTTCAACCGGATTGCAAATACTAGGAAATACATTTTTTGCGGTTATCGTCTTTAAGGAGTGGAACACCACTTCGACGATCATCCTTGGCGTGATTGCCATCATTTTCTTGATCGCCGGTGTATTGCTGACAAGCTATGAAGGTAGTAGAGGAAAAAATGAAGGCAGCATGAAAAAAGGAATCCTTTACTTGATCGTCTCCACTCTTGGTTTTGTCACCTATGTCATCGTCGTCAGATGGTTTGACATTGACGGGTGGTCGGCTATCTTGCCACAAGCGTTCGGAATGTTTATTGCAGCTTTCCTTCTATCCATTAAACATAAACCATTCAACAAATATGCCGGACGCAACATCTTAACTGGGATCATGTGGGCGACCGGGAATATCGGTCTCCTTCTCGCTAATCCAAAAGTGGGCGTTGCCATTGCCTTTTCATTCTCGCAAATGGGTATCGTCATTTCCACTTTAGGCGGCATCTTCCTATTAGGAGAGAAAAAATCAAAGAAACAAATGACCTATGTCATCATCGGTTGTATCTTAGTCATCGCCGGTGGCGTCATGATTGGATTCACAAAAGAATAAATAAGGGAGAGGATATAGTATGTATACAGATTTAGAGAACAAGGTAGTCGTAATCACAGGGGCCGCAACAGGATTAGGTAAAGCAATGGCGGAACGCTTCGGAAAGGAAAAAGCACGAGTTGTCTTAAATTATCATTCGGAAGAGAACGACTATAAGGAAATCATTCAAACGATTGAAGCTTCAGGCGGGAAGGCCGCAGCCATTCAAGGCGATGTTACAAAAGAAGAAGATGTGAAGAAATTAATTCAGTTTGCAGTGGATACATTCGGTACCATCGACATCATGATCAACAATGCCGGCATTGAAAATGAAGTGCCAAGCGAAAAACTGACGCTAGAAGATTGGCAAAAGGTCATCGACGTCAACCTTACCGGCATGTTTTTAGCAAGTCGGGATGCAATCAGTTATATGTTAGAACATGATATTAAAGGAAACATCATCAATATGTCTTCGGTTCATGACAGAATTCCATGGCCACATTTTGTTCACTATGCAGCAAGTAAAGGTGGCGTCAAAATGATGACCGAAACACTTGCCCTTGAATATGCGCCAAAAGGAATCCGCGTGAATAACATTTCCCCTGGAGCGATCGATACACCGATTAACGCCGAGAAATTCAATGATCCAAAGGCGACACAAGAAGTCATCGACCTGATTCCGATGGGCTATATCGGAAAACCGGAACAAATCGCTGCATGTGCGGTTTGGCTCGCATCCGAGGAATCCAGCTACGTCACCGGCTTGACACTATATGCGGATGGCGGCATGACCAAATACCCTGGATTCGAAGCTGGGAAAGGTTGATTATAGGGATTACCGACACGGCGTTCTTACGCCGTGTTTTTTTCATGCATGGCTTTTCATATACTCCACCGTCTCGATCAACCCTTCACGATAAGAAGTCCGAGGCACCGGTCCAATCAGCTTTTCGTATTTTTCCCCGTTCAACACAACCGGTTCTTCATTCAAATAATACATCTCGACCGCTTCACGCATCTGGGAGTTGAAGATCCCCAAGAATTGAATCATCTTCTTTGAAATGGTGGATACTCCTTTTTGATAATCCGTTATGTCGCGAATGATCTTGATTAGTTCTTTTCCAGTAATCACATCATGACCGGGTATATTCCAGTTCTGACCGTACGCTTCTTCGTTAAGGGACAATTCAACGATGGCTTTTGCTCCGTCCGGGGTGTATATGAATTCCCTGGCAATGCTTTGGTCGCCCACATAACTGGCCTTCTTATTTTTAATGACATGATTAAGCGTATAATGCAGTAAAGAACTTTCCGCATTGGGACCATAGAAATCAGGAAAGTGAACAATGATTGCAGGAATGTTTGATTCCTTAATCAGGTTTTCGACATTCAGGCGGATGCTTCCTTTTTTCGTGTGGGGATGTTTAACCGTCATTTCAGTCACGCTTTTCCCTGAACTGCGTCCATAGGCATAAATATTGTCGACAAAGGCAAGTTTCGCTTCATTCTTTTTTGCCACTTCCATAATATTGGACATCATGACCACTAACTTCTCATCCCATTCTGAATAGGGAATGTTCGCTGATTGGAATATGACGTCAACACCTTGGGCTGCTCTTTCTAAATCCTCCACTTGAAATAGATCTCCCGTATGGATCGTCACATTCGAATCATTTCCGAAAAGTTTTTCTAGCTTACTGCGGGTGCGTGCAAAGGCCGTCACCGAGATCCCCCTGTTTGATAATTCCTTGACGATTGAATACCCCATTCCTCCTGAAGCTCCTACTACCAATGCTTTTTTCATAATGGACGCCCTCCCTTTTATTTAACCACTGGTCAATACGTGGTAAAAAAAATCAGCTAATTGATTTTGTTAAAAATTTCACGTGCAACACAGCTAGATTCTTTACTTCCTCATACGTCGTGACATGACGGCAATAATGCGTGACAAAACCATGCAAGGATAAAAAGATGCTGTAAATATGCTGGATGGAGACTTTGTTCTCACATAAAGTGAAAATAATCTGGGCGAATTTTTCATAGGTTTTGTGTGGCCCTTGATTGATGAAGTTCTGTACTTCTTCGTCCTTGATCAAAAACATGATTTCATAATGGCTTTGATGGGTCAGCCCGAATTCAATGAAGCCCAAAAGAATGTTCTCTAGCTTTTCCCCATTTGGGATGGCTTGGTGCATCACATCATCCAGTTTTTGATCGAGCATGGCGAAATGTTCTTCCACTAACGCGTAAAACAACTCCGCTTTATTCTTGAAATGATAGTAAAGAGCACCATGGCTGTACCCTAATTCTTTCGCAATCTGCCTCATGGAAACATGCTGATACCCTTTCGCCACAAAGAGATCCCGTGCTGCGTCCATTATCATTTCCCGTGTTAATTCCTGTGTAACGGATTTTCTTGGTGACATGATATCCTCCTTGTTGACCACTGGTTAATTAAAAGTATAATTCATATTTTTACCATTGTCAATAAGTACCAATTAAAAGAGAGAGCCGAGGATTAAGCTCTCCCTAAGTTTTCCACATATCAATTACAACTTGGATAGACCGTGACGATCTTATCAAATAATGGATTCGATTCGGATGTAATGTCCATTTCGCTAAAAACTTCTTGGTAATGTTCTACCCATTCCACAGAACCGGTAGGTATATGGGTATCATCTTTAAGAAAATTCACAAGGACCAGCCACGTTGGAATCCCCATTTTCTCATTCAATATATATAAAAAAGCCAAACGATTCGCCAACTGATAATAACGGTTCAGCCAGACTTCCATAGGGGCCCGGGAACCCATCGCCTCCATCGTTTCCTTCATGGTACTCTCTATCAGGAATCTACTGTCCAGATCCTTTGCCCGTATCGATGAAGTCATTTCTTTCAAATGGGCCTTCGCTTCCACTAGCAAAAACCCTTTTTGACCATCTTTCCCTGCCACCGTGGCATATCCATCCCATTGCGGCCCCATCCTTGGCCAATATTTCTCCAGCTCGATTCGTCTGCCCCGCCTCACACTTTCAAGCTCCAAAAATTCATTTCTGTATTCTTGGTAACCCGTTTCCCGCAATGGGGACTTCCACTGGATGGACCGCTCTTTAGCAAGGAAAGTCAGCAAGGAAGGCGAACTCATCAAAATAAGATGGTTCAATTCCCCTTGCCTGTTATTTACGAATTGCTGAATCCAATGTTTACTCCCTTTTTCAGCCTGAACCTTCTCAAGCCTAAGCCTAGTCTTAGTATCCTTTACCAACTGCAATAAAAACTGCTCTAACAGCTCGTCCTCAAGATAAAATAAATCGATATAAGAAAAAGGCTCCTCGGCTTGATATGAATCCCGTTTGAACAAATTTCCTTGCCCAAATCCCCCATTCTGTTTCGAGTACTCCGATTCTATCCAATCCAACAATTGAAGGAATCTCATATCCGGCTGACTTTCCCATAATTCCTTAACCAGAGAATTAATGCTAAAAATCCTCTCCACTTTTCTCAATCGAATCACCTTCTTTTATGTATATTTCTTCTCTTCATCTTATATTCAAGCGCCCAACATTACAATAAATTACATATATCAGTCAATTTCTCATTTTATCGGTCAAGTTGGAAGGTTTATCGGTCAACTGGCCACTTTTATCGGTCAATCCCCTACATATATCGGTCAAACAAAAAAAGCTATGCACGAAGCATAACTTTTTCCGACACTCTATATTACGCAGATACATCCTCTTTCGCCTTCACGTCTAACGGTACCCGCTTATCCATTTTCAGTAGGTAGTAACAGGCTACAACGATTGCTAGGAAAACGATGCCCACAATCAAGGAGAGTCGCGTACTCGGGTTAAACCACATGCCGACCAATACCAATAGTAAGAATGCAATCGTTGCATAGTTGGTATACGGGGCAAAAGGCATTTTGAATGGATGGTTTTTCATTTCCTCAGCTCGTACCTTCCTGAACCTAAGCTCACTAATAAGAATCACGAACCATGGAATCATCCCGGGCAGCACACTTGCACTGTACACATACAGGAATATTTCCGGTGGAGCCAGGTAGTTCAGGACAACACCAATGGCCAAGCCCAACATGACAGCGATTGTACAATAGGCCGGCACTCCGCTTTTCGATATTTTTGCAAAGATTTTTGGCGCTTGCCCGTTCAAGGCAAGGGTATAAAGCATGCGCCCTGCACTGAAAATCCCACTATTGCATCCTGACATCGCCGCCGTGATCACGACAAAGTTGATGATGCCCGCGGCTGCGGTAACGCCTATTTTGGCAAAGGTCGATACAAACGGGCTTCCAAGTTCATCTAATTGATTCCAAGGAAATACCGTGACGATGACAAAAATCGCGCCGATATAGAAGATTAATATACGCCAAATGATCGTTTGGATCGCTTTAGTAATGGTCCTCTTCGGATCCTTTGCTTCACCTGCAGTGATCCCGATAAGTTCAACGCCTTGATAAGATGCCACAACAAGGGAAAGGGCAAAGAAGAAACCTTTCCATCCCCCCGTAAAGAAACCGCCATTAGCCCATAGGTTGGAAAGGCCGATTGCCTCCCCACCATTCCCTATCCCGAAAAAGATAAGACCTAGACCGGCAATGATCATCAAGATGATGGTAACGATCTTGATCAGTGCAAACCAGAATTCGAATTCACCGAAGGATTTGACGGAAATGAGGTTAGCGGCGCCAAGGATGACCATGGCCACCACTCCCGGAATCCAAGCCGGCAGTTCAGGGAACCAAAAATTCATATATAATCCTACGGCAATGATTTCAGACATGCCGACCAACACCCATAGGAACCAGTTGCTCCAAGCAGTTACAAATCCTGCCAATGGATGGATATAATCACTCGCAAACGTTGCGAATGAGCCCGTAGTAGGCTCCAGGTACAGCATTTCCCCCATCGAACGCATGATAAAAAAGATAAAAAGTCCCGCGATGGCATACGCCAGCATGACAGAGGGGCCGGTCCACTTAATTGTGCTGGCAGATCCCATAAATAACCCAACACCGATCGTACCGCCCAAGGCAATCATCTGAATATGACGTGCCTCCAGCCCTCTAGTTAATTCTTTATTTGACATGATAACTCCCCCAGATGTACAAGCATAAAATGACGATTCTCTAATCCTTATTTAAGATAAGTAATTTAATAGATTTACAATGCTTCCTAAAGTACTCTACCCACAAAAGCATTTCCTTATCTTATAATAATAAATATTCCGTAGAAATACAAATGTACTTTTAGGAAAAACACTTTTGGCCTTCTAGAAGTAATGGATAGGAGGACATGAGTGGTAATGGTTCTTTCCCTATACGGGTGAAGGAATCCTATGTACTATTGATAGTAAGTATCGACGGAGGTGAAAAGAAAATGAAATTAATAGGAGAAAGAATCTATCTCCGTTATTTAAAAGAATCGGATGCACCTATCCTTTTAGAAAATACAAAGGATGAGGAGATACGGTATATGACAGGAACAAAATCTATATTCACTTTAGAGCAGCTTCAATGTCATATAAAGAATGTACGTGAAGATCTATCACGCCATGATCTAGCCATTTGCTTAAACGAAAGCGATCGAATGATCGGGGAATTATCCATCTCTGATATGGACGAAGAGGACAAAAAGGCAGGATTTAGAATTTCGATGAATGCCATTGAATTAACGGGTAAAGGGTATGGTACAGAAGCTATCCGACTTGTTTTAGCATTTGTTTTTGAAGAATTGGCTTTAAATCGTCTGCAACTGGAAGTATTCAGCCATAATTTACGTGGAATAAGAGCCTATGAAAAAGTTGGCTTTATCAAAGAGGGGATTTTACGAGAGTCTTTATACTTCAACGGAAAATATTCGGACGAAATCATCATGGCCATTCTTAAAAGGGACTATGAAAAAATGTCCTTATCAAACTGATTCGGGGTTCGCATCGTTTCTTGGCATCAAAGTTAGCATATAGATTCACCCCCACCACATTTACAATATATCCCTTTGACCCAAAATCAAAATAGTGATAGAATTCCATTATTATTTTAAAAGAGTAAATGAGTTGCTAAAAAGAATTTCATCTTTAACAGTGGCCATTTATTGACAACCACATACTAAGCAAGCGATGAATGCTATGGATCACACTATAGCAGGAGCAGCTTCTGGAGAGACTGTACACACGTGCAGCGCCGAAGGATTCACAATCTCAGGCAAAAGGACAGAAGAGTAACGAATATTTGTTATTCTTTAACCTTTCGAGATTGGTAGCTTCCAATCTCTTTTTTTATTGTCTTTTTTCAATCATCACTAAAAAAACGAAGTGAAATCGCTACTAAACTGGACAGATTCATTGCCCTGGTGATCGATTGGAATCAACGGACCATGCACTTCACATTCAAGAATTATAACAACGGGGGCGCACAAATTGGCTAAACAAGAATTGAAAAGGGATTTGAAAAATCGACATGTACAACTCATCGCCATAGGAGGAACCATCGGGACCGGGTTATTTTTGGGATCCGGAAAAGCCATACAGTTGGCGGGACCCTCCATTATCTTTTCGTATCTGATTATCGGGATTGCCTTGTTTTTCGTCATGAGGGCTTTAGGGGAATTGCTGTTGTCCAACGCGGGATATTCCTCATTCACCGAATTCGCCACGGAATACATCGGACCGTGGGCTGGTTTCGTGACTGGCTGGACCTACTGGTTCTGTTGGATCATGACGGCCATGGCCGATATCATCGCTGTCGGGGTCTATATGCAATATTGGTTCGACATTCCGCAATGGATCCCTGCACTTGCCTGCTTGGTGATTCTACTAGGATTGAATTTGTTGACCGTGAAGCTATTCGGAGAATTGGAGTTCTGGTTCTCCCTCATTAAAGTCATCACGATCGTCGCCTTGATCGTTGTGGGAATCGTCTTACTCATCATTGGTTTCCAAACCGATACAGGAACCGTTTCCCTCAACAACCTTTGGAGTCATGGGGGCATGTTCCCGAACGGCGCATCCGGCTTTTTGCTTTCCCTACAGCTAGTCGTCTTCTCCTTTGTTGGTGTCGAAATCATTGGGGTGACAGCGGCCGAAACCGCCAATCCGAAAAAAAATATCCCGTCAGCGATCAATAAGATCCCTGTCCGGATATTGCTTTTCTATATCGGTGCCATCACCGTCATCCTTTGCGTCAATCCATGGACACAGCTCGATGCCGCAAGCAGCCCATTCGTGGAGGTCTTCGCCTTGATCGGGATTCCGGTTGCTGCAGGGATTATCAATTTCGTCGTGTTGACATCTGCCGCTTCTGCCGGGAATAGTGGATTGTTTTCAACAAGCCGCATGCTTTATACCTTGAGCAACAATAACGAAGCACCTGCTAAACTTAAGAAATTAAATAAACGTGCTGTTCCGAGTAATGCATTGGTTACGTCCACCATCGTCGTCTCCATTGGGGCATTATTAAGTAAAATCATACCGGAGCAAGCTTTCACCATCGTGACAACGATTAGTGCGATCTGCTTCCTATGGGTCTGGAGCATCATCTTGATTTCCCATATCCGGTATACGAAAAAACGGCCGGACTTAAGGGCTACGTCCACTTTCAAGGCTCCCTTAACACCTTTCATCAACTATGTAATCTTAGGGCTGTTTGTCTTCATCTTGATCGTCATGCTGTTTGCTGAAGCGACCAGGCCGTCATTATTGCTGACACCGCTTTGGTTCATTCTTTTAGTTGTCATATATAACTATCGAAAAAAATGAACGAGGAATTTTGGGATACGGAAGTCTACCTTCCTATCCCATTTTCCTGTGATTAAATGAGAGAGTAAAATGAAGCGTGACGAATATTTTTTTCTGCCACACTATTAATTTTTTTATCGAATTAGTGTAAGGTACTAGGTATTACGGAAACATTTTTTTAGAAAAACATCATAATCTGTGAAACGTATTTAGAATGGAGGGGTTGCTTCATGAAAGTATTATATATTCTTACACTCGTTCCTTTTATCGGCATATTAGGGTTTCTTCCTTTTGTTAATAAAGTAGAACCTTATGTATTGGGGATGCCTTTTTATATGTTTTGGATGGCGATGTGGGTCGTGCTCACTTCCGTCACTCTAGCCGTCATGTATAAGTTGGATCCTAGGAACCGGGAAGGTGAAGAAGAATGAATATTGCTCTTATCATTATTTTAGCATTTTTACTTTTATCGATTTTTCTTGGGATCCGTTCGACAAAAGGAAAAGACATGAACCTGGAACAATGGACGGTGGGCGGCCGCGGTTTTGGCGCCATATTCGTCTTTCTATTGATGGCAGGGGAAATTTACACAACCTTCTCCTTCCTTGGAGGAAGCGGCTGGGCTTATGGAAAGGGTGCGCCCGCTTTATACGTCCTCATTTATATTACCTTGTCTTATGTATTATCCTATTGGCTACTTCCGGCCATTTGGAAATACGCAAAAGAAAATCGGCTTATGTCACAATCCGATTTCTTCGTAAGCAAATACAAGAGCCCAACTCTAGGGATTCTTGCTGCCCTTGTCGGCGTGGTATCGATGATTCCGGTCGTCGTCGTACAGCTCAAAGGCTTAGGGATCATTGTTTCCGAAGCATCATATGGCGCCATTTCCATGTCCACCGCTGTGTGGCTTGGAGCTATCAGCCTGACCATTTATGTCATGATTTCAGGCATTCATGGATCAGCCTGGACAGCCGTCATCAAGGACATCATGATGATCGTCATCATCGCATTCCTGGGCATTTATCTTCCGATTCATTACTTTGGTGGTCTTCAACCGATGTTTGAGACCATAAATGCCGCCAAACCAGGTTTCCTGACGCTGCCAGAACAAGGTCTTAGCGTTTCATGGTTCATCTCGACCGTCATCTTGCTCGTATTTGGTTTTTACATGTGGCCCCAAGTATTCAGTGCCGTCTATACGGCCCGGAGCGGAAAAACATTTCGTAAAAATGCCATCATCAGTCCACTGTATACGCTCATGTTACTATTTGTCTTTTTTGTAGGATTTGCAGCGATTTTGAAAGTGCCGGGACTGGAAGGTGCCGATGCGGACCTTTCCTTATTGCGCCTTGCGATACAGACCTTTGATCCATGGTTTATAGGAGTCATCGGTGCGGCTGGCATGTTGACGGCATTAGTGCCAGGATCGATGCTGTTGATGAGCGTCTCTACGCTCCTAGCGAAAAATGTCTATAAGGAACTCCATCCTGGAGCATCAGACCGGCATGTGGTACGTTTGGCCAAGTTACTCGTTCCCGTGATTGCACTCATATCCGTTTACTTCACCTTAAACGGCGGAGAAACGATGTCTGCTTTGATCTTGATGGGATATAGCTTCATTACACAACTATTCCCGTCCCTGTTATTCAGCCTGAAAAAGAAGAACTTTATCAATAAATATGGGGCAATAGCGGGTATCATCTGTGGACTGGCCATCGTCACCTACATCACCATCAGCCAATCGACAATCGGCACGCTGTTCCCATCCTTGCCACAAGCGGCGAAGGATCTGAATGTCGGAATCATCGCCTTGGCTGTGAACTTTATCGTGATGATGGTTGTCAGCCTCGCATTCAAGAAGCTGGTAGTTGGCGAAGTTAAACCCGTAGTGGTTAAAGAAGTATAAAAAAAAGCAATCGGACCTCAGTGAAAACTGAGACCGATTGCTTTTTTTGTCTTAATGGGCCTTCCTGAACCGATCATTACCGGAGAATGAATCCTTCTGGCAATGTGGCTTTCATCAAGATGGCCGTTTCCTTGAGCCTTTCTTGATTGTAGGAGGAATGCTGGAGCAAATCATCATCCAGGTAGGCTGGGTGGGTCATGACCTCCACGCTTTTGCCCTCACTAATCCGCTCGTTAAGGGTTTGAAAGTAATCGACGGCCGCCTTTTCCCCATAAAAATCGTCAAGGAATGTATCGGTCACTGTTTCAATGTCCTGAAAATGGGGTCCCGCTTTTCGGACTGGTAGCCCATAATGGGCGGAAAGCTTTTTCACGACCGGCCAAAAGGCCGGGATCGCATGGACATGATGATGACTGTCAAAATGGGTCGGCATCATCCCCAAATCGATGAATTTATCAATCTGGGCAGACCATTCCCTCTCCAACTCTTCCAAGGAAATACTACCCGGGTTCCCATATACCTCATCTTGCTTTTTGAAGTTTCCCTCTCTGTCTACAAGGCTAGGCACATCATGTAGCAGCGGCCGTCCCCATGTCAGGACAAGATGGATGCCCACCTTAAGCGTGCGATGATCTTTGGCAATTCTGATGGCATGATCGGTCGCTTTTGCATTCATCATCATGGTCGCCGAATTGACTATTCCATTTTTGTGGCTATTCAATATGCCGTAATTCACAGCCCGTGAAAACCCGAAATCATCAGCATTGACCAGCACTTCAATCATGAAAGCTTCCTTGTAATTCCTTATTCCGGAAGAACTGCAGCAAAAATTCCTTATGCGCCAAGAGCATTTCGTCCAGAATCAATTTCCCCACCCGGTCACTTGGAACTAGTGGGTTGATGGTCATCGCAAGCAAGGCCGTATCATAGTTGCCTGTTACGGCAGCCTCGATAGCCACCCTTTCAAAGGACTTAATTTGCTGGACGAGTCCGCGAACGGCTACCGGTAATTCACCTACCGTGATCGGTTTTGGACCATCCTTCGTAATCACACAGCTCACTTCAACGGCTGAATCGTACGGGATGCCTTCAATCGCACCATAATTCATCGTATTGACCGCCTGTATATCACGTTTATCCGTATACATGGAATGGATCAACCGAACCGCGGCATCACTGTAGTAAGCGCCGCCCCGTTCTTCAAGTTGTGGTGGCTTGATGTCTAGATCGACGTCTTTATATAGTTCAAATAGTT
The DNA here is from genome assembly GCF_044761765.1 of Peribacillus sp. NPDC097284. Classification (NCBI taxonomy): domain Bacteria; kingdom Bacillati; phylum Bacillota; class Bacilli; order Caryophanales; family Bacillaceae; genus Peribacillus; species Peribacillus sp. NPDC097284. Next base: position 93,967 of record NZ_JBIWCZ010000004.1, read on the forward strand.
CCGTTTCCAGCTTTTGTACGACCTCAGCCCTTGTTTCCCCATTTTCTGCATCCTTCAGCTCTTGAGCCAGGATATCTCCCGTTTTGTAGTAATAATTGTGATATGGGCAAGGAAATAAATTCAATGCACGAAGGAATTCTGGCTCCCATCCCATCGCATGGATATTCTTCATCGTCACCGCTTTATCCGGGTCTGAAATCATATCGATAATTTCCTCTTTCACGCTCTTTCCATCCACGAATACATCCAACCCGTATACCATATGGTTCAATCCGGCGAAATCAATCCGCACCCGGTCCGGTTCCACCTTCATCAACTCGGCGACACCACGTTCCATCCCGATCGGCACATTGCATAGACCGACGATTTTAGTGATGTTGCTATGACGAAGAACGGCTTCCGTGACCATGCCGGCAGGGTTCGTGAAATTGATCAACCAGGCATTCGGGCAAATCTCTTCCATCTCCCGGGCGATGTCAAGAATGACAGGAATCGTCCGAAATGCTTTGAACAACCCGCCTGGTCCATTCGTTTCCTGACCGATGACCCCATGCTTCAGCGGGATTTTCTCATCAAGTGCCCTCGCAGCCAGCTGCCCGACCCGTAATTGGGTCGTGACATAGTCGGCACCCTCTAGAGCTTTCTTACGGTCAAGCGTTAAGTGAATATCAATCGGCACTCCCGCTTTTTCCACCATCCGTCTTGCCAGCCCGCCGACGATTTCAAGCTTTTCCTTGCCAGCTTCTATATCCACGAGCCAGATTTCACTTACAGGAAGCTCCTTGTAATATTTAATGAATCCTTCAATCAGTTCCGGCGTATAACTTGAACCTCCGCCTATCGTAACGATTTTCAACCCCTTACTCATTCCGCTGTCCCCTCCTTGATCTTGTTGGCTCCAAGAAACTCTTCTCTCATCTCAATCATTTCAACCGCCAAATCCTTCAAAGTCATCGCCGTCATCAAATGATCCTGTGCGTGTATCAGGATAATCGGGATATCTAATTTCTCGCCACCCGCTTCCGCATGAATCAACTGAGTCTGAAATTTATGTGCCTGCAATAATTCCGTCTCCGCCTCCGCTATTTTCTGCCTGGCTGCTTCGAAATCTTTTTTCTTGGCTTCTTGCAAGGCTTCCATCGCAAAGCTCCGTGCATTTCCACTGTGTAAAACAAGTTGGAAAGATAACTGATATAATTCTTCTTTTTCCATGTTCCCCACTTCTTTCTTAAAGACTTACTGATTCTGATTCCGAATCCTTTGTAAGCTCCGTTTTATTTTTCGAGTCAATTTTCACTTGGGCATACACGAACGGCAAGTAGATTACGGTTGAAATGACGAGATTGATTCCTGCCAGGACAGCCCCCGAAACATGGCCACCTGTCGCCAAGAATCCTCCGACAATCGGCGGGGTCACCCATGGGATTTTGGCTACAATCGGGAAGACCAGACCGCTGCTCACCGCTAAGTACGAAATGACTGTAGTAATGATAGGTCCTAGAACGAATGGAACCAACCAGATTGGATTCAATACGATGGGAAGCCCAAAAAGAATCGGTTCGTTGATTTGGAAAAGTCCCGGGGCCCCACCAAGCCCAATCATCTGTTTATACCGCCTTCTACCGGCTATGATCATCGCAATGATCAAGCCCATCGTTCCGCCCGATCCACCTAGATAAACAAAAGCATCAAGAAACGAGCCGGCCAAGACGCCATATTGGTCCATATCTGTAATGCCTTTTGCATACAGATCAATATTCTTTACGCCAGAACTTTCAAAAAGCGGTGTCGTGATTCCACCAAGGATGTTCGGTCCATGAAGACCCACCATCCATAAAATATGAACGAAAAAGACAAGAAGGATGGCGAATGGCAGTGAATCCACGGCCCCTTGCATCGGAGATACAATCACTTTACTTAACCAGTCATTCACGATCTGGCCATTCGTTGCGATACGGAAAAGCAATCCGAACACCCCGATGATGAAAATGGTTGCCATGCCTGGAATCAATTTGGCAAACGAGCGCCCTACTGCAGGAGGTACACCCTCCGGCATGTTGATCACCAAGAATTTGAGTTTGGAAAGCCTTACAAAAATCTCCGTCGCAATAAGGGAAACGGCAATTCCCGTAAAGAGAGCGGTTGCATTAAAGTAATTGGTACTGATGAAGCCAGCTGCCTCGCCTGATACGACTTTGTTATCAACCGTCAGCGAGACCAATCCCATCTGTGGAAGCAATAAGAAGAAACAGGCCGCCGAAATGAGCATCGCCTCGAATCCATCGTCTCCATAAGATTTAGCAAGTTTATAAGATATACCGAAAACGGCAAAAATGGTCATGAATGCAAAGGTACCGAATGAAATGTCATTGCCAAGCGTCGTCCAGGTAGGACCGAAAATGGCTTCCATCATTCTTCCGTATGGCTTGATGATTTGCCCTAGATTATTCAATAAAACCGCGAACGATCCGATAATTGTAATCGCTATCATTCCAATCAACGTGTCACGAATGGCCAACAGATGTCGGTTATTCCCCAACTTGACTGCAGCCGGCATAATGTACTTATCAATGAAAGTCATCATATCCTTATTCTCCTTTTATCAAAGTAACAGCTTGTTTGAGCACTTCTTCCCCGTTGCACAAACCATAGAACATCGGATTGATTGTATCGACTGGAATGCCTTTTGCTGTGCCTGCTTGCTTCATCTTAGAAAGCAGGAACCTAACCTGTGGCCCTAGTAAAACAACATCTGCCTTATCCATTTCTCTGTCCACCTCAGTAGAAGACACTGCCCATATGTGGCAATCTATGCCTTGTTCCTTCGCACTTTTCTCCATTTTCGTCACTAGTAAACTCGTAGACATTCCCGCAGAACAACATAATAAGATATTCATAGATTTCTCCCCTTTTCATTTCTAAATATTCTGTATTTTTGATGTAAATAGGTGCTTCCTTTTCTTATTTCACCTTTTACGAATGTATCTCCTCCTTTTTGAGTGGAACATTGGTCATTACCTATATATTCCATTGTATAGTCATTTATATCTAATTTCAATACAAATTTTAAATTTGTTACTACAAATAACTTTATAGTTGATTCTTGTTGTAACAAGATATACTCTAGAAGTAGCGAAAAATGTCTAGGAGGAAGCATGTTGAAAACCACGAATAAAGTGACAGCCCTTCATTCTGCCGTAAAGGAATCCATCGTTCAAATGATAAAGAATGGGGATTATCAGCCAAACACTAAATTACCGACCGAAGCAGAATTCTGTAAATCATTCGAAGTGAGCAGGACGACCGTCCGAACAGCCCTCCAACAACTTACCGTGGAAGGGTATGTGTACCGGATTCAAGGTAAGGGAACCTTCGTTTCAGAAAATAAAGTACGCCAAACACTTACCAGCACAGTTGAAAACTTTTCCGATCAGGTCATGATGCAGGGGAAAAACCCCTCCACCAAGGTCTTGGGTTTAACTGTCATTGAAGCAAACGCATCCCTTGCCAAACGATTCGACCTTGATATTGGTGATCCCATCAATAAACTCGTTCGGGTGCGTTATGTAGATTCCGTCCCCCTTCAATACGAAGTCGCCTACCTACCGTGGCATAAAACACCCGGTCTTGATATGAAGGCCTGTGAAACATCCCTATTCCGACTGCTTAAAAACCAGTTCAATCTCAAAGTCCTGAAGACCATCGAACATCTGGAACTGGCCCTCGCCGACGAGTCCATTGCAGAAAAACTGGAAATTCCCAATGGATCTCCCTGTTTCTCGCTTGAAACCCATACGTACGAGGTAGACCAGAGCGTCATCGAATACTCCAAAACCTACTTCAGGGGAGACCGTTCCCATTTCGTAATTGAAAGGAATTATGAATGATGCAAAAAGAACTGCCCATCATGACATGGACAGTTCTTTTTGTATCAGAAAACATCATAAGAGAAAATCCGGTGAATGATGGCTTGAAGAATCTTTTGATTGCCTCTGTCTTTTCTTAACCCGTTCTATATGGGTGACCTTCACACTAGCCTAAAATCATAGTTGTCAAACGGTTTACCGCCGTATGCAAAGTTTCTTTCCCCTCTACACATGCCATTGCCACACCATAAATGCCCCAACTCCAAAATGTAGCAAGTAAATAATGTTCTTCCTTTACGCCATGCTCTTTATCTAATAAGGCTTGCAGAGTTTCCGTCAATCGCTGTTTAATTTCATGGTCCATTTTCGATTTGAATTCTTCAAGAGCATGTTGACATTGTAGCGATAAATTTATTTGAGAACCCATAATAGCCTGTAGCGACATAATAATCGTTTGTTCATCGATGTCTTCTTGTAATGCTACTTCTTTAAAAATTTCTTTCGTAAGAACTTCTCTTTGAATCTCATCGATTAAATCGTATTTATCCATAAAATGATAGTAAAACGTTGAACGGTTAATCTCTGCTTCTTGTGTAATATCAGCAATGGTAATATCACTAAATTCCTTTTGTTTAATCAGTCTCATAAAACCATTCATGATACTTTGCCTTGTCCGTTGGATTCGTGGATCTTGTTTTTTCATTCGTACCCACCTTCTCATAATTTCTAACACTTGTTGGATGAATTGAATGACCCGATTATAACAGAAGAATTTCCAGAAAAAAAATAAGCAATTCGTGGTCCATTCATATGAACCACGAATTGCAATATAAAGATAATAGACGATTAGAAGGTTTGGGCTAATTGCTTTGCACGCTCGATGCCTGCTGCTTTAATTTCCTCCGCTTTATTTCGCATTGCATCATGACCTTCTATAAATAAACCTTCAAATTCAGTAATGCCCATGATGGCCATCAATTGTTTTAAATAGCGATTGCCTAGCTCTAAATGAGCTAGAGGATGTCCTTCTGAATAAAAATCACCACGGGCTTGAATGTGAAGCACTTTCTTACCTTGAAGTAAGCCTTCAGAACCTTTTTCTGTATATTTAAACGTTTTACCAGGTACAGCTACGGCATCAATGTATGCTTTCAGAACTGCTGGGAATAAATAATTCCATAATGGCGTTACGAATATCATTTTATCTGCTGAAACAAATTGATTGAGAATTTCGTTTAAGCGACTAACTTTCGCTAATTCCTCAGTTGAAAGAGCGTCCATTGGCTGTCCTGCACGAAGTTTTCCCCAACCACTGAAAACATCTGCGTCCAAATTTGGAATTTCTTCCTTAAATAAATCCACGGTCACGATTTCATCCGTTGGGTTTGTATCTTTATATGTTTCAATAAATGCTTTTCCTGCTGCCATACTAGCCGAACGATTTTCATCATTTGGATTTGCTGTAATTAATAACACCTTAGTCATAATAATTACCTCTAATTCTTTTAAATTTACAACAACTGTTGTGAAACTTAGTATAAAATGATTGATTAACTAAACAAACCATCAATTTTATCAGCTTGTTGCAAATCCAACATTTAGCTGATATTGACTAAAAAGTGAATAATCAAAATAATTATCAATTAGGTGACCTCATATAAAAATACGGATATTAGCCTTTGTATATGTAAAAAGGCATGAGATGTATGGATTTCTCCTGTACTCTCATGCCTCTTATCTTCATATCATACTTTTTTAACACGCAGGAAGTTACTTGGCTTCTTCCTCACCCTCTAAATCATCCGGGTAGACGACTTCGTCAAAGACTTTTTGAGTCGCCGCATCTTTAACCGATATCGTAACTTTATACTCATCCGGGCTTGCTCCATTAAAAACTTGATAGTACATGCCAGTTATGCCTAGTCCCATGGCGGCAAAGCCGTCGAAACCATTCTCATATGTTTCTTTATCCACTTCTAAAGTAAACTTTGAAAACGCCTTGTTATGGGAGACCTCTTTAATGGATGGATAATCTTTGCCATTCTTCATCTCTTCCATTGTCTCTTCCGCATTCTTTTCTAAGTCTTTCATCATTTCCTTATGCTTAGACTTCGGCATTTTATACGTTAATGATCCGTCCTCGTTTTTCGTCACTTTACTTACACCATCTTTTTTGGCTTCAGCAATGACGCTATCGATGTCCTCACCTTCAAAGAATGAAGCAGGCAATGTCACTTCTACATTTAGGAGGCCTTTATCGACCTTCAATGCCCCCTCTTCATCTTTTTTCGATGCATTATCATCATCAGATGAGCAGGCTGCAAGCATCGCCATCATTACCATTAAAAAGATAAATCCAAATTTCTTCATACCGTATCCCTCCTATATATGTATGATCGATCATAATTCTTTAAGTAAAAAAATCATTTCAAATCACTTTAACATTATATAAGAAAAGTATTGATTCAGTATAAGTATTTTTTGTTTCCTTTAATTAAGCAGAAATCCACATGATACTTACTGGTTATTCTTTATGGGTAGTTCGATTACATTCAAGTTTTCTTATTGTCGTATGGTTTCTTCCAGATAAGAAAAGCTAAGGGAAAGGAAGGTTGGTTACTACTCAATCGATTTGTCATTCATTGAAATCCTAACGCTCCTGATACTATTTCCGAAATCCCCTTGCTTTCCTAGTTAGATGGCTCTGATTTAATCGTCAATGGACAGTCCCTTCGGAGAATTAATCGGCCACTCATTTTAAAGAATAATAGGAAATATTCCGAAATAACTTTCTTTTTTCAGTGTTTCTAAGAACAGGAAATATCGAGAAAATTATGGAATAATTAGGGTGATTCCCTTTAAAAAATTAGCCACATTTTTACAAAAATGCTATTAGTAATCTATTTTTCTAGTTCTTATTGCTTGTGTTTTTGTCGAAAAAAGACGATTATAGAGATAGAAAGCAGACCTGGATGATTTCCCTATCATTGTTCATACAATCGTGTTCATCGGGGTTAGTTTTCTAAACCAATTAAAGGGGAGAAATACAACTATGATTTATGCTAATCCTAATACAGAAGGTTCTGTCGTACAATTCAAAGAAAAATACGATAACTTTATTGGTGGAGAATGGGTTGCACCCGTTAAAGGCCAATATTTCGAAAATAAATCACCAGTAACTGGTAAAGTATTCACAAAAGCTGCTCGTTCTACTGTTGAAGATATCGAATTGGCATTAGATGCTGCACATGCTGCAAAAGCTGCTTGGGGAAAAACTACTCCTGCTGAACGCGCTCGCATTTTAAACAAAATCGCTGACCGTTTAGAAGAAAACTTAGAAATGATCGCTGTTGCAGAAACTTGGGACAACGGTAAAGCTGTACGTGAAACATTGAATGCCGATATTCCATTGGCAATCGATCACTTCCGTTACTTTGCAAGTGCCATTCGTTCTCAAGAAGGACGCACAACTCAAATAGATAATGATACAGTAGCATACCACTTCCAAGAGCCACTTGGTGTTGTTGGACAAATCATCCCTTGGAATTTCCCAATCCTAATGGCTGTTTGGAAAATCGCTCCAGCTCTAGCTGCTGGTAACTGTATCGTCATGAAACCAGCTGAACAAACTCCAGCTTCTATCATGGTGTTGGTTGAATTAATTCAAGATATCATCCCTGCTGGTGTTCTTAACATCGTTAATGGTTTCGGTATCGAAGTTGGTAAACCACTTGCTACGAACCCACGTATTGCTAAAATTGCTTTCACTGGTTCAACTGCAGTTGGTCGCCAAATCATGCAATATGCAACTGAAAACATCATCCCTGTAACACTTGAACTTGGTGGCAAATCACCTAACGTATTCTTTGAAGATGTAATGGATAAAGATGATGCTTACCTAGATAAAGCAATCGAAGGTATGGTTATGTTCGCATTGAACTCAGGCGAAATCTGTACATGTCCTTCACGTGCTCTTATCCAAGAATCAATCTATGACAAATTCATGGAACGTGCACTAGAACGCGTTAAACAAATTAAAGTTGGTAACCCACTTGATACTGAAGTAATGATGGGTGCTCAAGCTTCTAATCAACAAAAAGAAAAAATCCTTTCTTACATCAAGCTCGGACAAGAAGAAGGCGCTGAATTACTTATCGGTGGAGAAGAAAACAAATTTGATGGAGAACTTGAAACTGGTAACTACATCAAACCGACTGTTTTCAAAGGAAACAATAAAATGCGTATCTTCCAAGAAGAAATCTTTGGACCAGTACTTGCTGTTACTACTTTCAAAGACTTCGATGAAGCAATGGAAATCGCAAACGATACTCTTTACGGCTTAGGAGCTGGAGTATGGTCTCGTAGTGGAGATATCGCTTACCGTGCTGGTCGTGGTATCGAAGCTGGTCGTGTTTGGACAAACACATACCACCAATATCCTGCTGGCGCAGCATTCGGTGGATACAAATTATCAGGTATCGGCCGTGAAAACCACCTAATGATGCTTGATCACTATCAACAAACAAAATGTCTATTAGTAAGCTACGCTAAAGACGCTCAAGGATTCTTCTAAATCGAAAGGATACGATCAAACATGGTAGAACGTGTTATTGCAACGAACGAAGCACTTACATTAATAGACTCTATTAAAAAAGTACATGGATCTATCATGTTTTATCAATCCGGCGGCTGTTGTGATGGATCTTCTCCGATGTGCTATAGAGAAGGAGATTTTCAACTGGGGGATGCAGACATCCATCTCGGTGCGATTGGCGATGTACCCTTCTACATGCATAAAAGCCAATACGATTATTGGAAGCACACGCAACTGATCATCGATGCAACTGAAGGACGAGGCCCGGATTTCTCACTTGATAGCGTGGAAGACCAACATTTCATCACACGCTCGCGGGTTTTTTCAGAGGAAGAATACCAAGAAGTGAAAAAAGTTTTATAGCATGTTAAAGAGCATTCCCAAAAGTCTAATTTGGCTATTGGGAATGCTCTTTTCATTATTATTTACTTCGTTTCTTTGACAGGTTTGAAAGTGATATACATGTATAAAATAATCCAGTTGCAATCAACAACTGGATTATTTCTTAGAAAATCTCGTTCAATTTTATTTATTTTTTCTTAAAAACAACCTTTTTCAAACCAGAAATATAAATACGATCTCCAGATTTAAGTGTATTGGTTACACTTTTAACTCCAAAACCATCAGATTCACTTGTGAGAATTTCGTTTACAAGTAGGCTATTACCTCTTTTAATGATTAAATTCCCTGTTCCGTCTGATGTAACCATTTTATATTTTCCGGCATTTATATCCTTACCTACTGTCCAATATCCCGCATGTAGTGTATTGGATTTAACGTTCGATACACGTGTAAACTTTACACTGTCCAAACCACTTATTTTAATTTTATCTCCAGCTTTTATATCCGTTGTAACTACTCTTACTCCAAAATCATCATATTCACTAGTTAAGACCTCATTTATAAAGCGATCTGTGCCCATACCAATAACTAAGTTTCCACTACCTGAATTTGTCGTGATCTTGTATCGCCCTGCTTTAATATCCTTGCCTGCTTTCCAAGTACCGGCACTTAAGTTTTTCACGTAGGGTTTCGCTTTCACTTTGATCGTTGCCGAAGTCTTTTTGCCGTTTGTAGTGGTAGCGGTAATTTTTACTGTCCCTACACCAACGCCTTTGACTTTCCCTTTACTACTGACAGTTGCAACTTTTTTATTGGAAGTCGACCATTTCACTGTTTTTTTTACCGCATTACTTGGGCTCACTGTTGCAGATAAGGTTAATGTCTTTCCTTGAACGATGGTAGCTGAAGTCTTATTTACCTTTACAGACTTTGCCACAATTGGTGATTTAACCGTTACTTTCACCTTAACCGCTTTAGCATCTTTAACATTTGCTGTAATGGTTGCGGTTCCTTTCGCTTTGCCCGTAACCTTACCTTTGCTGCTAACCGTTGCGATTTTTTTATTCGAGGTTGTCCATTTCACTGTTTTATCCATACTATCGGATGGGGAAACAGTTGCGGTAAGCTGTCCTGCTTTACCTGCTGTTACAGTTAAGCTTGTTTTATTTACTTTTACAGTTTTTGTAGAGACCTTCACCTTTACTTGTTTCACAACGTCACTATTATCATTTGCGGTCGCCGTAATGGTAGCAGAACCGTTCGCGATTCCTTTGATATTACCTTTTGAATCTACTTTTGCCACCTTAGTGTTGGAGCTTTTCCATACAACTGTTTTATTTGTAGCATCCGATGGAGCAACGGTCGCCGTTACTTTTACTGTTTGTTTCTTTGTGATATTTAAAGATGCTTTGCTCAACTTCAAACTTGTTGGCACTTTTGTTACAGTAAGTGTAATACTTTCCTTTATAGATGGATTGCCGTTTGCAGTAGCAGTAATGGTTGTAGTACCTACATTAACTGCTTTGATTTTTCCATTTGTATCTACTGCTGCGATATTCGGATTTGTGCTAGTCCAGTTTACGCTTTGATCAGTAGCATCAGCAGGGTTTACAGTCGCTGTTAACTGAGCCGTTTTATTTAATTTTATCGATACGCTTGATTTGTTTAGTGTAATGCTTTGAGGAGCCACAATCTCCGCACCTAATGAATCTGTGTTTTCCGCTTGAGCTGTACTGCCTAATGATACCGATAACGCTAACATCAGCATGAAAATAACTTTTACCCAAATATTTCTTTTCAAATACAAAACCTTCTTTCAATTTTTCATTATTCACGACTAATCATCATCAAACAACTTTCTTAACACAAAATTATAATATAAAAGTGCTCTATTTCATCGAAAAGACTTTCACACTACGAAATTACCTTGATTAGATTATTCGATAAATTATATCCAAAGTTAAATCTATCACTTTAATAAATACTTTGCCTTATAAATCTATTAATTTTCTAAAGTTTTATTCGTCGCCCATATACCAAAAGTAACAATTCAAGATATTTTTATTCTAAAATGATAGGATAATGTATCTAAAAAGTTTTTAACAGAAGTCGATTCTTCTTCAACCCGAATACCTATAGAAAAAAAGATGACTCCAATAGGAATCATCTTTTCGAGTTATTTTTTTCATTAAGTACCACAAAAAGTCTGGTACGGGCCGCATGATTCAGGTACTGTTGCGTATGCTTCCTGATCTCTCGTATGCGCGTATGGGTGTGAGAGTACTTCCAGAAGTCGTTCCAACACACTGTAATCGCCTTTTTTCACCGCAGCATCCAATGCTTCTTCCACCCGGTGATTTCGTGGAATCACCGCAGGATTACTTTCTTGCATCAGTTTCTTCGAAGAGTCTTTCGATTCCTGTTGACGCCCTACTCGCTCCTGCCATAGTCTTTTCCACTCGTCAAACTCCGGAGAATCGAAAAGGGCTGCGTCCCCTTTTGTTTCAAACGTTAAGGCACGGAAGGTGTTCGTATAGTCTGCCCGATGCTTCTTCATCATGTCGAGGAGTCCTTCGATCAGCGCTTCATCCTCTGCCTCTTCATCAAAGATGCCCAACTTTGCCCTCATGCCCTTGAACCAATGTGTATGATATAACTTATTGAATTCCGAGATCTCATCCTGCGCCAGTTGAATGGCCTGTTCCTGATCATCATGCAACAGTGGCAGTAGGCTTTCCGCCAATCGGGCTAGGTTCCAAGCGGCAATGTACGGCTGATTTCCATAGGCATAACGGCCTTGAACGTCAATGGAGCTGAATACCGTTTCCGGATCATAGGTATCCATGAAGGCACATGGGCCGTAATCGATGCTTTCTCCGCTAATGGTCATGTTGTCAGTGTTCATCACCCCATGTATGAAGCCAACCAACTGCCATTTTGAAATAAGCTTGGCCTGTCGTTTGATGACCTCCCTTAGCATCGATTGAGCTCGGTTTTCAGCGGCTTCCACCTCTGGAAAATGACGCTTGATGGTATAGTCGACAAGGGCCTGCAGTTCCTCGATTGTCCTCCACTTAGCAACATATTGAAAAGTCCCGACACGAAGATGGCTGGCAGCCACACGGGTTAGAACCGCACCTGGTAGCACAGTTTCCCGATAGACCGGGTCGCCTGTCTTCACTACAGCCAAACTACGCGATGTGGGAATTCCCAGCGCATGCATGGCTTCACTGATGATATATTCACGTAACATCGGACCCAGTGCCGCGCGTCCATCCCCCCCGCGTGAATAGGGTGTTCTTCCTGGACCTTTAAGCTGGATGTCCATCCTTTCCCCCTCTGGCGTAATCTGCTCACCCAAGAGCACCGCTCGCCCGTCACCTAGCATCGTGAAATGACCAAATTGGTGACCCGCGTATGCTTGGGAAAGAGGCAAGGCTCCTTCAGGAATCTCGTTTCCAGCAAGTACTTCCACACCCTCATCGCTTTCTAATTCTTCCGCGGACAGTCCTAAAGTAGCAGCCAGCTTTTCATTGAGAATGATCAATTCAGGTGCACTTACTGGAGTCGGGTCGGTAAGGGTGAAAAGAGCTTTTGGAAGTCCAGCATAGCTATTTTCGAAGTTCCATCCTGATTCATTATTTTTTGTCATAGAATCCCCTTTTCTTTAGTCATGTTTGTACTGGTTTTTCCTCATATTTAAAACAAAAATAGTCATTTGCATGGTCCTTATGCACGTTTTTAATGTCTGCATATGCCCATTTATTATACCGCTTCCACATCAAGATGACCCTTTTTAAGCAATCGCGTTTGAAAAACACCATAGGTAAATACACATTTAAACGGCTATTACATAGAATGCATGAATGAAATGACTTAAGGGGGAGTTCTGTTGATTATCTATGTAGTAAGCAGTGGCGATTCGTTATGGAAAATTGCAAACCGCTATGGAGTAACGATCGATTCAATTGTTAAATTAAATGCATTATCCGACCCAAGCCAATTAACGCTTGGCCAGTCATTGGTTATTCCTCACATCGGGACCTCTCACATCGTTGAAGCCGGAGAAACCTTATGGTCGATTGCCCAGCAATATGGACTGACCATTCAAACACTCATGCAAGCCAATCAACTTACCGACCCAAACGTACTTTACCAAGGCAGTGTTCTATATATCCCGCCCATTACACACGTCGTTCAGTCGGGACAAACGTTATGGGACATTTCCGTTTGGTATGGCACGACCGTTCAGGCCATCTTGAGTGTCAATCAAATCGAAGACCCAAACACGATTTATGTAGGAATGAACCTCATCATCCCAAGGTCGAAACGAGCGATAGAAGTGAATGCTTATACCTATCAATCAAGTGATGCAGCCGTCCAATCCATCCAAGATATCGGCCAACTACTTACTTACCTCAGCCCTTTTGCGTATAAAATCAAGGAAGATGGCACATTAGAAGGACTGAATGATGAAGATATGGTCGACGCCGCGATTTCAAAAAGCATCGTCCCCATGATGTCGATTACGAACTTCACTTCAACGGAAGCGGGATCCAACCTAGCCCAAGTCATTTTGTCCAACTCTTCATTAAGGGAAAAGGTCATCAGGAATGTGCTTGAAGTGATGGATGACAAAGGCTATACCGCACTAAACATCGATTTTGAAAATGTATTGCCCGAGAATCGCGAGGATTACAACCGATTCCTGCAACTGGCCGTTGACCGCCTTCATGCTAGAGGCTATTTGGTTTCTACTGCTCTTGCGCCCAAAACGAGCGAAGAGCAAGCTGGTGTGTTATATGAAGCACACGATTATGAAGCGCATGGAAGGATTGTCGATTTCGTCGTGCTCATGACGTATGAATGGGGATATCGGATGGGTCCCCCACAAGCCATCTCTCCCCTCGACCAAATGAGGAAAGTCGTGGAGTATGCCTTGACGGTGATTCCTGCAGAAAAGATCTTCTTAGGGTTCCAAATATATGCACGGGATTGGCTCCTCCCACATGTTAAAGGCCAGGAAGCGGAGACATTCAGCCCACAAGAAGCCGTAAGAAGGGCCGTTAAGCATGGAGCACCCATTCAATATGATCCGGTCGCCCAATCACCCTTTTTCCGCTATACAGACGAAAAAGGGAAAACGCATGAAGTATGGTTTGAAGATGCACGGAGCGCCCAAGCCAAGTTTGAACTCGCAAAGCAATATAAGCTCCGCGGTATCAGCTACTGGGCACTAGGTTTCCCTTACCCCCAAAACTGGGCTTTATTAGAGGACAATTTTTCAATCAAGAAATTGAAGACATTTAGCTGATTTGCTACAACCTTTCGAGGATAACCGTTTAAAAAAATGGCTTATCGACATTCGATAAGCCCATTCTATCCAATTGTTATTTCGATAAGGCAATTTTTATATGGGCTAAGTGGTGCTTTTCGTGCCAAGCTAATTTTGCGATTTTTTTTGCCACTGTTATTTCACCATTTTCCTGGTGAGTGAAAGTCCGACGTACTTGCTCTTCGGTTAAACTATGCCCTAAAGCAACGATACGCTCATTTATCCCCTCTAGCATTTTAATGGAACTTTCTATGGGAAGTTCAGTGTCCGGTTGAATGGCCCACTTTTCTTGGTCAAAACCTGGTACCGTTGGATTCTCATCTGTCAAAGCCAGCTTCAAACGTTGATACATGTTCAACTGGGAATCTGCAATGTGATGAACAAGCTGACGAATATTCCAGCTACCCTCACGATATGTTTTCCTTAATTCCTCATCACTTAATGAGTCAACAGTTTCTCTTAATTGAACGGTGTATGTTTCGATATCCTTTAGCCATTCTTGAATGTCATCCAGTGTTACTTGTTCAGGCACTTGTAATTCCCCAATTGGAAATCTCACATCCATTTTCATTCCCCATTTCCCTATTCGTTATTTCTTTTACATATTGATCAGGAGATTATAATCCCCTTATATTTTAACATATTTTATCCAATTTCCGACATTTATTGGTACCAATAAAGGGGACACCGAAATAACAAGAACTCTTTAACCAAAGACTAAAAAAAAGCTGCCCGCCCGTCAGTTTTCACCGACTTTGGGACAGCTGCTTTGTTTTATTGCCTCTTAATAAGGATCGGCTTCGTGGCTTTTCTTCACGGCATCTTTAGTCGCTTCATTCGCAGCTAATGTACCTTGGCCATATTTCGACTTACCTGAATCACGGCCTGGAATCTTGCCTTCTTCCTGCTTTTCCTTGATTTCTTTCATTTTCATTTCGATGCCTTCCTTCACACGGCGGCCATATTCTTCATCGGCTTGTGTAAAGTGCTCAACCATGGCATCTTGAATACGTTTGTCACATATTGCAAGTGCGTTGGATAGGTTGTTGATTAATTCATCACGTTCCCAGTCCTCAAAGCTGCGATATGTATCGCCCGCTTGACCATAGTTATTAGGACGGTCAATCGGCTCGCTCATTACCGCCGCATTATAGCTCGGACGGTGCTGTGGACGCTCTTCTTTGCTTGCTTCCTTGTACCCGCCGATCATCGAAGGTTCATAGTTAATCGATGGATTTTCACCATTCTCTTTCGGGTCACGAATATCCATTTGACCACGATGCTGATTCGTGCGGACAGGCACTTTCGGAGCATTCACAGGCAATTTCAGATAGTTCGGACCTACACGATAGCGTTGCGTATCAGAGTAGGAGAACGTACGGCCTTGGAGCATTTTATCATCGGAGAAATCCATTCCGTCGACAAGGACCCCTGTACCGAAGGCGGCCTGCTCGATTTCCGCATGGTAGTCCACCGGATTGCGATCAAGAACCATACGACCGACTGGTAACCATGGGAATTTATCTTCCGGCCAAAGTTTTGTATCATCTAGCGGATCGAAATCAAGTTCTGGATGGTAGTCATCCTCCATGATTTGTACATAGAGTTCCCATTCCGGATACTCGCCACGCTCGATGGATTCATATAAATCCTGTGTCGCATGGGCGACGGTCTTCGCTTGAATAGCGTCTGCTTCTTCTTGGGTTAAGTTGCGGATGCCTTGCTTAGGCTCCCAATGATACTTTACAAGCACAGCTTCGCCTTTGTCATTCACCCATTTATAAGTATTCACTCCAGAACCCTGCATATGGCGGTATGTAGCTGGAATGCCCCATGGAGAAAATAGGAATGTAATCATATGCGTAGCTTCAGGTGAACGGGAAACAAAGTCGAACATCTGCTCAGGATTCGCCACGTTCGATGCTGGATCCACCTTGAATGCATGAATCATATCAGGGAACTTCATCGCATCACGGATAAAGAAAATTTTCAGGTTGTTACCGACAAGATCCCAGTTACCATCTTCCGTATACATTTTCACGGCAAAACCGCGTGGATCCCGTGCTGTTTCTGGCGAATCCTTCGATCCTGCCACGGTAGAGAAACGGACCATGAGTGGTGTTCGCTTCCCAGCACCCGAAAATACTTTCGCCCGTGTATATTTTTCTGGAGGTTCATCTCCGACTTTTCCATATGCTTCAAAATAGCCAAATGCTCCAGCACCACGTGCGTGAACCACACGCTCCGGCACTTCCTCCCGGTCAAAGTGGGAAATCTTTTCGATGAAATGATAATTCTCAAGTGTAGCGGGACCGCGATTACCTACTGTTCGGATATTCTGGTTATCCGTCACAGGGTGACCTTGACGCGTGGTCAACGTATCGCGTTTCACATCTTTTTCTTGATCCTGTCCTTTTGGAGCATTCATATCTTTGTTCTCTGCCAAAATGAAAACCTCCTTAAAAATAGTGGCCCTTACTTCACTAGTATTCCAGTTTATAAGGGGAATTATCATTTATATTAAATATTAAATGATAATTATTATAATCAATACAAAACCATTATAGGGTATGCACGTAAAGAATGCACGTAAAATGAATTACATTTTCTTTCTCAATAAATATCGTATATTCTCAGTAGTGAGGATTACTAGATAACCGCTCATCTATCTATTAGAGGCCGTCCCTTAATTTCTTAAAAGTCGTTTACTAACTAATTAGACAATACTTCTTCTATACCTTCGTTTTGAAAAAAGAAAACCTATAATTGATAAATTTCTCCAGAAAACCAGAAATTATTCTCATTAACTTAGATGCCTTCATAACAAAAAAAGAGTCAATTATCCTTTTGGATAACTAACTCTTTTAGTTCTTTATTTATTGAAAATAAACGGCATTAAAATGGGTTCGTTGCGATGAAGCTTGCTGTTTTGACATACATACGTGGATTGATCTTTAATTGGTCCACGATGAATTCTGCAATATCTTCAGGTTGGATGAATTTTGTATCGTTATTTTCCTTAATTAAGCTTAGGTCAAGCGCAAGATCTGTTGCCACCGTACTTGGTGTCAAAGCAGACACGCGAATATTGTTGCGGCGAACTTCTTGTGCCAGGGATTCTGTAAAACCAATCACGGCAAACTTGGATGCACTGTATGCACTTGATGTAGCTGCTCCACTCAATCCATTTGTGGAAGAAACATTGATGATGTCCCCACCATTTTTCTCGATTAATTGAGGCAGTACAGCATGTGTGACATAATAGGTTCCCATTAAGTTTGTATCAATGATTTGTTTCCATTCTTCTGGATCCATTTCCATAACCGTACCGAATGTTCCGATACCCGCGCTATTAATTAGAATATCTGCATTCCCTAACTCTTTTGTTAAAGATTCAATCGCTGCTTCCACTTGTTCCTTTGATGAAACATCAGCTGCTGCATAGGCCACTTTAACGCCTAACCCTTCAATTTCGGTAGCCGCCTCTTTTAGAGTTGCCTCTGTTCTTGCAAGTAAACCGACGTTTACTCCTTCTTTAGCTAGTGCGATAGCCGTTGCTTTCCCGATTCCTCTTGCCCCACCGGTAACAATTGCTACTTTATTTTTTAATGATTGTGCCATAATAGTTAGCCCCTTTCTAAATCAACTTTCATATACGTTCTATTATACTATTTTGGATTGGATATTCCTAAAAGCCTGCTTGGCCTTTTGCAGAAACCATTTATAAGTATTTTCTTGATTAGGTTTTCGTAAATTTTGTTTTATATTCTTATATTTCTCTTGCTATGCAAATCATTTAAAGGATAGGTCAAAATGGTAATATAAGGATTTGGTCACTTTCCAATGGTACAACTAACATTTAAAAAATGGATGAAAATCACTATTACATTAATGATTCTTTCAACAATATTATATTCATTGAATGCCGTATACATTGATAAAAAGGCGATTGATTGGGAACATGTACTTCTCCAATCTATCGGATTACCATTATTCATTACAGGTTTTTTATGGTTATGGGGAGATATAACTTTTTCAAAAAAGAACAAAGAAGAAAAAATCGATCCAAAATAATAAACCTAGCGATTACGATTTTCCCCCAGTTTCATTCATGACTATTTCGAGCACACCACAGCATTAAGAAAGTTTTCTGATTGTTGATTCTCCAGCTGAAAATAATGGCAAAAAGAACATCAGAAGTATTCTGATGCCAGACTGTAGACAAACTCTATAAAAATCGTGTTTGTATGGCTTGTACAATGTGGACGTTGATTTCCACTCCAGGCACTCGCTTTCCGCGGGCGGTCCGCGAGCCTCCTCGGCTTTCGCCTGCGGGGTCTCCCGTAGACACGCTTTTCCCGCAGGAGTCTCGTACCTTCCGTTCCTATCAACTTTGTTTTAACTCATAGATAATACCCTATTTCCTAAGTCATGATTGTTTCACAATAGAATTATTAGTTCTTAAAATGGAGCCTGCCCTGAATGTAAAGATGATGGAAAATTGGACACGGCAAGTTTAGGCGAAGATTCGAAAGGAATTTCAAAAGGGGATCGGAACTTAATATTTCCGACCCCCTTTTGTCTAAACTCTGACATCAGAGTTTTCTGATGTTCCTAAAGTATTGCAATTTCCCCTCTTACTTATAGACCTTGACCGGTAAATATGTTAAGGACTGTCCAGTAGCGGATTCGGTTAAGTTTTGTTCTAAATCAAACCCTTCGACAGGTTCGATACGAGAGAATTTCTTGACGAAAAGCTCCAAAGCCAATTTCATTTCCAATCGTGCAAGCGGTGCACCTAAGCAGAAATGTGGCCCGCTTCCGAAGGTCAAATGCTTCTTATTATTTGGACGGCGGATGTCTATTTTGAAAGGATCTTCAAACATATCTCCATCCAGATTGCAGCCGCTCATCCAAGCGATGACGGTATCCCCTTTTTTTAACGGAACCCCTAATAAATCATTATCTTCTTTAACCGTGCGATCTCGTCTGGAGCTGTGGAACCGATACCGTAGCATTTCCTCGACTGCATTCGGAATCAATTCAGGCTCATTCCGGAGTTCTCCATAGATTGACGGATCATCATAAAGTAATGAATAGAAAGAATTCGCGATCGCATGGCTAGTCGTTTCTACACCCGCGCCTAATAGGAGCATCGTCGCCTGCACGATCTCTTCATCCGTAAACCTTTCCCCATCCACTTCTGCCCGGATTAAGTCACAGATAATATCATCTGACAGATTCGAACGTTTCTGAACGACAATCGGATATAGGTATTGGAAATATTCCTTTGCCGCCTGTTCCTTTTTACGCATGATATCTTCCAACCTTGCTTCGTCATAAGGTTGGAACAGGATATCCACCCATTCTTTGAACTGGTGTTGATCTTGAATCGGCACCCCGAATAAATCCGCGATAACCATAGCAGGTAAAGGGCCAGAGAATGCTTTTATAATATCGACCGTTGAGTCAGCTGGAATGTCATCTACAAGGTCGCTAATAATTTGGTGAATACGAGGTTCCCATTCTTTCAAACTGCGCGGGGTGAAAGCGGCTGCTAACAAGGAGCGGCTCTTCCGATGTGCAGGTGGATCCACCAATGTAAGATTCGTTATGGAAGAAGGTTTTTCTGCCTTCTTACCCGCTCCAACGAAAATAGCACTTCTAGGTCCTTCACTTGAAAAAACCTTATAGTTACTTAACACCTGTTTAACATGTTCATATTTAAACACATTCCACGTATTCGTTCCCTCATGGAAATAGACAGGATGATCGTGAAGCATTTCTTTGTACCATTCAATCGGGAAAAACTCATCAGCACGTGATTGAAAATTCGTAATTTCTTTAATAGGAATCACTTCTTTGTTCATTAAGTCATATTCCTCCTTCAAAACATCTAAAGATTCTCTGCCTTCTACATTTGCACGTATGTTCAGCTTACTCTAAACAGAGTATTTTGAAAAAAGCAATAAGTAATAGGGCATGAAACCCACATTTGAATACCTTTGGTTTTTTTGTAGGTAGTAGGTCTCTTCTATGTGGCGGTACAGGCGTGCCTAAAGACCACATAAAAAAAGCACTCATTTTGAATGGCTCAAAATGAGTGCTTTTTAGTCGTTTCATCAAATCTCCATGTCCCAACGATCCTGCTCGGTTTGCTTCATCTGTTTTTCCGTTTTTTCCGGATAGGCTGTACGGAATTTATGGTGGTCGGCCGGGATGATTTCAATCATCTTCTCGATCATGTCTTCCGGATCAAGTTGGTTCTTTAATCCCGCATCCTGTTTCTCCATATCTTCCTTCCGTGTAAAGTTGCGTTCCTCATCGAACCACTTCCATTTCTCCTCTGCAGCCCTGTCGTTGAAGCCCGTATTATAGGCACCCGGATTTATGGTCGCCACCTGCACCCCAAATGGCTCAAGCTCATCCTTCAAGGTTAACGCCATACCCTCGATGGCATGTTTGGTTGTCGCATATGGACCTCCGAATGGTGTCGTGATAATTCCGGCCATCGAACTCAAGAACACGATTTTCCCGCTTCCTTTTTTGACCAGCTTCCTTGCTGCATGTTGGACGGATTCAAGTGTCGCAAATACATTCACTTCGAAAATCGCCCGGAACCGATCCATCGGCACTTCCCCTAGTGCACCGCCTTCGTTGATAGCAGCATTGGCCACAAACACGTCAAAATCATACACATCAATCAGAGCCCTGTCCCGTTCATTCGTGATATCCAATTTGAGCACGTCCATATTCAGGCCTTGCTCCTGTGCTTCTCGCATTAGATCCGTTTTCTGGGACGTGATTTCGGTCGTCGCAATCACGTGGTGCCCTCTCTTCGCTAATCCTAATGCTGTTCCTCTTCCAAGCCCACTGCCTGCTCCCGTGATGAAAATCGTTTTAGTCATCTACTATTCCTCCTATCGATATTCTCTATTATTTCTTCTTCCCCGTTGCTATAGACCTAAACAAAATAACGCTTTTCCCAAGGGCAAAAGACAAATAAGTCAGGGTCTAAAAAAGGGATAACAAGGTTTTCAAAAGGACTTTATTCCCCTTTTTTGTTAAAATTAAATAGAACTTTAGACATGCATCCAAATTTGTCTTTGCGTTTATTAAGGTCGTTTACGGGAATACTTAAAAACATCAAGTCTATCCCTGCATTTCATTCATGAAAGCTTAAACAAACGAGGATAACTAACGAAAAAGGGGTTTTTACGATGATGAATTACAAAAACATCACAGTTGCCGGAAGCGGCGTTTTAGGAAGTCAGATAGCCTTCCAAACCGCTTACGTAGGAAAATTCAATGTAACGATATATGACATTAACGACGAAGCTTTAGAACGTGCCAAAGAAAGAATCACGAACTTGAAGCCGTATTATAAAGAAGATTTAGGGGCAACGGACGAAGAGTTGAATGCGGCTTATGACCGTCTTACTTTCCATTCCGATCTTGCAAAAGCTGTAGCGGATGCGGATCTTGTGATTGAAGCGATTCCAGAAGTCGTTCAGATTAAAACTGATTTTTATACGGAATTAGGAAAAGTTGCGCCTGAAAAAACCGTTTTTGCAACGAACTCTTCGACATTATTGCCAAGTCAATTTGCAGAAGCGACAGGCCGTCCCGAGAAATTCCTCGCCTTACACTTTGCGAATGAAATCTGGAAAAACAATACCGCTGAAGTCATGAAGCACCCTGGGACAAATGACCAGTTTTTTGATGAAGTGATTGATTTCGCAAAAGCGATCGGAATGGTTGCCCTGCCATTACATAAAGAGCAACCCGGCTATATCCTGAACTCTTTATTGGTTCCGTTCTTGGAAGCAGGCCAAGGACTCCTATTGAATGAAGTCGCCGACCCTGCAACCATCGACAAGACATGGATGATTGCAACAGGCGCTCCACTCGGACCTTTCGCCATCTTGGACGTAGTGGGAATCACCACCGCCTATAACATTGCCAATGCCAAGGCTCAAGCAGGTGATCCACATTTCGTAAAATTGGCTAACCTCTTGAAAACGGAATACATCGACAAAGGGAAAACAGGCAGAGCAGCAGGAGAAGGCTTCTACAAATACCCGAACCCTGCTTTCGCTAAAGCTGATTTCTTAAAAGGTTAATGAACATGAAGGAAAAAGCAGAAGGCGCTTAGGCACCTTCTGCTTTTTCATGGATGATTTGTTTCGATATACCTTCCAGCTGTTTGCGTAAAGCATGCTACACTAAGAGTTTCCCAAAGGTAACCAACCATTTAAGATTGCACCACCTTCTGGGTTATTTCCTACTACCAACTCACCACCATGCTGTCTAATGATTCGCTGAGAAATCGTTAAACCTAATCCTGCTCCTCCGGTTGAGCGATTTCTCGATGCTTCCCCACGATATAGTGGTTCAAATACTCGCGGAAGGTCTTCCATAGAGAACCCCTCCCCTGTATCTTGTACCGTAAAGATCACTTGGTTATCCTCTCTATTGCAAGTAATGAATATTTCTCCATTCCTAGGTGTATGCCTTACCGCATTATCTAGCAAGTTATTCAGGGCTCGTTCCAATAAGTGCGAATCACCCTTGATGTAGCAACCCATTTTTAAATGATCTGTCATGATAGAAATCCCCTTTTGCTGAGCCTGCAGGCGCAGACTTTCTATGGAGTTCTTGAGAACAAGACACAGATCAATCCTGTTTTCAGGCAGATTCACTTCTTGGTATTCCGTCTTAGCAAACGTGAAAAGATCCTCTACCAATCGATCCAACTGCGCCGACTTCTCCTTACATACCGCCAAATACTTTGCTTTCTTTTCAGGTGTATCAGCAATGCCTTGCTCTAAACCATCTAGGTAACCACGCAAAGCAAACAAAGGCGTTCGTAAATCATGTGCAACAGCAGTAATGACAAATCTCCTTTCAGCTTCCAATTCATCCTGTTTCTGAAAAGCTTTTTTTAGACTATCTACCATAATAGTAAACCCGTCATGTACCTCATCAATTTCTGAAATCCTTGATGAAGGTAACTGGATATCCAGGTCTCCCTCTCCAATCTGTCGAGCACATAGACCCGTTTTCTCCAAAGGAATGAGAATATATCTTCGCATTGCATAGGTAATGACCAAAATCGCCACGATTAGGCCAGAAATGACTGCAATTATTTGAGTCATTTTTGAATGATCTTGATAGATGACAACCCTTCCAAGCACCTGCCCATCCTGTATGATTGAAAACTGTTCCACGCTCGCAGAGGACGGCCCTCGGTCAGAGTCCGATTGAAAAATCGCCTGATTAGATCCGGATAGTATCGACACGCCCATGTCTGCTTTCTCTAAAAGCCCGCTTAATTGGTCTTGCCAAGCAGGACTTTTCCATTTATCAGTATTTGTTTCAATCAAGTGAGTTATCGCTTCCATATTCTCCTGTTGTGGTTCATCCATTCCAAGATTGAATGACTTTGTTTCAAGAATATGCCCACCTACATAAAACACCCACGGGAAAGTAAGGATAATGAGTAGGCAGAGGATGGTGAAATGACGAATTCGAATGGTTTTCATTTTATTCTCCTTTGAAACGATAGCCTATACCCCATACATTGACTATAAATTTCGGTTCGTTAGGGTCCGCTTCAATTTTCTCCCGAAGTCGACTTAGATGGACACGAATAGTATGTTTGTCCCCAATCCCTTCCCAAAACTTTTCTAGTAATTGCTCGTATGTAAAAACATATTTCGGATGTTCCGCGAATAATTGCAGTAAATCATACTCTTTCGGTGTAAGCGAGATGGGCTGCCCTTCTATAGATACCTCTCTTGTGGATAAATCCAACGAGAGGCGTCCATAATCCAAGACCTTCCCCTTTAACTCTTGCTGAGAACTGGAGCGACGTAATACCGCCTTCACTCTTGCAACAATCTCACCAGGCGAAGCGGTTTTGACTATATAATCATCTCCTCCAAGTGCAAGGCCTCGTATCTTGTCTACATCATCACTAAGCGCACTCAAAAAAAGAATCGGGACGTTGCTTTTCATACGAATCTGCCGACATAACTCAAAACCATTTTGTCCCGGCATCATGATATCAAGGACAAGGCAATCAATTCTACATTGCTTTACCACATCAAGCGCCTGAGTAGTATCATAAGCAAGTTTCACCTGAAATCCCTCATTTATTAAGAAATCCCTCAATAATTCAACAATGCTATGGTCATCGTCCACAACTAAAACGGTATGTACATCCTTCACAAATCTAATTCCCCTCTCTAATTGGCTCCCCTATATACCATCCTTACAATTTGATTCAATTTTATCACTTTTTTGAAAAAGGAAACGTTTTAGGATGGATTGTGATTATTTTGTGATTGTTTCATACCATTTTTTGAGATATTTAACGGTTATTCTTTAACTGTGAAACAAACTTCAACTATTGTAATGTTTCGTTCCACAATTCTAATAACTTCGAGGGGGATTTAATAATGGGTGTTGAAGATCAAAGTTATTCATTTTTTCCATTTGGTGCATTGTTCTGTCTTACACTATTTTGTTTTGTAGCCGTTCGCATATTCGCCATACGATCTCGTTATAAGGATTCCAATCAACTTACCCATCTAAAAAAGCTGGTAAGCAAAGGGGAAATGACAGAGGCCGAATACCAAAGATTTAAAGAACTTCTTACTAAATAGGAACATAGGAAATTCAGTTATGGAGGAAAAATTATGCATATCCAAATTGTATTGTTTGATGGATTTGATTTATTAGACGCTATTGCACCTTATGAAGTGTTTACTGCTGCTGGGATGTACTTTAAAGATGACTTAACCGTAACACTCGTTTCTGCAGAAGGGGAACGAATGGTGACAAGTGGAGTGAATGGTTTACAAATTGAAGCAAGTGGGAAACTTGACGTAACACGTAAAGGAATCATTCTTATTCCGGGTAGCTCTGGTTCTGTTCATGATACTGGAGCCGAATCGATACCAGTTAGGCTCCAGCAAGCATCTGAAACTAACTTGAGACAATTATTAAAACAAGCCATCGGAAATCCAGATATATTGCTATCCACAGTTTGCGGTGGTTCCCTTATATTGGCCATGAGCGGCTTATTAGAAGGTCGGCATGCCGTTACCCATCACATGGGAATGGGGCTTTTAAGTACTACGAATGCAATTCCTGTTCATGCTCGAATTGTAGATGATGGGGATATTGTTACTGGCGGTGGCGTTACTTCTGGACTAGATGTTGCCCTTTACCTGGTTGAGCGAGAATTAGGCCCACTTATAGCCCACGCGGTGGAACAGCTGTTTGAGTACGAACGTAGAGGTACGGTTTGGAGAAATGAAGGAAATGTACCGAAAGAAATCCGACAGGAAAATGATAT
The DNA here is from genome assembly GCF_044761765.1 of Peribacillus sp. NPDC097284. Taxonomy (NCBI): domain Bacteria; kingdom Bacillati; phylum Bacillota; class Bacilli; order Caryophanales; family Bacillaceae; genus Peribacillus; species Peribacillus sp. NPDC097284. The sequence goes on from NZ_JBIWCZ010000004.1 coordinate 119,469, forward strand.
TGGAGTGACAAGTGATGAGTCCGTTATCCCAACTGATTCAAGAGATGACTTCCAAGGCAATTGGGATACCACAATCTCCACTCCTATTGGAAAAATCCCGATTTTATTACATGTAACCTATCAAAATGGGAAACTAGTAGGTACAGCAAAGCAAGGAGATGGTATTGTCACAATGGACGATCCCGTACTAGAATCGAATCAATTAAAGTGGTCCATGAAAGTGTCTAAGCCCATGCGCCTTAATTTGAATTTCAGCGTTTACGTAGATGGAAACAAAATGATTGGTGAAGCAAAAGCAGGGATGCTCCCTACATCAAAGTTAGTTGGACATCGAGTTGGATAACATGGGGTGATAGGAAGCCTAACCGTTCATATCCCTGAATAACGCGTCCTATTCATATCGTACTTGCTATTACTTCTCTTATTACTGGACCCTCCCATAATTAATCCACAGCGGGATTCAGGTAATGACTAAACGGCTTGAGCTCTATGAAATTTCAGAGCTCATGTCGTTTTTTTATTTTTTCTACTATTAATTAACTGTCCTTTCGTATCTGGTTATTTCTTTTGAATATAGGAAATGATATCAATATATAATTCGGTCATTTCTTGAGGGGGTTTATCTAAATCATTTTGTACCCATTGCTCGATCAATCCTAAAAAAGCAGACGTAATGAAGGATAGAAAGTAGTCCATGGGCACTTTTAAATTTGATGCATGGAAGCTTTCATTTTTCTCTAAATTAACACGCACTTTTTCGGAAAAGGCATCTCGAAATCGAAGGTGGAAACCTGTTCTCCCATGATTGCTTAAAAATATCTTTAATAAGGGCGCATGCATTTTAATGGAGCTAAATAAGGCAGCCGCTAATTGCTCCTGTCCTTTTTCAAACGTATGAGTCGATGAATAGCGCGATTGCAATTCATCAATATGATTGCCTAAGTCCTCAAACAACTGCTGTTCGATTCGATCTAGCAAATCGAACTTATCTTGATAGTGCAAATAAAATGTTCCACGGTTAATTTGTGCCGTTTTCGTAATGTCCCCTACCGTAATTGAATCAAAGGACTTTTCTTCTAAGATATGTATAAACGACGTTTGAATGAGCTGTTTAGTTTTTCGATTTTTCTCTGCATACATGCTCATCATCATCACCTCCGTCCTAAAATTGAACAATCTGTTCACTTTTGTTCATTGCTTATATGGTCCTAAAAACTATAAGATATATACATACCACTGAACAACATGTTGAAAATTGAGAAAGGATGATATACATTGAGACTATTTAAAAATAAACTAGCATGGGCTGCTCCCATCGCGGTTATATTAATTATCGCTCTATTTTCGGTAAACTTATTCGCCCAAGGTAACCCGAAAGTAAGAAATTTACCGGTTGCCCTGATTGTCAATGATGAAGGAGCACATGTAGACGCTGTCCAATCAGCCGTTGAACAAATGAGTAAAGGCACGGATGGCGAAGAACCGATGTTAGCTTTTACAAAGGAAAAAGAAGAAAATATTGAAGATCTATTCGATGATAAACAGTACTATGCCGCATTGGTCATTCCTGAAGGCTATAACGATAGCTTACAAAATGCCGTGAAGTATAACAAATCAGCACAGTTGAAAATTTATATTAATCAAGGATATAACATGACGGGTGCTAACTTTGCGAAAACTGCATTAAACGGCTTAGTTACCCAATTAAATAATCAATATTCTACAAATTTCATCAAGCAAATGGATGGTCAACAAATTGATGCAGCCCAAGCAGCTGTATTAGTGAACCCAATCGTTTCCGAAGAAAAAGTGTTTAATGAAATCACAGCCTCAACGGCAAATGGTAGTGCACCAACATTAATGGCCGTACCTGCTTGGGTAGGTGCCTTAATCGGCGGTTTCATCCTATTCTTAGCCATATCAAACATCACTAAGAAAGAAAACTTAACACGCAAACAAACATTACGCTTAATGGGTGGTCAAGTATTATTCGGCGTGATCATCGCCCTATTCTCTGGCTTTACAGTTTCGACATTAGCGTCCATCGCCGGTATTAACATGCCAAGTTACTTACTAGTTGCATTCTTCGTATCGTTTGCAGCATTCTGTTTCTTCCTATTAGTATCAGCCATTACGGCTTGGATCGGTAAACCAGCCATCACGTTATTCATGGTTGTCATGCTTCTAGGTATGGGTGTATTAATGACACCACTAGAAATGCTACCCGATTTCTTCGTGAACTTCATTCGCCCTTGGGTTCCAATCCGCTTTGCGTCTGAAGGATTACGTGAAATCTTCTACTTCGGTAGTGGCTTCTACACTGGTGGTTCGTTCATCACGATTGCAGGAATCGGTATTGTCGGTTTAGTGATTTACCTGCTGTCTATTTTCAAACCAGCACCTAAACAAAACGACTAAACCAAGAACTTGTGAAGCAATCCCTTGATTAAATGGTTAGGTCTGAGTTCGATATTTTATCGGACTCAGACCTTTTTTACTTTCTCCTAGAATTCAATGGATGTGTTAGCTCATTCAAAAAACTGCTGGCTTTTCTTCAATGCTCTTTTTCGCTGAATGATTTTTATAATGGGAATGGCGATAAGCAATGCTACGGCAATGTTAAGAATACCAACAGCTGAGTTAAAGAACTCCGGCAGCGATTGATCCCCTAAAATACCTACGTTCACAATACCCGACCAGACATTTATAAAAAAGAGTAAAAGAAAAATATTCAACATGCGCTTATAATAATCGATCCTTGATTGTGTATCTGTATATAGTTCAAACGGACCTTCAGATGCTACCTTTTTCATGTACACCCAACCACCAAATTCATGAATAATGGTAATCCCACTGTCTTCAAGCAAGTCAAAATAATCCTTCATCTCACTTTTAGACTTTCCCATGATAAATTCATTACGGTAAAGGAAAACACCAGGCTCCCCCTTCGTAAAGGTGAACCGCCCCAACGAAAACTTCTTTAGGTGCCAACCGTGCACTGCCATCTCATTGATCCACTTTTCTTCTTTTTCGTAATCCAAGTAAAAGCGATACCTTACTTTCTTCACAGCTGGTTCTCCCCTTTCGTAATGAGTAAACCGTTATGATACAACTCATGGAGTCGTTTCATTTCATTTTCCACCATCATCTTCCCAGCATCCGTAATAACATATTCCTTTTTTCGTCCATCCTCATCTAAAGCAACAATCCACTTTCGCTTAACCAATGTCTTAATCGCACCATAAATCGTTCCAGGACCAAGCTCAACACGACCATCGCTAAGTTCGGAAACAAATTGCATAATCCCATACCCATGCCTTGGTTCATATAAAGATAAAAGGATGTAATAAACACCCTCTGTCAAAGGAGCCTTATCTTCCATCATTCCCCCACCTATCGTCTAACGTTATATCGACTGTTGATACACTTATTGTATCAGCGGCCGATATAACTGTCAATGATATACATATTTAGTTTTTGTTTCTGGATAAGGAGCGTGCGTTTAAGATTCAGGTCAGGGATAAGGATTATATCTATGAGGTAACAAATAGTTGAGTGGAACGGAAGGCACGAGACTCCTGCGGGAAACGCGCGTCTACGGGAGACACCGCAGGCGTAAGCCAAGGAGGCTCGCGGACCGCCCGCGGAAAGCGAGTGCCTGGAGTGTAAATCAACGTCCTCATATTCATTCACGACTTAGGAAAACAGGGTTCGATTTATGAGGTAAAACATAGTTGATTGGAGCAGAAGGCACGAGACTCCTGCGGGCAAAGCGCGTCTACGGGAGACACCGCAGGCGTAAGCCGAGGAGGCTCGCGGACCGCCCGCGGAAAGCGAGTGCCTGGAGTGGAAATCAACGTCCTCATATTCAACATTCATGACTTTAGGAAAAAGGTTCGATCTACGAGATAAAACATAGTTGATTGGAATGGAAGGCACGAGACTCCTGCGGGAAACGCACATCTACAAGAGAACCCGCAGACGTAAGCCGAGGAGGCTCGCGGACCGCCCGCGGAAAGCGAGTCCCTGGAGTGGGAATCAACGTCCATATGGTACAAACCATAAAAAAAGTAGACAAACCGATTTTCAGGTTTGTCTACTTTCTGAACACAGCAAAAAGCTATGAGATGTGTGTGTTTGCATTCTTTTCTTCTTTTTTCACACGGATGAACATGCCTTTCGATACAATCAAGCCTAATATCGAAAATGCAATCAAAATATACATAGTCACTGAGTAATGAATTTGTAGGCTGATAATGACCGATGCGGCTATTGAACCGAAGTAGCGAAACATGGAATAAATACCGGAAGCTACCCCTGTTAATTCCTTCGCAACGGATTCAAGAGACGCCGCTTGCATGGAAGGAACGCCCAATCCCGAGCCAATTCCACCTAGAAATAAAATCAAACCAGCAAAGACTAATGTATCAATCGTTGGAAGGATAACATATAATCCTAATGCCAGAATTAATAGGCCAAAAGATATTCCAACGGTCCTACCCTTTCCAATCTTGCCTTCTACATATCCACCTAGCCATGATGCGATCGAGATAGCTAACGAGAATACAAACAAAAGAAGTCCTATCGAACCGATAGAGTATCCGACATCTCTTTCTAGCATCATCGGCATTATTAAAATGGTGCAATACATGATGGCATTGTTCAGTAGGATCGATAGATTTGCACTTGTAAAACTAGCGTCTTTAAACAGTGAAAAATCAATGATTGGATGGCCATATCGCTTCTCTCTATATACGAATAGAACGAAAGATAGGAAGAAAATCAACCAAAGCCAAACATTGGTGTACCATTCATTTGTCACAATCAGGACAAGGACCGTTAAGAATGTACCTAATAGAATGGACCCTTGAATATCTAATCGGGTATGGCTTTTCGGTTCGATATTCGGTAGGTATTTATAGGCAATAAGGAAGGACAAAACCGTAAAGGGAATGTTTATCCAAAAGGTGGACTGCCATCCCCAAGCTCCAATCAGGAAAGCACCAAGAAGTGGGCCGAGTGCCGCCCCAATGGACATCGCAAACCCAAACACACCGAATGCCTTGGTTAACTTTGACTTAGGTGTGATAAAGCGAATGATCGCCGTTCCATTAGGCGTAATCAAGGCCCCACCCAATGCTTGAATGCCTCTACCAATGATCAATACCAGTAAATTAGGTGCATAGACACATACTAACGAAGCCACTAGAAATAAAAGCAAGCCGAGTAAGAACAATTTGCGTGTTCCATACATATCCCCGAGTTTTCCTGCTATTGGTTGGGCTACGATCATGATAATGAGATACACCGTCACAATCCAGGAGACATTTGCTACATTCGTCTGAAAGGCGTCCATGATCGTAGATAAACCTATCGTTATCATTGTAGAATTCAACGGGACTAGAAAAGCCCCCGTTAATATCGCAAGCAAAGGAATATTGTTACTTTTCTTTAACAATGTACACGACTCCATTTGTTCCATCCACACGTACGATATCACCATCTTGTAACATCTGCGTTGCCACTTTTGTACCTAAAACAGCTGGAAGCTTGTATTCACGGGCAACCGTTCCGGCGTGGGACAGGATCCCACCTGCATCCGTGACAACAGCTCCGGATATAGAAAATAGCACGGTCCATGGTGGGAGTGTTGTTTTACAAACGAGTACATCCCCCTTCTGAACTTTAGAAAAATCATTCTGATCCCGAACGATTTTCACCGTACCCGTATGGACTCCTTTTGAGGCTGCATATCCTTTAAAGCTTTGTTCTTGTTCATCCACTTCCGCCGCTCTTGTTCCAAAGATTCTTTCGATGACAGGCGCCGCTTCCTCTTGTGGGGGCACACCGTATGTCTGAGGAATCTCTTTCTTTGAATTTTGTTCATGTACAGCCTTGCGCTCAACAATTTTGGTGGTTATATCCATTGGGCTATTTACTAACTCCACTAACTCATCCAGGTATAAAAAGAAAATATCCTGTTTCTCTTCGATTGCTTTTGCTTCAACTAAGAGTGCTCCTACTTCCAGTAATACCATTCGAGCTTTAGCCGGAAGCATGGCATCAATGTAGAAGTGATGATCTTCATCAACACCCCAATAGGCTAACGCCCAGTCATGGATCTGCTTGAACCTTGCTTTTACTTCACTCTCCGGGTACTTCTCTAACAAAGCGGATACTTTATGTTCGCGTTCCGCTACAACACGTGCAAATTCTTCATCAAAATCGAAGTCTTTCTTCATATATTCCGAAATGACAGCTAAGGCATATTCAGGATTCTCCACCCATGTTTCATCAGAAAACTCATGGGAATTCGCGATGCGCCACCCATAAATTTCTAACGTATCTTGAACTTGGTCCAGGAAAGTTTGGCCTGCAGGAGATGCTGTAAGCTCCGTCACTAAATCTTCATTAGGAATGGAAGTAAAACAGTTCGACACTTCAGGTGACGCCATAGCCACCTTCGCAAGCTTCCATAAAACTCGATCCGTCTCTAATGATTTGTTCATCACACCTTCAAGAAGGTCATACACATAAGTCGTATTCGTGTCACCCGTTAAATTCTTATAGGCATCTTCTAAAAGTAACCCAACAGAACCTCTAGGCATAACAACCTCAAAATGAATCTCCCAGGCGCGTTTAAAAAATTCAAATAATTCTATAAGGATTCCCCTTGCCTCTGCCAAAGTAAAGCTATTTTTACGATATTGGTCCAGTGTGTTAAAGTACGGGATTAACTCTTGATTCATATAATTCCAGAATATATCACTTAAGTTTGGCAACAATGCTTCTATAGCCGTTGCATTTTCTTCCAACCGTTTTCCAATATCCCCTTGATAGGAAACGGTATTCTGATAATAGTGAGAATCAGAAATTTTAATTTGGAATTGATGGATGGGAAGTTTCAATGTTTCATAAGCCTTTTTTGTCCCTTCTGTAACGGCTGGTGCCATATAAGACGCAAACAGGGGAGTTAAAGAACCGGGTAAATGCAATTCATCTAGAAACCAAAATCCATTTTGTTTATCTTCTTCGTTCAGCATTAATTCTTTTCGGAAATTTTCAATATTCAACATATTTTTCGCACTCTCCTTGATTCTAAGATGTAATGGGTCTAGATTGAAGAACGAAAATCATGTCATCTTTAATGGCAAACTCTATATCAACGGGAAATTCGTAAAATTCCTCTAATTTACTTGTTACAGACTCCAAAGCTAAAATGCCTTTTTCATTAAGACAGAAGGAGTCACTTTCTTCTGGTGTCGTTTCCACTTCAATGATTTGATTATTAAGAGGCAATATCTTCACTTCTTTTAAACCTAAGTCTTTCATAATTGACTTTGTTTCTTTATTCACTATGAAAGTATCGGGGGTCACTATTCCTGAAACTATCGATTCACCCAAGCCGTAACTCGCATTAATGATGATTTCATTAGGATCTTGAGTAATGGGATTCAAACTAAAGATCACTCCGGCTACATCCGGGAACACCATTTGCTGAATTAAAATCCCCATCGGAAATGCATCTAAAGAAATATCTTTTTGTGTCGCATATTCACGAACACGATCGGAGAACAGGGATGCCCAGCATTGTTTGACTGCATAAAGCAATTGTTCTTCCTCACAAACGTTCAAGATTGTCTCATATTGACCGGCAAAGGAAGCGTCTTTTAAATCTTCAGCAGAAGACGACGACCTAACGGCGACCGATAAGTCAACGGATCCTGTCAGTTCCTTCAATTTTTCATAGGAAGATAGAACTTCCTTCTCTATTTCTTTTGGAAGAGGAGCCTTCATGAACACGTCAATAAATTCCTCTTTATGTACTTGGGTTTGTAAAGAATGTTCTTTCATGAAAAGTTTCAAAGCATTTGCTTTAAGAACAAATCCGTTGGGGATATTTACACCCTCGTTTATGATGTTTGCTAAGTGCAATGCTTTAGACCCAACTTCTAGTAGTGATTCTTGGTTAGCTTCTTTTAGGAATACTGTAAACACTGAAAAACAAACCCCTTTTCTTTATTAACACTATAATGATAGTACAAAATACGCAGTAGGATTTAACCACTTTATTTATTAAACTCTAATTTAGTATACTTTGCAATCTACAAAAGAATAAATACTCATAAATTACTATTTATTACAGATAAGATATTAATAGAGTGAGGGTAGATTTAATAAAAATACAAAAAGTGAAGAGGCAGAAATGTTGATTTAATAACATTTCTGCCTCTTCACTTTTCCGTCGTTTTACTTAAAAAGGTCGTATTGCATAACTATATTAGTCTCTTTTGACTTCGGTTGAACTAAGAAGCTCATTTACAGCTAACTCTCCATCCTCCAAAAACTTTACCTTATGAACACTATTAAAATTCTTATACTGTATTGAGCTATCGCTGCCTATTATTTTATACGCTGCATATGTCGCTACTTCATAAGTGGATTCATCTACCTTTGATATCTTTTCCACCTCAAGATTCATAAGTTCTTCTGTAATATTTTTTTTGTTTAAATGGGTTGTATACTCTTTTTGTTCTTTATATGTCTTTCCACTCGGATCAATGTACGGTTCTACAAGCGAAAAATCTTTCCGATTAATTGCCGTAACACTGGCCTCTATATATTTTTTAATAAAAGAGCCAACCTTACTTGCATTATCAGCTTCTGTACCTGAAGATGTTTCGTTATTCGATTCAGAATCAGCACTTGCAGGAGAAGAAAATACTTCTTCGTTAACAATTAATGCTAAGCTAGCTTTATCTGATCCTGTTAATACTGGAATAGAGTAACCACATGATCCGGAGTAATCCATTAAATCTGATGAAGAAAACTTATTTGGGTATTGAGTTACACAATTATTCCCTACTTCTATATTCCAATCTGTATGTAATTCACCAGCAAGCTCTTCAACTATGCTAACTACTTCTTTTGCCCATGTGTTTGTAGGATCTATGTCGCCATCATCATAAAGAGAAAAAATACTTTCCAAGTCTTCTGATGGGATATTTTTAGCTTCAAAGTATAATGTATTGTTATTATGATTAATATCCCAGTCACCGACCGTGATGTCCTGTCCTTCACTAACGATTCTTAGTCTTTCTAATTGCTTTGTATAACGTTCTAACATTACCTCTTCATCATTATTCGCTATTTTTTCTCCATTTTCCTCTTCATCGTCTAAATGGGGATTGGGACCTTCCTCATTAGACTTCTCACTTGAACTTTCAACAGCCATTTCCGGCTCCTTTAAAGCATTCACAACAAAATATGCAACAACGCAAAGCAATACCATACCGATAATAGAAAAAGTGATAACTTTTGTTTTCTTATCAAGTAGTATGTTGTTCTTCCATACTATTGACCTTTCTTCCTTTAGCTTTATTGAAGAATTAGGCATTGAATTTGCTTGATTTTCAGGCCTTGTTCCGCAATTTGTACAAAAAGCTTGACCAAATTCTAGTTTGTGACCGCATTGGGTACAATATTCCATTATAAGATTTCTTCCTTTCTCTTACCCCACTACCAATTATTTCATTAATATATACTATTTCATTTTTTTTGGGAAGGAAAATAGTAATATAATAATTTTCTATTTGGAAGAAACTTTATACAAAAGAAGCAGATTAATAAAACTAAATATGGATTGAGTCAATATTTTGGACACAAAAAAGTTAAATCTTAAGCTGTATCTCTGTTTCTGGTATTGTGAATACCAAAAAGGCTGGTACCTATAAGCTCACTTATTCTGTTACCGATAAAGTAAAGAATAAAGTAACAGTTACTCGTACAATTACCGTTATTGATATAATCTAGCCTAATATCTCTGGTGTTCAGAACACACAAATCAATTTTAATGACGAATTTAATCCCTTAACAGGTATTAGTGCTTCTGACAATAATGACGGTGACATTACTGAAACTATTAAAACAAGTGGTTCAGTAGATACAAACATTGAAGGAAAATACTTAGTAACATATGAAGTAGTAGACGCAAGTGGAAACACAATAGAAGTACGACGAGCAGTCCCTGTAGAAAAAATTGCTGTCTCAAAAATTGAAATTATTGCCCCTGTTTCTATTAAAAACGCAAAGAATCAACAGCTAATATACATCCAGAGAACGCCACTAATCAAAACGTAGTCTGGAATAGTTCTGATGAATCAGTCGCTACAATTGATAAAAATGGTGTATTAAATAGTTTATCAGAAGGTACAATTACAATAACATCAACAATTGAAGGAATTAGTACCTCAAGAAAAGTAACAATATCGGACGTCCGAATTTATATTTATATAAATCTAGCTCTTCTACTATTAATAATGTAATTAAGAGTTTATCAATAACCCTTCTTAATTTAGAAGCCAAGGAAAATGTGTCTATTGAGCAAGTTCAAATATATAAAAAAGAATCTCTATATAAAAAATTTTCTAAAGAAGCTCTCAAAAACTTAGGTAACACTACAGTTAAACCGTCATCGAACTGGGGGCTAAATATGAGTACCAAATTAAGTATTTGGTCAAATCAATGTAAAGTTATAGTAACTATCAGAACTGAAAATAATAAATCTTATCAATACTCTATTGATATCTAAAACTCTACTCTTTCTTATTCATTATCCCCATATCGGTTTTGCTTGCCCAACCAATCGTTTGCTTCTCTCCACTTAAGCTTTTTTGCTGCAATCCAACTCACGCTAGTTTCAATTCCCTTTTCAGGATGAAAATTAGAGTCATCCGCCCAATAAAAATTGCGGTTACATTTCAAAATAGTGGCATCTCTGATAATTGAATCATAATTTTCTGGCGTCGGGATAATATGAATACCCGTTACACCTTCAAAAAGCAATTCAATTGCAGATGGATTGCTATATTGACGTTGAAATAACATTTTTACATTTGTATCTAATTCTCCAGAAACAGTCATGGAAAGATCTACATCTACATAAGTTCCTGTCCACATATGCATTTCCCTCAAGCATCCATCATGAAAATAACCGAATCGCTCTAGCAAATCCTTGCTATCCGATTCCTCCTTCAATTCAATCCAATTCACCTCTATTGTCCTCCAATAACATTTGTCTTCTTATAATAATTCGTCACTAAATGATACCACTCCTTTTCAGACAATATTAAAACCCACTTGAAACACTTTATTTCAAATGTTTAAGGCTTTTCTTTAATACACCAGACTTACTGATAAAACCATTATAGAACTCTCGGATTCGATTAGTTAAAAAGCGACTGCTCATCATCAAGCAATCGCTCCCTCATTGATTTCTTTATTATGGATCGATTTTGATTTCTTTCGGTAACTTAACTGGAGCCTTGGGAACTTCTTTTTGCTCGTTATTAATCACGTCAGAGGAGTAAAGTGTAACAATCATACTTCCTCCATATCGTTTAGCCCTAATCAAAACTGGTTGGTTATACTTGTTTTGAAAGCGAAAGTCAGGTCCATACCAGCTTACCGTAGCATCCCGGCCGGATGGAACATATGGTACATGCCTGCTATGGGAATACCGCTCGACAATTCGTAGCCCTGCACGGTCGACAGCATTATACAAGGTTGATGACACCTGACAAATCCCTCCACCAACCCCTTCAGACAATTCACCTCTAACGATAATGGGAGCACTCATGTACCCCTTGCCTTTAGACCTCTTCCCTACAACTTGGTTAAAGGAGAACGTCTCATTAGGAAAAACAACGTGATTGTCAATTGCTTTTGCGGCAAGTGAGATATTTTGCGAACGACTTTTATTGTTAGAATTAAAATAAGTCACGTACTGACCAATCTTTTGTATCCGTATGTTAGCAAGTAACTCACTATCCACTTTTGGATAAACATCCATTTTTGGTACCTCTATCTTGGAAGAACCTTTACCAAAGAAATAGGCATAAAACTGCTCCTTTAATGCCTGTCGATATAGTTTATACCCTACCTGTCCTGGGACGATTTTCCCCTGACTGTTGATTCTAGCATCTATAGGGGCCCTGTAGATTCGTTGATCAAGCTTATCGATGAATGTACCAAATTTTTCATCATCAATCATTGGCGTACCAGGAAGGGGCAGTGTGAAATTTTCACGGTTAACACTAGCTATGGGTTGCCCTTGTTGGGTCACTGTTAAGCTGTCAGAAAGCTCAACAGGTTGAGCAAATAATAAAAGACCAGTCATCCATATATGTATCATAAGTTGGTATACCTCCCAACATTAGTATGAACGGGAGGTTGTCCTTTGATGTAATTCTTCCATTTATATTGTAGACGTATAAGTAGTGACAGCGTGTATAAAGCAAAAGGTACGACTGTCCTTACGCGAAAAGGCTTTACTTCTTAAAAAATGGAACAAAATAAAAAAATTTATACACAAAAAGGCTCAAGCTATAAGAATTTATCCTTATCACTCAAGCCTTCATTCACACGTTATGCAAAGATTGAAACCATCAACTTTGATTTATTCAGTTATAAATTTAATATATGCTCTATCATCAAAGCTTAATTGACCTTCTTCTACACCTTTCGTTGATTTATATCGCTTGTAACATAAAGGATCTTCCACTAAGATTTTCTTTAAATATCCTTCACTTTCTTTTAACGTACTAAATAGCCTCGGGTAACCATCACTTCCTAAAATAACTTCCGCGCCACTTTCAACGGTATATACATTTAAGTAGGCGCTATTGATAGGTTGTCCGTTTAGTACACCGTATGAAAACTCACTATTTTTATTTTCTAAATATAATTGTCTCTGTAAAAATACGTTGATTGCTTCTCTACTTAACGTATTTATATAATTAGTATCTCCCTTTAAATTGTTTTCTATAAACGAATCAATAAAGAGGGCTCGTATATTAGCAACATATTCATCTACTATCTTCGTATGAGGGTAATATTGTGCATTGATTATACACTGGCAATCACCATACGACCAAACCTCTTTATAATGCTTACTATAAATAATCAAGGATGCTCGTAAATACTCGTTAATTGAATTAGAAATATTTCTTTTAGCGAACTCATGTTTAAATAAATTATTAATACTGTTAAGTAAAGCTATATTCGAAATATCACTTGGTATTTCTTTTAGCAAATTTATAATTAAATCTTTTGCATATATACCGCTTTTATGACCATTCCAGAGTAATTCTCCTTTAGACGTAACACCATCAATTACAGCGATAAAATCATTACTTATAAAAATACCATCTTCACACAAAGACTGATCTACTTGTTTTCCTACTAAGCTTCTCTCCACAATATTCATTTCTTTTCACGTCCCTCAAGGTAATTCATTAAAATTACAATGGCCGCTGAAGCACTTGGCATTGTTAAATATGATCTACCCCCAAAAATAATCATTTCTGGCGTTATATAGACTTCTTTTAATCGATTACGATCAATGAAAACTAACTCATTACCATCCATTGCTAATTTAGTTTGCAAATACGCCTTCTCTGTTTTCTTTATAGCATTTATAAAAGTTTCATCCACTTCCTTTGAAGATTTAGAAGTTTTCACATAAAACAATAGCTGCGGCTTTCCACCTTCTACTAAATCTCTGTATATTGCAATAATGTTTTTTGATGAAAAATTAAAATCTTCTCGTTCCAGCTTTAGTTCATCATGTATTTCTTTAATCATACTTTCAACTAAACCATTCTCTGTAAACTCTTTGTCTTCATTAAGCGCGTACATTGTTTTTAATGATGCTCCAACACTATTCCCCAAAGTTCCCTTTCCAATTGAAACATTGTTACTGCGATTTACGAATACAATTTTACCGTCTGATGTTTCTACAAAGCCATTGAAACCTAAATGGTTTGAAAGCTTAGATTCTTTTAGCGGGTTTACGTAGGGACCGAAATCGTAAATTTCACGATTACTACTTTTCAATCCCCATTTATAATCCATTGCCCGGTTCGTAACTAAAGAATCAAAATAAGTTGTTCTTGTAGTAATCAACTTTAAACTATTTGTTGCTTTGTCATATTCATAATCACTTAAACGGATATTTAATTGGTTATATACGTCTGAGAACTCATGTGCATGCATAATCGTTTCATAATTTTCTTTTATACGTTCTGGTAATTCGTATTGCTCTTGAGGTTTGTCTTCAATTTCAAATTTAGCATCATATAAAATGCGCTCTATAATGACAGGAAATTTCACCTTGCCATCTTTATATTTTTTTAACGTTTTTCTATATAAAAAACGGTTAATTATAGCAGTATTCTTATACTTTATTAAATTCTTCTCGCAAGGATACTGTTTAATTAAGTAATTATAGTCATCTGAGAGCTTATTAAAATCCTCAATTTTCTTACGAATGAATCTAGAAATCGATGTTTTGACCATATTTACTATAAATGCAACGATAACCGCTAAAAATACCGTTACATCGACTTTACTAAAAAAGTTTTGACCATTTAAACCTAATGAGAAATAGATAGCTACTAAAATTGCTCCCATGAACAACACTTCAATAACTGTTTCAGTAAAAATTTTATTAATGGTTCTATAGAAAGATTTCCTTAACCTTACGAACATGCTAGTCATAACTCCTTACAGTAATTAAATTTATATACGCATAATTCAGTACATATTTATAGCCTATTTGGTTGCATATTAATTTACTCTATATATTATACTTCTTAAATTGACTGCAAAATACAGTTTTGTATATATCAATAACTATTATGATACGGTTCTCCCTATTTAACGCTTTCTGATATTTTGAACTCCTCTTCAACCCCGTTGAACAGGAAAATTAAGATGTTCTTAACTTGAGAGTTCCCAAGAGCATTGTGTATATATCCTTTTTTAAATAAAATTTCAGGAACTTATGCCCATTAAAACTGATAAATCAACCCAATAAAGTTATACACAAAAAGGCTCAAGCAATAAGAATCTCTCCTCATCACTCAAGCCTTCATCCACATCTTATGCACAACTTGAAACAATCAGATGCGTTTTACTTATCCCCGATATTTCAACGTTAACCCTTTTAAGAAATTACGAGCATATCTGTCGCCGCACTGTTTATAATTCCGATGGCCTTCTTTTCTAAGAATGGCGCCTAATTCCCCTTTGGTTATGTTGACTCCTGCATCTCCCAGGATTTCAATCATATCCTCGCTTGTTAGCGTGAGCGCGATTTTCAATTTCTTAAGAAGGACGTTGTTCACACTTTCCTTGCCTGTTGGTGCCGGGCTCTCTGATTGTCCCGGTTTTGGCTCTTGTTTGCCTCTTTTGAAAATGATCAGGCCATTCAAAAAGGACTCCATCATCTTGTTATTGCATTTGATTGTATCTTCTTCGTCTTCATATTCGTAAAAGTCGACTTCATCATCTTCGTATTCGTCATAGTCGTCTTCTTTTGGCTTGGTCAGCATCTCCATCACTTCTTCTTGTGTCACGTTCACGCCGCCAAGTTTGAAAATCTCTACCATATCTTTATTTTTTATATCGAGAGCATATCGTACTCTGATTAAAATATCATGATTATGCATCCATAAACCTCCTATATTCGCACCCTTTTCAGTAGCTTCCTCTTTATCATTGCCCGAGTAAATTCTTCCAATACTAAAAACGAAGGCAACTGAAAATCCGAGAATCGTTTACAGATTCCCGGATGCTGTAAGTGTACTGTATGTTTTATTATACCTAAAAAAGATGGATCCGACATTAAGTTTGGGTGAATCGCTTCAAAGGCTTACGATTCCTCGCCGCCCTCTGCTTCCCATCTCGCAATTTCCTCCCGTACTATTGGGGCCACCTCTTTACCCAATAGTTCGATGGCTTTCATCACATCATCATGTGGCATCGATCCGACGGGAACATGCAGCATGAAGCGCGTGATTCCCACGGTTTTACGAAGGTGAATGATTTTTTTCGCCACGGTCTCCGCGTCACCTACATATAGGGCACCTTCTAAACTACGGGCCGAATCGAAGGTTTCACGGGTGTATTCTCCCCACCCACGCTCTCTTCCTAACACGTTCATCGCTTTCTGAGTGGAAGGGAAAAATTTCTCTGCTGCAAGATTGGTGCTCTCAGCAATGAATCCGTGTGAATGGGAGGCAACCGGCAACTTGCTTGGATCATGCCCTGCCTCTTTGGCCGCCCTTTTATACAGTTGGACGAGCCCTGCAAATTGCCTCGGGCTTCCACCGATAATCGCGAGAACAAGTGGCAGGCCAAGCATGCCAGCGCGAACAACGGATTGGGGAGTTCCTCCGCTCGCAATCCAGACAGGTAGAGAATCCTGAACAGGAATCGGGTAAACCCCACGGTTTTGAATGGATGGACGATGCTTGCCACTCCATGTCACCTTTTCGGAATGCTGAATTTTCAACAGCAGATCCAACTTCTCATCGAACAATTCATTGTAATCGTCCAAATCATACCCGAATAACGGAAAGGACTCGATAAAGGAACCCCGGCCCGCCATGATTTCCGCACGTCCATTCGAAATCGCATCAAGTGTCGAAAATTGCTGAAACACTCGTACCGGGTCATCGGAAGACAACACCGTCACCGCACTGGTAAGACGAATCCTTTTGGTCCGAGAAGCAGCCGCAGCCAATACGACAGCTGGTGAGGAAGCCGCATAATCCCTCCGATGATGCTCGCCCACTCCATAGACATCAAGCCCCACCTCATCCGCTAATACAATCTCCTCCACTACTTCACGTATACGTTCAGCATGGCTAAGTACCTTCCCCGTCTCGACATCCGGTGTCGTTTCTACAAATGTAGTCAACCCAATTTCCATTGCCCTTCCCCCTCTATGTATGGTTTACATACCATATTTCCGTTCCTATCATTAAAAAAGATCCTATCATTCATCATACATTATCATGTGAATACTTCTCAAATTTCCAATTCACTTATCCATAGTAAAAAGGCAGGACCCCTATCAAAGGGCTGACTGCCTGTTGGTAGAACTATTTTATAGATTGATGGCTTTTTTTCTCCTTAAATCAACTGATAAAACAACCCATGCTGCGTACAGTACCAAAGCAACATGCCGTGTTTCCGTTTCGGAATGCGGGTTTGCAGCCCCCATTCCGGATACTGTTTAATTAGTTGCACCTGATCGCCTGTAGCAAAGGCAATAAATGAAATATAATGCTCTTTGGTCATAGGATGATCGCTTGAAATGAACCAATCCTCTTCAACCTGTATAACTTCCAGCTTCTCTTCATCCGTCGCTTTCTTCGGTATAAGTGTATCCAACTTTCTTCCACAACAAGAAACAACTGCGTTACCAGTACTTAAGGTGATATTCCCACAAGATGGACACACAAAATAATTTGACCGTTTCATATTTCCTCCTACAAAATCATTGGAAGCGAGTTCGCCTTCCAGAATATGTTCAATGTTTACACCTAGGAGGGAGGACAATTCCGGTAATAGGGAGATGTCCGGACACCCTTGGCCACGCTCCCATTTGGAAATCGTCCGGTCAGAAATATTCATCCGGTCCGCCAATTCCTTTTGCGTGAACCCTTTTTCCCTCCGCAATCGTAAAATCAAATGGCCTACTTTGCTACTATCCATTGATTCACCCCCTACTCATTACATCATAAGAGGTATGACCCGATCCGGCAACAAACGCTCCGTAGAGTTCTATAAATGAAGACATGCAAAAAGCCTGTTCCAATCGAAACAGGCTTTTTGCTTATCTATGATTATTTGGTATTAGTAAATCCACCATCAATGCGAATAACTTCTCCATTGATATATTCTGCTTTAGACGTTAATAGGAAGGTTACAAGTTCCGCAACCTCTTCCGGAGTTCCCAATCTTTTTTGAGGGATTCCCTTCGTTGCGTTCTCTTTCATGGCCGGATTAGCTTCGTAGAAAGCCTTGACCATCGGTGTCTCAGTAGGTCCTGGTGCAATTGCATTCACACGCAGACCTTCTTTTGCATATTCAGCCACCATGGACTTCGTTAACCCTGCAATAGCATGTTTCGTAGCGGAATATGTCACTACTGAATCCTGTCCAATCACACCCGCGCTTGAAGCTGTATTAACAATCGATCCACTGCCATTTTTCAGCATAACCTCAGCTACATAACGAACGCCATATAAAGCACCCATTAAATTGATTTGGACAATCTTTTCAATTTCTTCCACGTCCGTATCCAAGAAGTACTTACCGCTACCAGAAATCCCTGCATTGTTAAAGAAATAATCGATTTTGCCATATTTCTCTACTGTTTGATCCACATAGTTCTTCACTTCTTCTGCTTTGGAAACATCCGTTTTGATGAAAAAAGACTCGACTCCTAATTTTTTCACCATTTCAACCGTTTCGTTCCCACCCTTTTCATTAACGTCCACTACAACGATATTGACTCCTTCTTCAGCCATTCGAACCGCTGTAGCTTGTCCTAAACCGCTTCCTGCTCCTGTGATAATCGCTACTTTATTCTTAGTTGTCATGAAAAAACCTCCGTTGTAATGAATAAGAACCGGGTAACCAGCACTATCCACGTATATTTTCTCTTAGGATAAAATACCCTAACTCTCTTATACTTTACCCCGTGGGTAGGATTTAAAACGATTAATTTCTGGAAGAGGAAATCGCTTAAATATTAAAAGAATAGCTATAAAGGAAAAAATTGATTTATCATAAAATGTATAGTGACACTTACCCTTTAACTAATCGAATGATTTTTACCTAAAATGGGTTTGCGAAGGTTTACACTTAAACACAGCAGTTTAGTTCAATTAGATGATAAAATCTTATAAGAACAAAATTAATATTGGAGGAAAAATATGAAGGTGGAATTGGCAACAAATGAAGAAATTGATATGCTTCATTCAAAGTTTAAAAAATTCAATACTCATCTTCTCGAAGAACCAAGTAAGGTATACAACCATATCGGTATAATGGATGTATATGATCGAGTTCTTGATGAAGAAGAGGCAAGTGAGTTATTGAAGAGAAGTCATAATTTTAAGTACAGTGAAAAATTCGTTAGCACTTTTACGAATCTTTTTCATATAGAAGAGAATGAAGTGTATGTAAACATTTATAAAAAAGGAATGAAAAAGGAACGGTTCAAATACATATTAAGTTGTTTAAACCAAGTAGAGGCGAATCTCTTTCGAAAATTGTTTTCCAATAGTAAGGGAATTTACAAAATAGGTGATATGGAAGCCCTTAACTTTTTAACAAAACTTTCAGTGGATGAACTGTATTTTGCAAACTTTTTCTTTCCTTCTATGGATACCGTGATAATTGGGAATTATGAGTTGTCCTTTCCTGTTTATTCTAAGACGAAAATAGGTTTTAAGAAGTGTAAGGATATCATTGAAGAAAATGGCTTATTTATACGACAATGAAATCCATGTGAAAACTTCTCTCTCCATTCACCAATTAAAGGTCCTGGTTTGGAAGCCGATACGGAGAAATGACAAGATAGATAATCTAGAATGGCTTCTTTATCTCTATCTTTAAAAAAACCTGACAAAAATACTTGTCAGGTTAAGTGAAGATGACTATTTAGATTTCCTTAACTAATTACGTATAAATCGAATTGGATTTCTGCTTGAATGAGGCTAGAAAAATCTAACATATTTTTCTCTAAATGCATTGCCGGTTTTTCATCATTAACTATTTCTATGACAATCATAAAAAGATACTCTACATCATATTTCTTTTTGAGTTGTTTTAATTCTTCCGTTTTCCCTCCAAGGGACTTTAGAAGAAGATCCAACTGATCATTAATATCGTACGACTCTTGGTATCCAGTGCTTAAAATCCAATCGGTTTGTTTTCTTCTTTTACTAGTAGTTGATACTAGATTAGGGTGAGTGATGACATCTCCCTTATTAAAGGTTTTCGTGGGTTCAATATCAAGAACATCCGTTATTATATCCTCACCGAACGCACTAAAATAAAGCCATTACTCTTGTTTTGTCCAGAATGTTTCATCCTCTTCTTTATAAAAATATCCTCTAATTCACATAAGTATTTTAGTCATCACAAGATCGGTTTGTTTTTCATCTCCCATTTGAAAGGAATGCTTTCCAGTCTGAGTAAAGCCCATTTTTCTATAAAATTTGATGGCCCCCTCATTTTTTTCCCACACGCCTAACCAGACTTTCTTCTTACTCTGGCCTTTCGCCAATTCTATTCCTTTATTTATAAGATGATGACCTAATCCCTGCCCTTGAAATTCCTTTCTTATATAAATTCGCTCAATTTCAAGTGACTCATCACCCTCCTCTTCTGTCTGGGCTTCATTGACATTCACCTTTAAATACCCGGCGACTTCATTATGAACATAGATAAAAAAGAATTCCGAAGAGGGATTGGATAATTCCGTTTCTAATTGCTTTAAATTAAATGCCTCTTCCAAATAAACCTTCATATTTTCGGGGGAATTCTGTTCCTTAAAGGTCTCATTAAATGTTTCGCAGCCAATCTCTTGGAGTAGTGGCAAATCTTCAAGGGTACACTTTCGTATATGCATCGTCATTGTAATATTCCGCTCCTCTACTTATCAATAATTTCGCTTGTTTCCCTTTTTCACATATTCCCAGTCTATTTCTATATTTTTTCTCACTTTTTGCAGAAGACGAAAAAGGGTTTCTCCTTCTTCTTCGGATAATCCAGCTAATGCGACTGCATTGGAATAATCATGTTCTCTTTTTATGAAAGGATACACACTTTCGCCTTTTACAGTTGGGAAAAGCTTTTTGATCTTTTGGTTATGTGTATCCTCTCTCTTTTCAATGAAACCTTGTATCTCCAATTTCTTTATTGCACGAGCTGCCGTGGTTCGGTCTACTTTTATCATTTCTGCTAGCCGTTCTTGAATGATTCCTGGATTCTCGCATATGCGCACAAGGTACAAATACTGCCCTTTTGTAAGGTCATATTCTTTAAACTCTATATTGCTAATAGAATCCAAGGCCCTTGCTACCATTCCAATCTCCCGAAGAACTTCCTTCATATGTTCAACACCCCAATAACTCGTAATTACTTATACAAATAGTAATGGATTTTTGTTGCATTTGCAACAAAAAATATTGTACGATATAACTTGAAACAGTTGAGAAAGGGACGAAGAAAAGTGAAAGTAAAAAAGATAATCGAAGAGAATGAGCTAAAACAGGCATTCCATATTAGAAGCAAGGTATTTGTTGAAGAACAGGGCGTTCCATTAGAAGATGAATTTGACGAATTCGATACACTTGATGGTCAATGTGAACACATTTTGGCTTATCACAACGAACAACCAGTTGGAACAGGAAGAATAAGAACGGTTGGTGGATTTGGTAAGCTAGAAAGAATTTGCATCCTAAAACCTTACCGTAAATTGGGTTATGGAAAAATAATCATTAAAGCACTCGAGGAAATTGCAGAAAAAAATGAAGTATCCAAAGTTAAATTGCATGGACAAAAACAGGCAGAAGGCTTTTATGAAAAACTCGGATATCAGGACTTCATCCGATCTATTTATGGAAGACGGAATCCCACATATTTTAATGATGAAGGAATTATCCAGTAAATAGAGACGACCAATACACTAAAGAAAACCCGACAAGAAAAAAAACTTGTCAGATTCATAGATGTCATATAAGTTACACTTTTATTAAGGTAATTATTGTTTCACTTTCACAAGAAAAAGAATAATTAAGAGTAAGGGCAGTCATACTAACATTCGGTTGCCCCCCTTTTTCATAACACTGATCACTGGCTACATTTATTTCTTTATTATTAAAATAAGACTTAGTGCCAACTAAAAAGATACTCATCAAAACAACTAAAGCTGCTGCACTTAGATATAACTTTGTTTTAAATTTCATTTTTTCCTACTCCTCTCCTTTTTTAATAGTAGTAGGCTTAGATATAATAAATCATAACTAAACACCTAGTAATAGAAATTGAAAATATTTGTTAAATACACCGCTTCCTATTTTAAGGTAATAAAAAGAAAAATAAAATAGGGACGATTCCTCCCCTTAAATCTTTGTTTCTTCATACAAATACCATTTGCCCTGACTCTTATGTCTCTAGATTATATTAAAAGTAGCTCACTAGCAAAAAAGACCTC
Organism: Peribacillus sp. NPDC097284; assembly: GCF_044761765.1. NCBI lineage: Bacteria > Bacillati > Bacillota > Bacilli > Caryophanales > Bacillaceae > Peribacillus > Peribacillus sp. NPDC097284. Next base: position 141,550 of record NZ_JBIWCZ010000004.1, read on the forward strand.
CATGCCGCTACATGAAAGTCTCCACTCAATTATTTCCTCTTTTTCTTGCCTTTCACAATCAAGATGACGGCCACGATAATGAAGACAACCACAATTCCCGCCGTAGTGGCGATCGTTTTAACCTTTGGAACAATCACTTCAAACTCGACAGGCGTTTCGGTAGCTGTCGAGATATTCCAGGACAGGGTTTTACCCTTCTCCTCATCGGCATTATTTGAACCAAAGAGCTTATACGGAAGCGCTACTTCCAGTTTAAGATCCGATTGGTCCAACTTTTGAAGAATGATGGATTGTATGAAGGTGTTGCTGGTTACATCCCCTATGTACCGACTGAGCTGGCTTTGTAAGTCAACGGATGCCTTCACATCATAAGCTGTATAAAAGAAAGAGTCCTTCTCATCCACGGAAATCTTACTCTCACCTGATCCGTCCTGGATAGAGTTCAGCGCTTCAAGAGAAGGGTAATGTTTATACACCTTGATGGCATTTTCGCCTTGTTCCAGCTTGTAATCCGTCCCCTTCAGTGCCTTTTCAATATAGGGACCGGCCAGCGCATACATATCACCGTCCATGGCTGCTTCAAGCGAGAGATCCGCACTTTTATCTTTATTTATTTCAACCCGCGCTGTGGAATCCACACATCCTGCAAGGATCAATCCCAATATAGGAATCGCGAGCCATTTAATTAGCTTCATTTTTGTCCCCCCTGATTTCAATAAAAAAGAAATCCGATCATATTCTCTTCCTCAGTTATCCTGTTTTAATCTAATCTTATAAAATCGTATACCTTCAAGATGACCTTCCGTTTCAAATACCCCTTGTTCAACCAGCTTTTTAAGTCGACATTCAAGAAACGAATCCCCTACATACTGATCTAAATGCCCCAACACCTCGCCAATGAGCCTTGCGGATATCATAAAATCCTTAGTCTTTTGTTGGTCATGTAGGTTTTTAGCTTTCTTCATAATAAACTCATCATAGTAATCTTCACGAACGCTCTGAATTCTTCCATTTCTCCATATTCTTAACGTTTCTTGATTATCTGAAAGGGATTGCCACTCTTTTTCTAAATCTTCTCGATCATGATCAGTACATAACTTTCTTTTACCCTGTTCATATATGTATTGAAGCTTTTCAGAGGGAATTTCACCTGTATGAAGTGGTGTATATTTCACCTTTTTCACTTGAAACAGTTCTTCGTACGCTTCTGTCGTGTTAATAAGGCTAATATCCAGATTTTTTTCTTTTAAAAGATAAACAATCAACCTCAATCCTGTCTGTTCATGTGCATTAGAAGAAGTCCAAATGGTTAGATGACTTCCTTCAGGAATAGAATGTATTTGTTTGATCGTCTTTTCAAATTTCTGTTCATAATCGGGACATTCATCAAATTCGTCATGTATGTACGTCTTCATCCACTCAAACCTAGCTTGAATCCCCTTTTCCTCATGCAGCTGCCACACGGGCCCGATTGAAAACATGTCCCAAAATGAAATAACCTTCTCCCTTTTATCAAGACCCAATTCCCTTAAAACGAACTTTACGCTTCCTGAAGCGGATGCACCGAAAACAATATGTATCATTTGAAAGCTCCCATCTTGTTTCATTTTTAATTATATACAACTAAAATTAAACTCAAAGCAATAACATGATAAAAGTACCAATAGAGTATGGCAACAGTTCCAATTACATTTTCAAGTACGAGTTAAAGGCGAATTAACTGAAAAAATAACCTACCTAAATAGACAGGTTATTCTAAATCGATATTTGTGATACTTACTCTTCGTCCCTATGTTTATCAAAAGATTGTTGTATGAGGAACATGGCATATTCAGCTTCACTTTCATTAGCAACTCCGAACTCGACATCTCCATTTCCCCATCTACCCAGGTTCGTAACATCTTTACATATTTCTTTTGGATCATGTATTTCACTAAATGGCATATTAAGACTTAAACGAAGTCTACTTTTTTGGGGAACAATATCTACAAAGTTTGTTGTTGTTTTGTAAGCAATATATAGTTTTTTGAATTCTTCCCTTACAGAACTATCCAGGTTACAAATTCTTTTTCTTAGTTGTTCAAATAATTCTAACATTGCTCCTGTTAATTCAGGAAAATCATTGATTGTATATTTTACTTTCTCATTTCCATTAGGCTTTTTCTTATATTGTGAAATGATTTCTTCGGAAAGCTCTGGATAGCTCCAGACTACTATTGCCTGTTCCGCAAGCCTCTTTCCTCTATTCACAATTTCTTGCTCATTCCATAGTTCAAGTTGACCTATACCTCGATTCAAACGTAACGGACTATCAGCAAAGCCACCATCCATGTCCCTTTTTTCTTTGAATGGTCTATCGCTCAATTCAGAGTTATATCTTGTTAAAGTTAAATTCCCTAATGAATGAAGATAGGTCTTATGAACTTCTTCCCAATTTACTCCTAAATCATTTCTCCATGCAATAGACATATTTTCATTTTGAGGCATGATATGTTCAATCGTATAGCTTTCAATTTCGACAATTTCTTTTCTATTGCAATTTTCCAACTTCCTTAACAAATAGTTGCGGTTCCGAAAGTTGTATACATCTTTTACGGTAAGTTCCCTTATAAATTCTTCATTATTCGGGAACCTCTTATAAGAGTCTTTAAGTACTAAAATAACCTGTAGACTTTCTACATATTTTTCTTTGTTTATTTCCTTGCTTATCGTTGCAAATGTTTTATTAAGTGAATTTGTTGGTACTCCACAAATTGCTCGACGAAAAACATACGACTCAACCAATTTTAGAATCGATATAAATTCAGCCTGAGTTATCTTTTGGTTGAAATAATCATCATAAACTTCAAGTAAGAATGGATATGAAACATCAACCTTTAAGGAATTTATATCTTTTAAAATAGCATTAATCTCTTTATCCTTTTCGGTCTGAAAAGCTAAGTGCACAAAGTACTTAGAATATTGATAAATATCTTTTAGAATTGTCTCAATATCCACCTCTTTTAGTTGTGCAACATACTCTTTAAAATCCGCATATACGTTTCTAATATTTGGTATACGACCCATCTTGACCGTTAAATAGTCACGCATGAACCTATCAAATAAGGAAGATTCACTTAGGTCACCAAATCTTTTCTCCATTGGATGCCAATAATTCTTATATAGGACCTCTTGTTCGGCTGGATCAAGTTTCATCAAAACATAATTACGAATCAAATCGGCTTGGGACAAATCAAGTCCTGTTGAATTCAAACTTTCAAAAATCAGTTGTGGATTATCGTGATCACGGTCAAGGGATATATCTACAACAATGAGTTTGGCTATGCCCCGATAAAGTAAATTAAGATCGATTCCACTTTTTTTTATTTTATCTAAAAAGAACTGGAAGTTTTCATACACTCTTTGCGAGTATTCTTCAGGCAGCTCTTTCTCATTTATTAAGCTGAGTAGTGTTTCTTTATCTGTTTGAGTCAGTAGAAGTTTATGAAAAAACTCATCTTCCTCTTCATTATTTACTAAATAGTAATTCATGATTTTCTTTCTAGTTATATCAAACGTTTGTCCGCTGTCTTTTATTGCCTGATCTAAAGCAAGCAATAGCAAAGTAAGTGTAGTCATACGCTGTTGTCCATCAATGACAAGTAATTGCGGTACAGCTGATATTTGATATAGACCTTTTTCAATGTAAACGATAGACCCCACAAAATGTCCTTTTATATCATCATCTTTAGACGCTCGTAAAATATCGTTCCAAAGTTGTTTACATTGCTCTGCAGTCCAGCTATATTTCCGCTGATAAATCGGGATTATAAATTGTTTTGTACCTTGAAGAAACTTCAAAAAATTCGTTTCAGATGCTTTCACTTCCACATCACCCTTCAATATTCCAGTCTAACTACTAAGACAAGTATAACAAGAAATATTAGAAGAAGTACCTTACTCATACAACCAATTTATTCCAAGTTGAACAGTCAAATGGTACATGTTTTTGCTTAATTCCAGTATCCTAATTAGAGCTTATAGCGTTCGCTCCTTATCCTCTTGCTTCTGTACCTGACATAGAAATCATTGCAGTTGAAATAATCTCATTTAACTCTTCCAATGAAAAATTCTTAATCTTTATCCATCCTCGTGAATCCACTTCATAACCCTTTTTTATAATTGTTTCAGGGTCCATATATTTTCCAACTACATACCCATTTCCACTCGGATGTAATTGGGTAGCAAGAGTCTTCCCTTTTTGCAAACTATTAGGATAAACAATATTTATTCTATTATTACTGATTGGTTTTTCCTGCAATTCTTTAAATGAATGAAAAATTGACTTCTTATGTTCAAAACTCAACAATGTAGATCCCCCATTGTGATTCCTGTTCTTATTGCATTATATTAGTGGCCTCTTTATTTTTTCGAAAATTAGCATACTCTTCTTCAAATGACATAAACCAGTAGCCAGAATCGTCCTTGTCACAGATAGCCTTCCTCACTTCCTTTAATCCATTGGGAGTAAAATTATATGCATAAACTCTTTGTACATCAAATAGAGCGTCATAATAACGATAGATCATTAGAACATTCGAGTTCTGCACTACGTTCTTTTGAACAATTAATTCATTAAGAGATTCCATTCTGTCTACCGATTCTATGTATTGGATACCTATCACATTATGTGGAATAAACCCTTCTTCTGTATCTGAAAAGAGTTTTTCGATTGTCTCCATATCCTTAGTCCAAATAGACTCCCTTTCTAAATGCAGGGCAAGGTATAAAAAATTTTCTTCATCAACTCTCCCATCGTATTTCCACCATGACAAATCCATCGGTCTTGAACGCCCCATTGTTTTATCAAACTTGGTATCTTCGATAAATGAATCAAACCCCAACATCTCACCTAGATTGGCAAAATAATCTATTTCACGTTTCGTAAACATTGAACGGTTATGTAATTTGGCAAGATTCATTCTTCGGTAATTTCGTACATACCCATCAAAAAATTGCATCAGATTAAAGTATTGCTTGTCCATTAGGAGTCTTCCTTTCTGATAAAAAAGTTTTGTAACATTCTATTACTATTTTACCATTACATGTAATTTACTGTAACAAAAATAAACCTTTATAATGATTCAGAAAGGTCGGATCCAGCCATGCCAGTTTTTAATACGGAGTTCTAGAGAAGGAGTAAGGACAAGCTACACATGAAAAAGACCTGGATTCGGAAAATGTTACTTTACCGAAAACCAGGTCTGATTATATTCCTACTGTTCCTCCACCACTTCAGGATGTTCAAAGGTATCAAGCAAGGCACGCACTTCATCCGTTGATTTTGTGTTCATCAATTGATTTCTCAGTTCACTTGCCCCTCTGAATCCACGGACATAGATCTTGAAAAAGCGAGGTAGGGGCTTGAACGAACGTGGTACGATTTCTGAATATTTATCATGAAGGTCCATATGCAATCTTAAGAGACCAAGCAATTCCCTACTAGTATGCTCTTTCGGTTCTTTTTCAAAGGCAAATGGATTGTGGAAAATGCCGCGTCCGATCATGATTCCATCCACGCCGTATTTACGAGCGAGTTCCAAGCCAGTTTCGCGGTCAGGGATATCTCCATTGATCGTTAGAAGGGTATCGGGTGCCACTTCATCACGAAGTTTCTTGATCTCCGGGATTAGTTCCCAATGAGCGTCCACTTTGCTCATTTCCTTCCTTGTACGCAGATGGATGGAAAGGTTGGCGATGTCTTGTTTCAAGATGTGTGTCAGCCAGTCGCGCCATTCGTCGACTTCCGTGTAGCCAAGTCTTGTCTTCACGCTTACTGGCAAGCCGCCTGCCTTTGCTGCTTGGATTAATTCAGCAGCAACATCGGGACGACAGATCAGGCCACTACCTTTCCCATTTCCTGCTACATTAGGGACAGGACAGCCCATATTGATATCGATTCCCTTAAACCCTTGCTCTGCCATACCAATGCTCATTTCCCTGAAGTTTTCAGGTCTATCTCCCCATATATGGGCAACCATTGGTTGTTCATCTTCCGTAAAGGTCAATCGCCCACGCACACTTTGTCTCCCCTCAGGATGACAATAACTTTCCGAATTTGTAAACTCTGTAAAAAATACATCGGGTCTGCCTGCTTCAGCCACTACATGGCGAAACACAACATCCGTCACTTCTTCCATTGGTGCCAGTACAAAAAAAGGTCGTGGTAAATCACGCCAAAAATTATCTTTCATCTTCAGATCCAAGTCCTCTCATTAAGGGTTACCAGGCTATGTGAACCAGTTTCCCACTATTTTAAAATCTTCTCTGCCTTCTAAAAGTCCAGCCAAGGGCCGCCATGAAAAAGGCCCGGAATTCGGTCATGTTAGTGAACCGAAAACCGAGACTGAATGGGACATCTTTATTTATCTGGATTACTTTTTCAACGTCAATTTCGTCACAACTTCAACATGACTTGTCTGAGGGAACATATCCACAGGCTGCATGGTTTCTACGTTATATAGAGCACTCAATTCATGCAGGTCTTTTGCCAATGTGGATGGGTTACATGATACGTACACAATGGTTTTTGGTTTGACCTTCAGGATGGTTTGCAATAACGATTGGTCCAGGCCGGTTCTTGGTGGATCGACGACTAGTACGTCTGGTTTCCAGCCTTCTCTGATCCAGCGTGGCAGGATGTTTTCAGCTTTTCCTGTTTCGTAGTGCATGTTGGTGCGTTTATGTTTAATGGCGTTTTTCTTGGCATCTTCGATTGATTCTTTGATGACGTCCATGCCGCGTACTTCTTTTGCATCTTCCGATAACCAAAGTCCGATCGTCCCTACGCCGCAATAAGCATCGACGACTTTTTCCGTACCTGTTAGGGCTGCCGCTTTTTTCACTTCTTCATACATGCGAACCGTTTGGACAGGGTTCAATTGGAAGAACGTGCGCGCCGATAGTTCATATGATAGGTCACCCAATGTTTCGTTGATGACTTTTTCGCCAGCAAGGTGGATCGTTTTTTCGCCGAAAATCAGCGATGTGTTTTGGTTGTTGACGTTTTGAACGACCGATTTCACTTCTGGCAATTGGTCGCGGATTTGTTTAAGCAATTGATCTTTTTGTGGAATCTCTTCCGCTCCCGTTACTAAGACCACTTGCACTTCGCCCGTTTCAAATCCAACGCGTGTGATGATCGTACGGATGACACCTTTTCTTTTTCTCTCATTATAGATTGAGATGTTCAGGTTTTTCAGGATCTTTTTCACCGTACGCGTGATTTTATTCGTTGCCTTATGCTGTACAAGGCAGTTCGGGATATCAATCAATGTATGGGAATTCAAACCGTAAAGCCCGGCAATCAGCTTGCCATCTTTCTGGCCGACTTGATATTGGCTTTTGTTGCGGTAGTTCCAAGGGTCTTTCATGCCGATCGTTTCTTGGATATCCAATGAATCAATCGGGAAATCCGTGTGGCGTTCCATCGCTTGGATGACCATATCGCGTTTTTCGACCAATTGTTGGTCATAGCTTAAATGTTGCAGCTGGCAGCCACCACATTGCTCGTAGACCGGACATGGTGCGGCAATGCGGTGCGGTGATTCTTTCCGGATCGTTTTGATTTTTGCTTCGGAAAAATTCGGCTGCACCTTCGTGATCATCGCAACGATTTCTTCACCAGGAAGGGCACCTGGGACGAAGACGACTTTCTTTTTGAAATAGCCGACTCCCTCTCCGTTGATGCCAAGGCGTTTAATCGTTAAGGGTAAGGTTTGGTTTACTTCTAGGGTTGTATCTTGAAAGTTTGTCATTTCTTTTCACTCCGTTTTTCGATGCTTCTCCACAAGTAGAGGGAAGCGTAGCTTAGATATGGGGCCCACTTCACACTGTAGGTCTCCATTTCTTCATGGGTCGGCTTTTGCGGTAAGCCATACAATTGTTTCAGGGCATTTTGGATGCCAATATCGGCTTTTGGGAAAAGGTTCGGTCGCCCTAAGCCAAATAGCAGGAAGTTTTCCGCCGTCCATCTGCCGATTCCGCGTATTTTTATAAGTGTATCCATAATCTCTTGATCGGATAGCTTGTCCAGCTGATTCACATCAAGGTGACCCTGGACGATTTGCTGAGATAAACCGATGACGTACTCCGCTTTTCGGCCGCTGAATTGAATCGCCCTCAGCTGTTCGACCTGAAGCTGCGCAGTCGTTTCCGGTGTCGGGTAAAACCAGGCACCATCGATTTGGTAGCCAAAAGTTTTAACGAACCGTTCCGTTAATGTATGAGCAAAAGCCAGGTTCAATTGCTGGTGAATGATGCATTTGACGAGGCAGCTATAGTAATCGAAGTCTAGGACAATGGCCGTGCCACGGTGCTCTTCGAAAATGTCCCGTAAATCTGACTCCAGGAAGTGCTGGGAAACGGCAGCCAATGGCTCATGCCAGTGGAAAACTTTTTTTAAGCGTTGCAGCGCCTTTGGTTTGTTTTCCTCTGATTGGCCTTTGATGACGAAGACCGGGTCTTCGGTGTCACCGATTGCCTGTACGTGTAAAACGGTTGGCACTTTTTCTATATATAATGGAACTTTTACCGTCCTGTTCATAAAATCAACTACTTGAAGTGGGTCTAACGATAATCGTTCGAGTACAAGATCAAAATTATAGGGTCCTTGGACCTCTACTTTTTCCGTCCACACAAGCGATCCATCCTTTTAGCAGTTTTCCAGGTATTATAGCATGTTTTCGAAAATATTACTTGTTATTGAGGATAATGGAAAAAAGCGGAACCTGATTTCCCTAGTCAGGTTCCGCCTTTCCTATTAATACAACATCCTGTTCGGCAGTTGTTTTTCTATCATTAAATCATCCAGGCTTTTGAATGTGTACCCTTGTTTCTCAAGATCCGTCAGAATCGAATCGAGTGCTTCAGCATTATCTTTTGAAACCGTATGCAACAGTAAAATCGCTCCCGGATGGATCTGTTTCATGACTTCATCATGGGCGAAAGCCGCTCCACGTTGTTGATCGACGACCCAGTCCTTGTAAGCAAGCGACCAAAAAATATGGTAGTAGCCTTCTTGCTGGGCAATTTTCATCGTCCGTTCGTTAAAAACCCCACGCGGCGGTCGCAAATAATTCATCCCTTTTTGCCCCGTCAATTTTTCCGTCGCATCCTTGACCCGAAGTAACTCGGTGCGGATGACTCCGTCTGTCACGCTCGTCATGTCTGGGTGGTTCCATGAATGGTTTCCGACAATATGGCCTTCATTCGCCATCCGGACGACAAGTTCAGGCGCCGTCTTTAAATAATGGCCGGTGACGAAAAAAGCCCCCGGTGCCTTATGTTTTTTTAGCACATCTAAAATCTGCGCCGTATAGCCATTTTCATACCCATTATCGAATGTTAGGTAAATATCCTTTTTCGAGGTATCCCCTTTATAAATCGCCTCATATTTAGGCAGCATCTCATTGAAATTTTTACCCGCATCCGCCGGAGTTCCGTTTTTCCCTTTATTGAAGCCCCAATTATAGGACTCTGCAAAAGCCGGGCTCGCCAAAGACCAGAGTAAACAGAGAATAGCCGACATCATCGCCATCTTTTTCATTGAATCGTCCCCCATTTTCCTTTTTCTTAGTGTTTGAAACGGAAGGATTTATATGCACGATTTTGTGTGTGGCTGAATTATTCTCATTTGTGGTTGAATTAATCTTGCTCGTGGTCGAATTATGGCTCACCGTGGTTGAATTATCTACTCGAGTGGTCGAATTCCTGCACCGGTGGCCAGCTTCAAATGGGGTGAACGTCGATTTATCCCGGTTGACGGTCGAATTATTGCCCTGAAAGTCGAGTTCCGCTTGTCCACCGTCGAATTAGTCGTCGCGACAGTCGAATTCCTTGCACCGGCTGCCAGCTTCAAACGTCGATTTATCCCGGTTATCGGTCGCATTATCGCCCTGAAAGTCGATTTCCGCTTGCCCACCGTCGAATTAATCGTCGTAACAGTCGAATTCCCACACCGGTGGCCAGCTTCAAATGAGGTAATCGTCGATTTATCTCGGTTGACGGTCGAATTATCTCCCTGAAAGTCGAATTCCGCTTGCCCACCGTCGAATTAATCGTCTAACAGTCGAATTCCCACTCCGTATGTATAAAATCCTCGCAAAAAAGGGCCTGTCCCAAGTTGGGATAGGCCCCCGAAGTCTGTTTATCCTTTAAATAATGCCTGTGCTGCCTGCCAAATGATGGCGATGGCAAAAACAAGGACGATGACGATTCCGATAACGACTAGGAATGGGCCTAGACCGGAGAAAATCGTGCCTGCCACAGGAAGAAGAATGAACGCAAAACCTGTCAACAAGGCGATGAAGTATAGGATGTAATTGTTCTGCATAAAATCCCCTCCTTTCCCTTCTAATATATGTTCCGTAAATTCCGTTAGTTTGTACTCCTTTCAGGTAATAATCGCCTTTTTTTTCATATACATAAGAAAAGGGGGCGTATGTCATGCTGGAATGGTTGGTTACGATGGGGTTCATCGGTTGTCTCGCGCTTGGTGCAGGAGTGTTCGTCTATTTTGTGAGAAGCGGGTTTGATTCGAGTGACATTTCACGAATCGATCCCTTTCCAGAACCTGAAGCGGAATCTGAGTCTTTTCAAGAATCTGCTTCTATAACGGAACCGGAGCTTGAGTCTGCAACTGAAATAGAACCAGAGTTAACGTCTGATGCCAATCCCAGAAAGGAAGAGTAATTAAAAAGACGCTCAGCCAAATCGACGAGCGTCTTTTTTCTATTACTTGAATACGGGTTCTTTGAATTGAGACAGTTTGTCCAATGATGATTGTTGAACATCTTTGTGTAGGCTGTTTCCGTGTGAATCCATCGTCACGACGGCAGTGAAGCCTTCGACGTTAAGATGCCACATGGCTTCAGGAATGCCGAATTCAGTGAAGTTCACGCCTTCCACCGATTTAATGCAGTCTGCGTAGTATTGAGCCGCTCCGCCGATTGCGTTAAGGTAAACGCCGCCATGTTCACTCAGGGCTTCCAACGTTTTTGGTCCCATGCCGCCTTTCCCGATGACCGCGCGGATACCGAAACGTTTCATGATATCGCCTTGGTACGGTTCTTCACGGATACTTGTTGTCGGTCCGGCTGCTTTCACATGCCATTTGCCTTCTTCATCCTTCAGCATAACCGGTCCGCAATGGTAGATGATCTGGCCATCAAGATCAATTGGTGAAGGGTTTTCAGACAAGTGCTTATGGATGGCGTCACGGCCTGTGTACATTCTGCCGTTAATGTGGACGACGTCCCCGACTTGAAGCGCACGGATTTGCTCTTCCGTGATTGGTGCTTGAAGCGTGATTTCACGTGGTGCTTCCACGTCTGTTTCGATAGAGACGGCCACTTCTTCACGTGCTGCTTTTTCAGCTTCACGAGCAAAGTCGATTTTCTCGCCTTCTTGATACAACCATTCGTTGATTGCACCGGTTTCCGGGTTTACTTTCACACCTAAGCGGCGGAAAGCCCAACAGTTGTATGCAACTGATACGAAGAAGCTTGCAGGAATGCGATGCATGACGCCGATTTTACAGCCAAGTAATGTCGTTTCGCCGCCGAAGCCCATTGTTCCGATTCCAAGTTCATTCGCTTTTTCCATAATATACTCTTCTAGCTTGCGAAGATCTTCATTCGGGTTCACATCTTCATTGCTACGGAAAAGTTGCGCTTTAGCCAAGTCATATCCGGATGAACGGTCTCCCCCGATACCGACACCGATGAACCCGGCACTGCAGCCTTGACCTTGTGCTTGATAGACAGAATGAAGGATGCATTTACGGATCCCGTCCAAATCACGGCCCGCTTTCCCTAATCCTTCAAGCTCCATTGGTAGGCTATATTGGATATTTTTATTTTCGCAGCCGCCACCTTTCAAGATCAGGCGCACATCAATATAATCTTCTTCCCATTGATCGAATTTCATGACAGGTAGACCTTCCCCAAGGTTGTCCCCGCTGTTTTTGCCTGTCAAAGAGTCGACAGCATTTGGACGAAGCTTGCCGGCCTTTGTCGCTAAAATAAGGGCATTGCGGATTGCTTCTTTTATTTCAAGTTGGTTCACACCAACAGGAGTTTTTATTTTAAAAGTCGGTAGACCTGTATCCTGGCAAATCGGAGATACATTGTCGTCAGCCATTGTAATATTGTTCGTGATGGTCGCTAGGCTCAATGCTGAACGCGTACCTGCATTTTCACGTTGTTTCGCGCTCTTGACCGCACGACGAACATCCTTTGGAAGATTCGTTGAAGTTTCAACGATAAGACTGTACATGCTTTCTTGGAATTTCTGAATATCCAAATTTCTCTTCCCCCTCTTAATCCCCTAGATATATCACGACAAAAGTAGTCATGACTTGACACCCGTTTTATTATACATCTTCCATAATCTTTCGAAAACAAGTAATTCATTTTCCTTCATAAAAAATGGCATATAAAAAGGGACGACGATTTATCCCGTCATCCCTTTTGAGCATATTCATATTTAAAAAATCATAGTATCGTACAGGTATTATTCTTCTGAACGAGTTTTGAATTGTTGCACTTTATCTTCAAGATCATCTAGCATGCCGATTAGACGGTCGATGTCTTCCAGGTCTGTACTCTCGGGTTCGATATGGTCCAGAACCTCCACGAACATCGTTAGGCGTTCCTTAAGATAGGATAATTGGTCGTTTTTATCTGTAATGGATTTTCCCATGAGGCACTCTCCTTCTGTTCTTCCTTCCATCGTAACGAAAAATGCTCCAAAGTGCAATGGTAAGCTATTGTCCGGGGTTCGCCATTTGACAATTTTTGTTCCCATTGTTCATAATGGGTTAGTGCATTATTACGTAAGGAGTTTTAAACATGTCTATACTGAAGCAAGATCTCTTAACACCAATTACACCCAAGTATGATCCTTGGGAAGCATATATGGACGTCGATCAATATGGAAAGCTCACTCTTACCAATGTGGAATTCACAACCACAACCCTTTGCAACATGCGTTGTGAACATTGCGCAGTCGGTTACACACTGCAACCGAAAGATCCCGATGCTCTTCCTTTGGAATTATTGATTCAGCGCCTTGACGAAATCCCATCGCTCCGCTCGCTAAGCATAACAGGCGGCGAACCGATGCTTTCAAGAAAACAAGTGAAGAATTATGTCTTGCCTCTATTGAAATATGCGCGTAGCCGCGGCGTTCGCACCCAAATGAATTCCAACTTGACGCTTGACTTGGAAAGATATGAAGAAATCATCCCGTATTTGGATGTCCTTCACATTTCACATAACTGGGGAACGATTGATGAATTCATTGATGTCGGCTTTGCCATGATGGATCGTAAACCTACCCGTGAACAGCGGAAGAAATTATTCGATAAAATGATTGAAAATTCCCGTGCCCTTACAAAGGCCGGTGTGTTGGTTTCGGCTGAAACGATGCTGAATAAAAGCACACTGCCCCATCTTGCGCATATCCATAAACAGATTGTCGAGGAAATGGGCTGTCAGCGCCACGAAATCCATCCGATGTACCCTAGTGATTTTGCTTCGGCCCTTGAAACATTATCATTGGAAAAAATGCGCGAAGCCATTCATCATCTGCTTGATATCCGGGACGAAAATGTCTGGATGCTGTTCGGAACGCTACCATTCTATCCTTGTAATGCCCATCCAGAAGACCTTGAACTTTTAAAGCGCCTTTATAGCTCAAAAAAAGTGACAGTTCGCAATGACCCGGATGGACGATCCCGCCTGAACGTCAACATCTTCACCGGGGAGGTCATCGTGACCGACTTCGGCGATGCTCCAACATTGGGGAACATCCAAGATCAGCCACTGACTGAATCGTATGAAACATGGATGAATTCAAAACTGGCCAATGAATTGAATTGCCACTGCCCGGCGGTCAAATGCCTTGGACCTAACGTCCTTGTCAAAAATGCCTACTATCCAAAAGAGGACTTCAAAACGAGAAAATCCCTTATATAAAAAGAAACTCGCCAAACCGGCGAGTTTTAGTTTGTCGACAAAAGAGGTCCAGAATGGTTCATTACGGACCTCTTTTAAATTTGAACACTTTTCATGGTTTTTTGGCTTAAAAAGGCTGTCCATTGCCTCTTCCTTGGCCATTTCCGGTTGTCTCCAAATCCAGTTGGCCATCTTTTTCAGACGTTTAGAAAGAGAGTTGATTGGAGTGAAAGGCGTGAAGACTCCTGCGGGAATTGAGGGAAAGGTGAGACCCCGCAGGAGCGTATGCGACGAGGAGGCTCACCGCCCGCCCGCGGAAAGCGAAATGCCTGGAACGCAAATCAACACCCATTTTAGAAGATAAAAAAGAAACTCGCCAAACCGGCGAGTTTTTTTATCTTGGCTGTTGTGTAACCGTAAAGCTGAAGGATACGTGGTCCTGAACGGGTATCCATGCACCGATGCCTTGCGAGGTGATGTTTTTAATCACAATCGTGCGCTTATTCCCCCTCAAGTTCAGATACACTTCCCCATAGGTGACCTTCCCTTTTTCATTGACGGCAGATGCATAGCTGGATAAATAACCAATCCGGTTGGAAGCAATATTGTATACTTCATCCTTTTTTGTCCCGGCTCCGATGATGGTTTTAAAAGCGAGTGGCAAATTCGTCTTTTCCGTTGCTTTTAGCAGCATCATTTTCTGGACATCTTCAGCCTTTGGAATTTTCGCGGTCAAGCCCCCGGTCACTTCCTTTTGACTTTCTTGGACATAGCGGATCCGGTATGGAACCTCGCCGCCGCGATTATCATAGTAGTTCATGTTGATCTTTTGATACTCCCAATTAGGGGATGTCTCCAACGATTCATAATTCAATGCCCAATGGCCAAGGTAAATCGTCGCTCTATACCCAAAGGCAAGTGGCGCTTTCGCAATCGCTGATTCATTCAGCATATGAATGAGTTCTGGATTTTCAATTTTTATATCCGATGAATCAATCAATTGTTGGGAAAATTTGCTTGCCTGAAGCATTGGCAGATCTTGAGTCGGGTTCGGATACGTATTTTCCTTGGCGACATTTAAAACGGAAGGCGGGATATTCACCTTGTTCCGAGTTTGTTTGTCTTCCGCTCCCACACCTGCATTCGTCTGAATGAAAGCCACTACTGTAATCAATGTGATAAGAATAAGTCGTCTCATGCTGTCGTCTCCTTTAAAGGGTTCCATCTTTTGTTTATAGATTTTGTTTCTATTCAACTTTCTATACATGTTGGGTGGAAGTCTATTTTGTAACATATTTGTAAAGTTCTGAATATTTACTTTTCTTTAAAGATGGAGTATACTTAACCTACCTTATAAAAAGGAGGCGAAAACGTTCATACCTAATACCATTCAGGAGGTATGCTTATCGATTCAATCTACGATGCCCTTTAAAAGGATGACAGAAAACGTATTCGCCACTACTTAAATTCACTATGCGAAAGGACGGTGTAACACTCTAGAATATTTCACAACTTTAACAGAAGTATCTTTTTACTTTAACAGAAGCATGATGAAAGATTTTGGATGAATCTATGGATTGTACTATACCTTTATAAAAATGACTCTGCTACGTCTCAATCACAGCAGAGTCATTTTTGTATGCCTTTTTATGAATAAAAGGCCTCCCGATACGGAAGACCTTCCACGTTTATAATAGATAAAACCCAATTCCCATTATGAAATAAGCGGCCAATAGGGTAAGCCCTTCAAACCAGTTCGTCTCTCCATCATTCGAAATCATGATCATCAAGAGAACAGCGGTCACCATTGAAATCAACTCTGGCAAGGTGAAGACAAGTGGCATATTCGTTGAGAACATTAACGAGATCAACACAAGAACCGGTGCGACGAACATCGCTACCTGCAAGGTCGAACCGACGGCGATCTCGACGGCAACATCCATTTTGTTTTTGTAGGCCATGATGACGGCGGATGCATGCTCAGCCGCATTTCCTACGATGGCCACGATAATGACCCCGATGAATAATTCAGTCCATCCGAAGGTTTCCCCGACTTCACTGAAGGTATGAACCAGTTTTTCCGATACGAAAGCAACTGCAACGGTGGCCAAGGCAAGAACCATGATTGCCTTTTTCTTGCTCCATTCCGGAACTTCTTCCTCATGGGGTTCTTCCCCTTCTCTTTTTTCCGCTGGTTGGTATACACCGCGGTGTGTCACCAATTTAAAGAATAGGGCAGCTAAGTATAATAAAATTAAAATAACGGAAATCCCGACACTTAACGACATCGTGCTTGTTTCGTTCATATTCTGAGAGAACACTTCAGGAATAACAAAAGCGACAACGACGGCAAAAATCAATAATCCTGCGTTATGCCTCGCATCAAATACATTGAATTTCTGACGCTTGTATTTCGTCCCACCGATAAAGAAAGATAGTCCAGCGACCAGCAATAAATTTCCTAAAACCGATCCTGTCAAAGATGCTAATACGACGCCAATCAACCCAGCCTTTAATGAGAAGATCGAAATGATCAACTCGACGGCGTTACCAAAGGTTGCGTTCAGTAAACCGCCAATCCTCGGTCCCATCACAATCGCCAGGCTTTCTGTCGCCCGGCCCATGAATCCTGCAAGCGCGATGATCGTTAAGCAATAGACGATGAACATCACGACGCTAGGCCAATGGAGAAAAGACCCAATGAACGATAGAGGCACCCCTAATACGACGAGCCCCAAAAATATTTTATCCAAGAAACTTCCCCTCACTTCTCATGTCCATTTTATTATGTAACAAAAGTAATCATACATTTCTTTATTTAAATGAAAAAGATAAATTTTTTCTAAATCCTCTTCATGTCCATATTTACCCGATTTTCTATTGCTTAATCCTCTTCTTTCCATGTAACATCAACTAGTATACATAAAATAGGAGACGAAAAATATGAATCAAAAACTGCTTATTCCTGTATTAATCTTCATGGTCGGCATATCCGGTTTCTCACAAGGTATGCTTCTTCCGATCATCGCCGTCATTTTCGAACATGATGGACTCAGCTCCTCTTTAAATGGACTGCATGCCGCTTCCCTGTATATTGGAATCCTTTTAATTTCACCTTTTATGGAAGCGCCTCTCCGTAGATTCGGTTATAAACCATTGATTTTGTTTGGTGGATTGACGGTCATTCTCTCGCTTGCCTTATTTCCGCTTTGGAAATCGTTCTGGTTTTGGTTTATATTGCGATTTTTCATTGGAATCGGCGATCATACGTTACACTTTGCGACCCAAACATGGATCACGGCCATTTCGCCCCTGGCGAAAAGGGGCAGGAATATCGCGATATACGGATTGTTTTTCAGCCTTGGCTTCATGATTGGACCGCTTATGACGAAGTTGCTTGATGTGAATCAAGCCTTGCCCTTCATCATCACTTCCATTCTTAGCCTGCTTACGTGGATGTCCGTTTTCCTGATTAAGAACGAAATTCCCGAACACGATGATACCGAAAGTACCTCTTTCCTCGATACGCTCAAGCGATTTTGGAAAGTGAGCCGGATCGCCTGGGTTGCCTTCTTACTGCCATTCACCTTTGGCGTGCTTGAAGCATCTCTTAATAGCAACTTTCCAGTCTTTGCATTGCGTTCCGGCATTAGTCTGACCGCCGTAGCGATTATCATTCCTGCTTTCTCGGCCGGTACATTGCTCACACAGATTCCCTTGGGTATGTTGAGTGATCGCTTCGGTCGGAGGAACATCTTGCTGGTCATTATTTTTTCCGGGTCCCTTATCTTTACTGCGGCTGGGCTTCTTACTCCTTTGGTCAGCGGCCTCTTCTTCTGTTTTTTGTTGGGAGGAATGATGGTAGGATCGACGTTCTCTCTTGGCATCAGCTATATGGCTGATATCCTGCCTCGCCATCTTATGCCGGCCGGAAATTTATTATGCAGCATTTTCTATAGCGTGGGCAGCATCGCCGGTCCCTACTTCGGTGGATTGGCCATCGAACACTTACCAGGCGGAAGCTTTTTCTATCTAATCAGCATCATGCTAGTGCTCATCTTCTTTGCGCTGATGTTTTTCAAAGAAAAACAGTCTGCCACCGGGATCTAATTGTTTTGTAGTATCTTGATTCCCTCTTATATTATTCAGGTTCATTCTCTTTACATATCCTAAAATTAGCTTTACTGTTTATTTATATTTTTTCCTAGATTAGAATCATTCTTCTTTATTTTTTCCTAATATATGTGTTAAGATAATACTACCATACGAAATAGATGATAAAAAACGCTTAAAAAACGTTGATTTCATCACCAATTCATTGATTGACCCTAAATATCGACCCGAAAGATGACGCTGATTATCTTTCTCAATTAGATATCCTATAAATGATAATTAATATCAGTTACGAACAATAGAGAGAAGATTACAGGAGGAACATAATGACAACAGACACTAAACAATTGACCCAGCCAACTGAATGCAACACCTCTTGGCTCGAGAAAACAAAGCCACATCTTGAACTGATTGCCGCCCTACTAAGCGGTGTATTGATCCTGGTAGGTTGGCTGTTATCTAAAAACGGAATGGAAACACCATCCATCATCATCTATTTGGCCTCCTTTGTGATCGGTGGATATGCAAAAGCAAAGGAAGGCATTGAAGATACCATCGCGGATAAAGAACTGAACGTGGAAATGTTGATGATCTTTGCAGCCATCGGATCCGCCATCATTGGCTACTGGACAGAAGGCGCGATTCTCATCTTCATCTTCGCCTTAAGCGGGGCGCTTGAAACCTACACCATGAATAAAAGCCATAAGGAAATCTCGGCCCTCATGGACCTGCAGCCGGAAGAAGCACTCCGCATCACGAATGGATATGAAGAAATCGTGGCCATTTCTGACTTGACGGTCGGCGATACCATTTTGGTTAAACCAGGTGAAAGAGTGCCATCAGACGGAAAAATCACGGATGGGCGTACGAATCTCGATGAAGCAGCCATCACAGGTGAATCCATCCCCGTCAGTAAATCCATCGACGATGAGGTATTCGCCGGAACCGTGAACCTGCGTGGAACGATCAATGTGGAGATTACGAAGCCAACAAGCGAAACGCTCTTTCAAAAAATCATTACGCTTGTTCAATCGGCCCAAAGTGAAAAGTCCCCTTCCCAACTATTCATCGAACAATTTGAAGGGAAATATGTAAAAATCGTCTTAACCATCGTAGCCTTGATGATGTTCGTTCCTCATTTCGCACTCGGTTGGAGCTGGACCGAAACCTTTTACCGGGCCATGATCTTACTTGTTGTCGCATCACCTTGTGCCCTGGTCGCCTCCATCATGCCGGCCACACTTTCCGCCATTTCGAATGGCGCACGTCATGGCATCTTGTTTAAAGGTGGCGTTCACCTGGAGAACTTAGGTAACCTGAAGGCCATCGCCTTGGATAAAACGGGTACCTTGACGAAAGGAAAACCTGAAGTGACGGATGTCATCATCCGTGAAGATTTGAACGAAGAAGAATTCCTATTCCATATTGCATCGGTTGAAAATTATTCGAACCATCCATTGGCGACTTCCATTGTCCGCTATGCTAAAACGAAGATTGAAAGAGAAATCATCAAACCCGAGGACATGGAAGATATCTCTGGTAACGGCGTGCAAGCCTATTTCAACGGGGTCCTTTGGCAAGTCGGAAAAGCCGATTTCGTCGGCCGTAATGAAGCTGAACGATTCCAGAATGGTATTGCGCTGACACTGGCTGAACAAGGAAAGACCGTTGTGTATGCACGTGATGATAAAGGGATTGCCGGCATCCTTACATTGAAAGACGTGGTCCGTGAAGAAACGATTAAAGCAATCGAAGCCTTGAAAGAAGAAGGCCTCCATACCATCATGCTGACTGGCGATAGTCACAATACGGCAAAAGCGATTGCCTCCGAAAGCCATATCGATGATTATATTGCGGAATGCCTGCCTGAAACGAAAGTAAATGAAGTGAAAAAACTTAAAGAACAATACGGCACAGTTGCGATGGTCGGAGATGGAATCAATGATGCACCTGCACTAGCTACCGCTTCTGTCGGGATCGCCATGGGTGAAGGAACCGACGTTGCCTTGGAAACGGCAGATGTCGTACTAATGAAGAATGACCTTCCGCGTATTGCGGAAGCCGTTAAGTTATCGAAGAAAATGAATCGAATCATCAAACAGAACGTGATTTTCTCGATTTCGGTCATCATGATTCTGATTTTATCCAACTTCCTGCAATTCCTTGATCTACCATTTGGCGTCATCGGTCATGAAGGAAGTACGATTCTCGTCATCCTAAACAGCTTACGGTTACTAAGGAACTAAAGAAAAGGAAGCCCGACGAAGGCTTCCTTTTTTTGTTTTGTATCCTGTAACTAGTTAGTGATAGCCATTCTTTCCATTAGCGGAACCTGACGTTTTGTGGTTCCCTTTTTTGCCTTTATGCTTCCCTTTCTTACTCATGAATGAACCCTCCCCACTTACAAGATGTGTTCATCATTAGTGTGTGTCGAAGGTTCTTGAGCTAGTCCGGTAACTATTGCCGTATGTGGTTGAATGTCGGATTATTCTTCTGAATGTCGAATTATTCATGCTCACCGTCGGATTATCCCGTCCAAAGTCAAAATATCCAGATGAACGTCGGATTCGCCGCCTAAATGGTTCAAGGACGTTCAATCACAACCTGGATCCTTTTTACTGAGGAAAGCATTGATTTCTCCGCCGACGATGATGATGAGCCCGGATAAGTAAAACCAGATCATCAGGACGATGATGCCTCCAAGGCTGCCATATGTAGCTGTATAGTTGCCGAAGTTCTCTACATAGTAAGAAAACAGCAACGAAACGAGTGCCCAGCCAGCCGTGGTGAAAATGGAACCTGGAAGGACCGTCAAACATTTCAACCGCTTGTTTGGCGCCAGCCAATACAACATGGTGAACACAATGAATAATACGATCGTACTGATCACCCAACGGAGGCTATTCCAAATCGACAAAAATTCCTCGGAAAGGCCCATTCCATCGAATAAGAAGATTCCAATCTGTTTTCCGAACACAGGAAGCAATAATGCGACAATAAAAACGAAAATCATCGCAAACGTGAGAAGAATCGACATTCCCCGGGAAATATAAAAGGGGCGGTTTTCTTTTACCCTATAAGCATGGTTAAAGGCTTTAATAATGGCATTCATCCCGTTAGAAGCCGACCAAATCGTCCCGATGACACCAAACGACAATAACGTGCCATTTGTTTGCATCACATCGCCCAAAGTATCCTCGATGATCGTCATGGAATCGTCAGGCGTGTAAGAACGTACCAGATTCAGAATATCCTCCTGAGTAAACGGCAGGTAGGCCAATAAAGTAAAAAGGAAAATAAGTAAGGGAAACAGGGAAAGTAAAAAGTAGAAGGATAGCTGGGCAGCAAGCCCCGTTACCTCATCTATCTGAAGTTGCTTGATAAACTTTCTATAGAAAGACCATTTCAGCCATTCCTTTTTATTGGCCATCCCTTCACCTCAATTTCTAATTTAAAGGACTCCGTCTTTCTGAATCTTGTTTACCAGCCGTCGTGTGCATATCCTCCGAAGTAAAAGCTTCCTTCGTTTCCATGACGACATTGGCAACCTGTGAGGGAATATTCTTCATCTCCTCGACCCTTTTCGAAATGAAGGAGACGTCATTGGAAATCTTCTCGACAGTGGAACGGAATTCCGAAGATGTTTCCTGTACTTGCGTTAACAAGTTAGAAGGATTCTGAATCATTTCCTTCATGCATGTCAAACCATTTTTACTATTGGAGATCACCGTTTTTCTTGTATTTTTATCAAAAAGACTTACCGCGGCACCGGCCAAAGCCCCAATCAAAACAGCTTGCATAAACTTACTTTTCTTTTCGCTCCTATATTCTTCTCGAACAGAACTCATATATTCTCCTCCTTGGCATATTTTAATTAATGTATATTTCCATTATACTATTTTACTACCTAGTTTTTTTATCTTTTCCCAAACCAGAGCGCTTTAAAACGTTTCCAAGCAGGAAGTCACAAGATATATCTGCATGAATTCCCATTGACTTATAAGGGCAATCATGCAAAGATAAAAATAATTTAGAAATGTGTGGAAGGATGATAGAATTGGATTTATCACAGAATACGGCAGAGAGCGTCGAGTACATGGTTGAAGCAATAAAGGACAAATTAAGAGTAATGAACTTTGGTGCGATAAAATCCACCCATTTCGATATCGAAATGTATGAAGAACTTCATGATATTTATACTTTGGTCATGAAGAAAACGAATTTCAGTGTCCGTGAAATGGAAGCCATTGCAGAAGAACTTGGAAAATTACGCAATAAATAAATCTTTGAAATCCTCCCTTCCTTGTGAGGATTTTTTTATTTTTTTGCTATACTTGAATAACAATACATAGTTTAACGATTTCAGATAGGAGCGATAAGTATGGTAGAAAGAAGAACACCCATCAAGCTGAGTGAAGCGCTAGATAAGATCATGAAACATGCATTGGAAGGACAAATGGAGATGGTCCCTCTTGAGGAATGCCACTACCGCTATTTGGCGCAGGATATTGTCGCCACAAATGATGTTCCCCACTTCAACCGCTCACCTTATGATGGATTTGCACTACGATCCGCGGATACAGCCGAAGGATCCCTAGATAATCCGCTGGAGTTCGAGGTCATTGAAGAGTTGGCCGCCGGAATGGTCTCGACCATTCCTGTACAGAAAAACCAAGTGGCCCGCATCATGACCGGCGCCCAGATGCCTATGGAATGTGACGCCGTCATCATGCTCGAGCTAACGAAAGAATTTGAAAAAGACGGAAAGAAATATATTTCTTTCAAACGTTCTCTGAAGCATGGCGAAAACGTGTCCATTAAAGGGGAAGACGCGAAGAAAGGCGATATCCTAGTCAAAAAAGGCACAATGATCAATCCTGGCATCATCGGGTTGCTTGCTACTTTCGGGTATGCCGAAGTTCCTGTTGCGAAGAAGCCCGTCGTCGGCCTATTCGCGACTGGATCTGAACTGCTTGATGTCAATGAACCCTTGCAACCTGGAAAAATCCGGAATAGTAACTCTCATGCCATCTCCGCCCAAATCCAAAGAGCAGGTGGGGAAGTCCGTTTCTACGGGAAGCTCAAGGACGAGTTTGACATAAGCTACGAGGCCATTTCCACTGCCTTGGAAGAAGTCGACCTCCTCATCACAACAGGCGGCGTGTCTGTCGGAGATTTTGACCTTCTTCCTGACATCTATAAGAAGCTCGGCGCTGACGTTTTATTCAATAAAGTAGCCATGCGTCCTGGTAGCGTGACGACGGTAGCCGTTCACGAGAACAAGTTTTTATTCGGCTTATCAGGTAATCCATCTGCAAGCTATGTCGGTTTTGAATTGTTTGCCCGGCCAATCATCCGTACCATGCTGTTTTCCGGACAACCGCATTTACGGAAGGAACAAGCTGTGCTGGCTGAAGATTTCCTGAAGGCCAACCCATTCTCCCGCCTCCTTCGTACTCGCATGTATTATGAAAACGGACAGCTTCGTGTCGTCCCTAGCGGCGTCGATAAATCGAATATCACCACAAGCCTAGCTGGGGCGAATTCACTTACCGTACTCCCTGGCGGAACACGCGGTTTTAAAACGGGAGATAGCGTGGATGTCCTGCTTCTTGATGATCAAGAAGGATCAATCTGGCCTTGGTGAAACCGTTCCTATTTCAAATAGTCGGGTACCAAAACAGAGGGAAAACGACTTTCATTACCAAACTGATTCAAGAGCTTCGGATAGAAAATCTGGAGACGGCCGTCTTGAAGCATCATGGCCATGGTGGAAAGCCTGACAATACAGGTGAGAAAGATTCCACTAAGCACTTTCAGGCTGGAGCGGCTGCTTCACTCGTGGAAGGAGACGGTTCCATTGAGTTGCTGGGGAATTTCAAATCTGGGGCCACGCTCCCGGAATTGCTTCACTTATTGGAGATTTTCCACCCCGACGTGATTTTGATTGAGGGATATAAGCGGGAGGACTTTCCTAAGGTCATCCTCCTTAAGGAGGATGAGGACTTTTCATTACTGAAACAGCTCACCAATATTCAGGCCGTGGTGGCTTGGCCCGCCTGCCTTGAACAAGCAACAAGCTTGGCAGAGGTTCCCGTGTTCCCACTGGATTCCGAACATTTTGCTGAATGGTTCATCAAGCAGGTAAAAAAACACGAATAAAGGCAAGAGGCATCCTTTAATGAAGGGTGCCTCTTGTTTTTATTGCTTATTGTTCCGTCAGAATTAGCGGGCCATTCTTTGTGATGGCAATCGTGTGCTCGAATTGTGCCGAGTACTTCCCGTCGGCAGTCGAAGCCGTCCATCCATTCGGATCTCGAGTAGCCTTATATGTACCTACGTTCACCATCGGTTCAATCGTGAAGACCATGCCTTCCTTAAGGCGCGGACCTTTATGAGGCAACCCATAATGAGGGACTTGCGGTTCTTCGTGTATGACATTCCCAATTCCGTGGCCGATAAAGTCACGGACGACAGAGAAACCTTCCGCCTCCACATAAGATTGGATGGCATGCCCAATGTCCCCAATACGATTACCAGCGACAGACACTTCAATGGCCTTATATAGGGATTCCTTCGTTACCTCCACTAAATGTTCCGTTTCTTTGGAAACCTTGCCGACTGTATACGTCCAGGCTGAATCCGAAAGTGCCCCATTATAATTCACGACCATATCAATCGTGACGATATCCCCATTCTTCAATGGCTTTTTGCGGGGAAAACCATGACAGATTTCTTCGTTGATGCTTGCACATGTCGCGTATTCATATCCCTTGTAGCCCTTTTGTTCAGGTTTGGCGCCATGTTTCTTCAAGAATCCTTCCACGAATTCTTCGATTTCCCATGTTGTCACACCTGGTGCGATTAGTTTTGCAATTTCCCTATGACAAGCAGCTAAAATCTTCCCTGATTCATGCATCGCTTGAATTTCACGTTCAGACTTTATTACGATCAATCGTTACACTTCCTTTTTTCATTCTTCTTTTATTTTACTGCAAAGATAGAAGTATATGAATCCAAAAACCTTATAAATAAAAAAATCCTGACGGCTGCCAGGATTTTTTTATTATTTTAATAACTTGAGTGATTCCCGATTGAATGCCGGAAGATCATCAGGCGTCCTGCTTGTAACAAGTTGATCGCCGCATACGACGACTTCTTCGTCCAAGTATGTTGCACCTGCATATTCCATATCAACCTTGATGGATGTATACCCTGTTGCATGGCGTCCTTCAAGGGCTTTAGCCGTAATTAACAGCTGTGGTCCATGACAGATGGCAAACACGGGTTTCTTGGCATCCATGAATGCCTTGGTAAACGTTACAAAGCGTTCGTCCGCCCGTAGAATGTCCGGTGAAAAGCCACCTGGGATAAGCAACGCATCAAAGTCTTCCGCTTTCACAGAATCTATGCTCTCATCGATTGTAATTTCAACGTCACCTTGTTTCCCTTTAACCGTTTTGCCTTTTTCCATCTCAATCGTCGTTACCGTGTGACCCGCTTCTTTAAAAGCTTTGACCGGTTCACTATACTCTGAATCCTCAACCATATCAGTTACTACACATGCTATTTTCTTACTCATAAAAAAATTCATCTCCTCAATTTTGATCGAATGAACTTACTTTATTTATATTCCCTGATTAGACAGGATTAAACACATAAATTGCCCTCTTCATAGAAGTCTCCCATGGTAGTCCCTATCGAATGCTTGCTTCTTAAAACTTGTTTTTACAAAAGCACCCCTTCAGTAGCATGTACTACTATAATCCTTTTAAATAAAGGCTGTTTTCGTAAACTTTATTGTTTTGGGTAAAGAATGGTATTCAACAATCGGGCCAGATTGTGGAGCAACAACTTTAAATAAAACTGAATATAAATGACATTCTAAAAAAATACTCAAACTACCTTATAGAATAATTGAAGAATAGGATTATACAATAAGGCAGTGGAGAAATTTATGAGGTGCTTTGGTTATAATCTTATTTTTGGCATGGGCCAAAACGAATAAAGATAAGCAATAATAGTGATTAATTTGCTCATGATGTAGAAGATAATGCTACTAATGTACCCTGAAAATTAGATTTTCACTCTAACTTTTGGGGTACATTAATAGTTAGGACATGCGTTAGGACATGTATTTGCTTTTGGTTTTCGATAAGTTTATTGTATTATTTTTTATTAAATGAACTAATAAGGCGAATAAAGGCAAGGCTGTTCCAA
Organism: Peribacillus sp. NPDC097284; assembly: GCF_044761765.1. Lineage (NCBI taxonomy): Bacteria > Bacillati > Bacillota > Bacilli > Caryophanales > Bacillaceae > Peribacillus > Peribacillus sp. NPDC097284. The sequence continues at coordinate 167,880 of NZ_JBIWCZ010000004.1, forward strand.
TGAGTAAAGCTACTTCACTATTAAATTTATAGTAAGTATAACTTCCAATCCATGAACCAAAGGCTCCTCCCAAAAAGAAAATAGTCATATATAATCCATTAAGTCTGTTTCTTATTTCGGGATTCAAACCAAAGATAACTTTTTGACCTAATAATAAATTTCCTGATACCCCAATATCGATGCTAATTCCGGAGATAAGAATTAAAATTATACTCAATAGTGAATGATCTTGAACAAAAAATAATAGTAAGATAGATAATAGTACGAGCGCCATTGATACATTCGTCATTGTAAAAATATAACCTTTATCTGCTATTTTACCAATAGTAGGAGCTAACAAAGCTCCAGCTATTGCAACAAAGCCAATTAATGCAATTTCATTATTCGAAAAATTTAGTGGCTCAGACCTTAATAATATTGGCATTATCGTCCAATAGAGACTAAATGTTGCAAATAAACATGCGTGATAAAAAGCTCTTTGTTGTAAAGGAGATGTATTTATTAATAACTTCACCATAGAAGCGATTAAATATGGATATGACATGTTACTAGACGTTACTACCTCATAGTTGGGCAAAAATTTTATAATTAACAGTAATACGGCAACTAGCGTGATTAATGAAAAAAGAAATACCATTCTCCATCCGAACCAGTCAGCTATTCCGATAGATAAAGGGCGAGCAATCATAATCCCAATCAATAAACCACTCATCACTTTACCCACATATTTACCTGTCTCTTCAATGGGTACAATCCTCATTGTTAGTGGAACTAACATTTGAGCCGCACATGCTCCAATGCCAATTATGGTTGTTAATATTGTGAAAATAATTCCATTTGTCGAAATTAGCATACCAATTAATGAAATAATAGTAAGCCCGATAAGAATTCCTATTATTTTCTTACTTTTAAATAAGTCAGCCATTGGTACGATGAAAAATAAGCCCAATCCATACCCAATTTGTGTAAAGGTAGTGAGCAATCCAGATAAATCAGAAGAGATGTTCAGATCTTTTGCAATGAATTGTACAATTGGTTGTGCATAATAAATATTAGCAGCAAGTGAACCACAACTAATTGCCAAAATAAATATTAGAAAATTTATCTTCTTAGTCAATTTCATCATTCCTTTTGTTTATTATTTTTTGGTACGTTCGTTCCAAAAAGCTTAAAAAAGAAAGACTATAGGTCTTCAATAGTCTTATCCACTAAATTATAGGCTAGATTTTTTTCTTTTTTATACTTGGACATTAAATTAATACTATGATTTAAACTTAATAAAGAATATGCCACTAATTCAGAGTTTGCTTCTTGTGAAATTTCTCCATTGTCTTTTCCTTTTTCAATAACTTGCTTAAATACTTTTTCAAGTTCATTAAAATCATATATAAGTATTTTTTCTATGGAAGGATCAATGTGTCCAATAAGCAATGAAGAATTAGTTATAATACAACTTTTAGGAATGTCATCTGAATAGCATTTTTCAATATGTTGATAAAAAAAAGATTTAAGTGATACTTTAGTGTTTATTCCATTAAAAAGTAAATCTCTCTTTCGAGAGCCAAAGTTTTTATAATGCTCTAAAACGAGTTTAAATAGTTCATCTTTATCACCAAAACTAGTATAGAGAGTAGACCGACTTATTCCCATTGTTTCAATAAGATCTGAGATATATGTAGCGTCATAACCTTTTTCCCAAAATAAATACATAGCTTTATCTAAGGCATGTTCTTTGTTAAAACTAATATTTCTACCCAATTTATAACACCTCCGTTCATGTAGTTTAGTATAAAGATTTCGGAATGATGAGTCCAGAGAAATTTATCTTGAAATCAAGTCTTCCGTTAAAGGGCGCAATTGTGGAAGAAGGCCCACTTTTCTCCATAGCAACAACCTTTGAGAAAACAGCCTAAATAAAAAAAAAGATAAGAGTCCTGATCTCTTATCACATGTTGTCGTCTATAGTTGGTGCTTCGGGTACTTGCCCACCACATGAATCGCACTGATAATTCTCTTGTTGATCCATTTCCGGTTTTCTTCCGTATTCAACCTCTCGAATACGATTCTCCGCCCTTCATCCGTCGTTACATAATAAGTGGGAAGGGCGTTCAACGAAATGGTGATGATATCATTCTTGCATTTATTACATGGACAAAATGTTTGATAATCCGTACCGGCCATTAGTATCTGGACCCAAGCGACTACGATTTCTTCCATCACATTAGTAAATTCTCTTTCCATAAAAACTCCTTCGTAAAGAAAAACCTGTCCATTCCAGACAGGTTCTCACTCATTTATCGGGGTACGTGGAACGATCAAAATCTCAACCCGTCGATTTTTAGCCCGGCCTTGTGCCGTCTTATTGGATGCGACCGGCTTAAATTCCCCGTAGCCTTTAGCACTGAACATTTCAGGATCCAAGTTCGTATTCTCAAGAAGCAGCTTCATGAAGTTCACTGCACGCATGACGCTTAAATCCCAATTCGAATCATAGCGATACGTCTTGATGGGAACATTGTCGGTGTGGCCGCTTATGACAATGCCCCGAGGCAAGTCCATAACAAGCAGACTCGAAATCTCCTTGGCAATCCTGCGATCTTCAATTCTCACTTCCGATACTCCCGATTCGAACAGCACATTATCCCTGATGGAAATCAACATGCCTTCATCCGTAAGGTTCGTATCAAGCTCGTCCACTAAATCATTTTCCTGAATATAGGCATTAACCCGTTTCTGTACTTCCATAAGTTGTTGTTCCTCGCTCTTACCCTGCCCCTTCGTCCCTTTAATCCCTGTCATTTGTTCAGGGGACGTGGGATTATTACTGGGGGAGTCACTCGGGTATTCCATGAATCCCGTTCCGCTCGTGAACACTTGGTTAAACACATTGGACAATTGTTGGAATTTGACTGCATCCACCGAACTTGATGCAAATAGAACGATGAAAAGAGCCAGAAGCAGCGTCAATATATCCGCATAGGGGACCAACCAAGATTCATCAATATGTTCGTCATGCTTTTGTTTCTTTTTCCGCCTAGCCATCTTCTCTCACATCGCCTTCTAACCACTTTTTACGATCTCCAGCAGGCAAATAAGATGTTAGTTTTTGTTCAATCGTCCTTGGCGCTTCTCCTTCGATGATCGACAAAATCCCTTCAATCATCATTTCCTTGATGCGGACTTCCTGTTGCGATTTCCGTTTCAGCTTATTCGCAAAGGGATGCCATAACACATATCCTGTGTAAATCCCCATAAGGGTCGCAACGAAAGCGGCAGATATCGCATGCCCCAATGCCTCGCTATCAGCCATGTTACCCAATGCCGCAATCAGCCCGATAACAGCACCCAACACGCCAAGCGTCGGGGCATAGGTGCCTGCCTGGCTAAAGATGGCCGCTCCACTGTGGTGACGTTCTTCCATTGCCTCTATTTCTTCAGCCAATATATCTCGAATATAATCAGCACTCTGACCTTCCACTGCAAGGTTCAACCCATTTTTCAAAAAGGTGTTATCCACCTGATCCGATATGGTTTCCAAGGCCAATAACCCTTCTTTCCTGGCGATGACCGCCCATTCGGAAAAGGTTTTAATCAATTCTTCAGGCTTTGTCAGCTTTTGTTCAAGGAAAAGGATCTTCAATATTTTTGGCAATCTTTTCAATTCAGATAAAGGAAAAGCCGTTACAACCGCAGCCACTGTTCCCACAATGATAATCATGATAGCTGCCGGGTTAATCAGCGCCGTTACGCTTACGCCTTTCAGAACCATTCCCACTAAAATAGCCACTATACCAAGAACTATACCTACAACCGATGTTATATCCATCATACTCACCCATTCATATAAAATCTCGTCTGCTCCTTATATCGGATAAAGTTCGGAAAAAGTGAGGATTATTTTACTATTCCGATAGATTGAATGTAAAAATTCTATCTTTTTTCACAAAGTCTCCCTATATTCATCCTTATACAGCAACCATTCTATCGCATATTTCGCAATATAGGGACAATTTATGACAAAAAGGGAAGAAACGGTTATTTTAAACAGTCGTGTTTATCCCTTCCCTTTGGATGAGTTCACTTGTTTCTCCAAAGTTTAGGTACCCATTTGATGCCCTCCGTTCCAATGACACTTCCTACCATCCCCATTATTACGCTGGCAGAAATAATTTTGACCGCGTAAAAAATCCCAGTACCCGTTATGAGATCGATGATTAAAAAGTTTTTGATGGATGATCCTTTGATGCTATAGAATACAATTTGATGTTGTTTTTTTGTAGTCAACCAATCACATACTTTCATCTTTTTTTCTATAGGTATGATGAATAAGGATTGTCATATGCCCTTTCTGGAGCCGTCACAACAGCAAAAAGGCCACCCGTTGAGATTGGCGGCCTTCTCCACTCTATTCGTTTTTCATTAGGACCCTAGGAAACTACACGACCTTTACCTTCCCCCTTTTTTTCACTAAGTAGTAAGCCGTTATCAATGCTGTAATAGGAATCACAAGGGCTACACCCGTTCCCGCACAAAATATCGTGATCATTTCAGCACTGAATATTTTCGAATTGACGATTTCTCCAACAGAATAAGCTAAGTCCTTAAACCAGATAAGCAATGCCAGATAGCCACCAAAGAAAGCAAAGAACAATGTATTCGTACTGGTTCCCAGGATGTCCCTCCCAATGCTCATTCCAAATTCAAATAAATCTTTCCTGGTGCTGGATGGATGGTGGAGAAACATTTCCCGCATGGGAGACGAAATGGCCATGGCTGTGTCGATAATGGCGCCAATCGTACTCATGATAATGACTGAAACGCCTACCTTCAAAAAGTCCACACCTATATAAAGGGAAAAGATGCTAAGCTCTTCAATTTCTTCTTCACCAAACCCCTGGATCATCGCACGTTCCGTCACCACGACGATAAAAAAGAGGACGATGACAATCGTGATGAGCGTAGAAACGAAGGCTGTCTTGGTCGTACTGTTTACTTCATTAATAAAGAACAACGTGATATAACTAATCACCGTACATGCAATCAATGTGACGATATACGGATCATTATGTGGATTTTTCATAAAGAAGATGGCAAAAAGCAACACACCAAAGTTCAAGAATAAAGCAAAAAATGAACGTGCTCCTTTTTTACCACCGATCGAGATCATCAAGATAAATAATATGCTTGCTAGTAATACCAATACATTCATGTTCTTCCCTTCCTTCGATTAACGAAATAGATCGAAATATATAAACCTATCAGAATCGTTAACACGATGCCAATCCCCCCGGCAAGGGCACGGGCCAATTCTAATGATAGGTTCATGGAAAGGGTGAATCCCAACGTGGAAGCATTCTTCAAATACAAAAGAATCACGGGGATGGAACCGCTTATGTAGGCAAAAAACAAAATATTCGTCATGGTTCCCATAATATCTTTCCCTATTTCCAATCCAGAGGCTTTCAGGGCTTTTACGGATATGTCATTATTCTTTTCATACAACCCAAAGATCGAAGAAGACATGGTAATCCCTATATCCATCACAGCTCCTAAAGATCCGATAAACAAGCCTGCATAAAACACCATTTTATAAGGCCTGGTGAGAAATTGCATTTCTTCATATCGGAGGCCACTTTCTCCCGTTACCCACATAGCAAGATAGGTAATGAACAACGAGGAAAAAGTCCCTAGGAGCGTCGCAATGATGGCTGCGTATGTCTTTTCATTAAAACCGTTAACGAGTAAGAGGGAAAGAACCGTAAATAGAATGATCGCTATGCCGCATATCCAGACCAGGCTGATGCCTGATGTACTCATATAAAAGTCCAGGGCATAGGACAACAAAACGGCATTGACCACCAAACTTATAACGGAAAGCAGCCCCTGCTTTTTACCAACGATCAGGAGGGTAAAAATAAACACCCATGCCACAATCACCACATATTTATCACGTTTGACATCTTTAATCGTTCCGGCTAATTCCGGGCCCTCTCCATCTTTTGCGTCGATCGAAACGAATAAATCATTTCCAACTTTGTATTCTTGATCATAGGCACCAGATGAGGAATATTCATTCTTTAACGTAATAAGCTGCCCTTTTTCTTCTCCATTTTGCAATTGGGCTACGATACTCTGTGTAAATAGCCGATCTTCATTGAGATACATATCATCCATTTCCGTTGTACTTTCCAGATTTGTCTTGATGACTTTGGCTATAGGGCCTTCATAGAAAGAATAATTGTGAGTCACAAAGAAAACGGAAGCGACAAAACAAAGGGCAATGATGATGTACACCCAAACTTTCTTGTAACCGATTTTTTTAACTGTATTTGTGATAATGTTCAAAAAAAAACCTCCATATATCAGGTGGCCAAAAGGAAAGATGGCGGCAGGTTTGGCTGACTACATCCTACCTTACCAGTATGTAATTTTTTTATCTTATCATGAACACATGACGTTTACGAAATTAAAACCAATGGATGATAACTTTTTCATTGAGGCAGACGGAAAAGACCGGAGCCCTCACTCCCGCCTTTTCTGTCTTCCCTGTCTCCGATCCAGCACTTTGATGAGTGGCGACACTAAAAACAAGATGAATAAAATCCTGAATAAGTGAAAGCTTGTGACCACGGATACATCAACGGAAACGGACATGGCCGTGACCGCCATTTCTGCCACACCACCGGGGGCCATGCTTAAAAACAATTCATTGGCCGGCAAGGATAGGACTGGTGAAAAGTAAGCCGCAAGATAGTAACAAAAACCGATTAGCAAAACATTACTCACGAAAACCACCGCGAACATCTTCCTGAAAAGCCGTGGATTATCGACTTTCAATGTGAATCCCAGATGGGCACCAATCAGAACCTGGGACAAGTTCAACCAGAAGCCAGGAATATGTGGTGCTTCAGATCCTGTCAAATTGAACAGAGCCGCCGCAATGAGTGGGCCTAAAAGGAAAGGAAGTGGGAAATGAACCTTTATGGCAATGAAAATGAATAACGCCAGAGCTGCAATCAGTAGGAGTGCCAAGGTCCCGTCATAATCAAACATAAAGAACGGCCCTTTTGCCATCGTCGCCGTTGCTTCGGAATCCACAGACATGACATGGGTGACGAGCCAAGGTACGATCGATATGACGAGAATGACCCGAAGCGTCTGCATGAAGCCGACAACCGTTTCGTCACTATCTTTCATTTCTTCGCTCAGGATCACCATTTGAGACAGGCCTCCTGGGAAGCTTCCAAGAAGCGAGGTGCTCATCGATAAGTTCATTCTTTTTCCTACGAACAAGCCTGTTACTACGGTGAACAAAATCAGCACCACCGTGGTAAAAAGCATGACGGGCAAATATTCGCTCATTTCATGTAACGATCGTTTCGTAAATGAACTGCCCAGTTGTAAGCCGAGGATGATCAGTCCTGTGCTCCTTAGCGTTCTCGACCACAACATCGAGTGTCCCCATTTGATTTTTGCGATCATCACCACAAATAACGGTCCGAGCATCCATGGTAAATAGATGCCAAGTTTGTCGAACAGGTACCCTCCTAGAAACGCCAGTAAAGCTGTGAAAGTCATTCTTAAACTCTTATGATCCGATATGAATGTCTTCAATTCCATAACCTTCTTATCTATAAAAATTCCACTTACATAGTACCATAACTTATTTGACGGAATTTATCCCTTGTCTTGTCTTCATTTCAAACTCAGAGTATGATGGGGAAAATAACAGAAAGTATGGGAATTCTACTATGCGTTTACGAGATTGGGATACGAACTTAAAGATTCGCCTTGCCGGGGAATCTGTCGTCAATATATCATTTTGGATGTTTTTTCCGTTCCTTGCGATTTACTTCTCCGAATCATTCGGGAAAACAACTGCTGGATTACTGCTGATTTTCTCGCAGTTCTTTGCGGTTGTGGCCAATTTATTCGGGGGATATTGTGCTGATCGATTCGGAAGAAAGCGGATGATGGTCATTTCCACCTTCGGCCAAGGCATTGCCTACATATTCTTTGCATGGGCGAGCTCCCCTTGGCTGGATTCGCCCAGCATCGGGTTTATCAGCTTCACCGCCGTCAGCATATTCAGCGCCTTTTATAACCCTGCCAGCCAGGCAATGGTCGCTGATGTGATTCCAGAAAAAGACCGCAGTGGCGTCTTCGCCGTATTTTATACATCCATCAATATTGCCGTGGTCATAGGTCCGATTTTGGGAGGGATTTTTTATGCGACCCACCGTTTCGAACTGTTAGCCCTTGCTGCCATCATCAATATCCTGTTAGGTTTCATCCTGCAAACATGGGTCAAAGAAACGGCTCTCCTATCCATTCAGGAAAAGGGATTGGGAAAAAGGGTTAACGGATTCTCTTTTTTACTGAACCAACTACGAGACTATCAAGTCATTTTCCGTGATAAGGTGTTTCTACTTTTCATCATCGCAGGCGTCTTGGTCTATCAAACGTTCATGCAACTCGACCTTTTGTTCCCTGTCTATATTAATGAAATGGTCGATCCGCAATCCATATTTTCGATCACACTGCAGGAAGAGCAGATTTTCGGGTTCTTGCTTGCGGAAAATGGATTATTCGTGGCCCTCTTAACCATCACCGTCACGAAATGGGCATCCATGTATAAAGAAAGAAATATATTCATCATCTCTTCTCTGATATACAGTTTTTCCATGATTTTATTTGGTGCGACCCAATGGGTTTGGGGATTATTCATCGCCATCGCCCTATTTTCCATCGCCGAGCTATTAACGGCCGGCATCCAGCAAGGATTTGTTTCGAAATTGGCCCCAGCACATATGCGTGGCCAGTATTTCGCTGCATCAAGCTTACGTTTCACCATCGGTAGAATGCTTGCTCCACTAGCCATACCGATGACAGGGTGGATTGGATATAATGGGACATTCCTCATGATCAGTATGCTGGCCGTCTTGAGTGCCGTTCTATATTTCATCATGTTTTCCCTGTATGAAAAGGCGAAAGTCCAGATTCCATAATCTAACTCCATTTCCTACCCCCATAAACTTACCATTAGAGGTAGAATCATTATATAGGGGTCAAAACTCTTATGGAGGGGTGACTAGATGTTAAATACAGAAATTGGTATAGACTTAGGAACGGCAAATACACTCGTTTACAGTAAAAACAAAGGAATCATATTCAATGAGCCATCTGTAGTGGCCATAGATATAGTGACTAATAAAGTGTTGGCAGTCGGCCTGGAAGCGAAGAATATGATTGGGAAGACACCTGGCCATATCGTCGCCATCCGCCCATTGAAAGACGGGGTCATTGCGGATTTCGATGTGACCGCACAAATGCTTAAGGAAATCATGAAAAAAGCTAGCAAGGCGATCGGCTTATCGATCCGTAAACCGAATGTGGTCGTATGTACGCCATCCGGTTCCACATCCGTTGAAAGAAGGGCCATTCAGGATGCGGTTAAAAATTGCGGAGCCAAACAGGTTCATCTGATCGAAGAGCCCGTTGCTGCTGCCATAGGAGCTGGACTTCCTGTAGAAGAACCGGTCGCGAATGTCATCGTCGACATTGGTGGCGGTACGACTGAGGTAGCGATCATCTCGTATGGTGGAGTCGTTTCATGTAATTCGGTCCGTATCGGTGGCGATCAACTGGATGAGGATATCTGTCAATATGTAAGAAAAAAACATAACATATTGATTGGGGAACGAACTGCCGAACAAATAAAAATGGAAATCGGCTACGCGCTCATCGACCATTCTCCATTGACCATGGAAGTCAGGGGGCGTGACCTCGTGACGGGTCTTCCAAAGCCCATTACGATTACGTCCTTGGAAGTTCAGGAAGCCATTCAAGAATCCTTGCTTCATATTTTAGAAGCCATCCGTTCCACGTTGGAAGAATGCCCTCCTGAATTAAGTGGGGACATCGTCGACCAAGGCGTGGTCCTTTCCGGGGGCGGAGCCTTGCTTAGCGGGATGCAAGATTGGTTGATGAAAGAACTCATCGTGCCCGTCGAGCTTGCCGATAGTCCGCTTGAATCTGTTGCCATTGGGACAGGTCGTTCACTCGAGATCATTACCAAATTACAAAAAGCCGTTTATTGATAGTATGCGAGAGGGAATCCTTATTAGGGGGTTCCCTCTTTTTCATGCCTAAAAAGCTATTTAGCCATGCCAGATATATTTCTTTTCCATTCAGTAAAGAATACATAAAAAAAGGAGGCCAGAATTTGGATACTTTTCTTTACTTCTTCTATCTAGCCGGATATGTGGCCCTTTTCATTTGGGGAATCACCCTCGCTAATAAAAACGGATGGCTCTCTGCTTCCAACGTTCTCTTACTCGTGATTTTCGGGCTAATCGTGGATAACACCCTGCTCGCACTCGGACGGTATATCGGAATGGGGCACTTTCTGGAATCAATCAGCTATGCCCGCTTTTGGGGACATGCCCTCTTCACGCCCACATTAGTTCTCTTTGCTTGGGATTCCCTGAAAAAGGCCGACATCGCGTGGGCCCAAAGAAAACTTGCCAAGTATATCAGTTACGTATTGGTGATCGCCCTAATATGCTTTGAATTATTCACTGAAACGCTTGGGCTTAAACTGGAGGCCGATTGGAAGTATGGGGTTTTAAGTTATACCAGTTCAGAGCCGACGAGCGGACCGCCCATCATGGTATTGATCATCTCCCTCGTACTGATTATTTCGGGGTTCTTGATCTGGCGAAAACAAAAATGGATATGGTATTTGTTAGGTACGGTCATCATGACCATCGGTAGCGCCGTTCCTCTCCCTATCAAAAGCGATGCGTACATGAACGGATTTGAACTCATCCTCCTGATTTCACTACTTGCCACGAAGCATTTACAAGACCATGAAGGGCAACGCCAAAAAACAGAGTTTTAGTAACAAGCATCATTGGATGCAATGTAACATAACTTGTGTTATAATATAATTAAGTTACATTGGTAAGAGGAGAAGAATTATGGAATATGTAGAAGCCTTTAAGGATGTCAATGAAATCAGCAAGATCAAAAGTTACTTGCGATCTCACTCCAGCCGCGATTATTTGTTATTTGTTTTAGGAATCAATACGGGAATGAAAATCAATGAGATGTTGGAAGTGACCGTGGCAAGCGTTCTCGATGAAACGGGTAAAGTTAAAGAGTTTTATGAGCACCGCTTGGAAAATGACGAGGTCACTCAAATCTATTTGAATCAGAAAGTCCGGACAGCTTTACAAGAATACATCAAAGACTCGAAAGTGATGGAAGGCCAATTTTTGTTTTTATCACCTAAGACAAAAAAACCGATCACACGCCAACAGGCACACCGAATCATCCATGATGCCGTGGAAGGTGCCGGATTGATTGGTAAATATGGGGCCAGTTCAATGCGTAAGACATTTGGATATCACGCCTATAAGCAAGGGGTCTCCCTCGCCTTAATCCAAAAGCATTACCATCATTCTAGTCCATCCGAGACACTGAAGTACATTGGCATCTCCAAGGAGAGTAAATTCAAGACGATCATCGACGTGAATTTATAGCATATTTCTATCTTTTGTAATCTCAAACCACCATTTTAAGGAGGAATTCAAGTGAAAATTAGAGAAAGCGAACTTCCTGGTATAGGCCAGAAATTCGAGATTATCACGAGAAATGATGAAAAATTAGTGATTGTCATTCACGATGATGGCCGTAGGGAGTTATACCACTTTGATACCGATCATGAGGATGTTATTTCAAGCATCACACTCAATGATCAGGAAGCGCGTCAAATGGCGTCCATCATCGGCGGTATGATTTATAAACCACAGGCACTCGAAACAATCGAAATGTCATTAGGTGACTTGGTCATCGAATGGTTCAAAGTGGAACCAGGTTCCAAAGCGATTAACCAAACGATTGGTGACATTGACATTCGTAACAATTACAACGTGACGGTTATCGCCCATTCGAAAAAAGGGAAAAAACAACTGAATAACCCAGGTCCTGATTCAATCATTGCTGCAGGCGACACGCTGGTCATCTCTGGTGAAAGAAAAGACATCAAAAATCTGATTAGAGAATTACTGACCGACGAAAGGAGTGACTAAGTACATATGGATCACTTAGTCTTCGAAGTAGGAACGGCCCTATTATTGGTTGCAGCCGCAGCTCTCATAGCAGGGAAATTCAAAATATCGAATGTACCCATCTTAATTATCGTCGGCATGTTGGTAGGACCTCATGCCCCGCATTTTGGAATGATCGATTTACGCTTCATCGAAAGTGAAGAGATCATTGCCTTCCTCGGAAGAGTCGGTATTCTTTTCCTTCTATTCTATTTAGGACTTGAATTTTCTGTAAAAAAATTGATGAAATCCGGAAAAAACATCGTGACAGGCGGATCCATCTATATTGTCATAAACGTTGGTTTAGCGATGGCTTATGGTTTCCTCATGGGTCTTCCACTGAAAGAAGTCCTCATTTTAACCGGGATCATCAGCTTTTCATCAAGTGCCATAGTAGCCAAAGTACTTGTTGATTTAAGAAGGACCGGTAATAACGAAACGGAACTTATCCTGGGAATCATCATGTTTGAAGATATATTCCTTGCCGTTTATTTATCCGTCGTATCAGGATTGGTATTAAGCTCATCCGGTTCAGTCTGGGGAACATTATTATCTACGTTTATCGCAATCGGATATATGCTATTATTTTTCGTCATCGCTCGAAAAGCATCCGGTTTCCTCAACAAATTATTCAATATTACCTCTGATGAGATTTTCATCATTGTCGTATTCGCCTTACTGTTCTTTATCGCAGGTTTCTCTGAAACGATTCATGTTGCAGAAGCAATCGGCGCATTACTGCTCGGACTCGTCTTTTCTGAAACGGAACATAGTGACCGCATCGAAAAACTTGTCATTCCTTTCAGGGACTTCTTTGGAGCCATATTCTTCTTCAGCTTTGGATTGAGTATCGATCCGACAACGCTAGGTGGAGCAGTCTGGATGGTACTTGGAGCCGTCATCATTACCATTATCGGTAACTTCGTTGCTGGTATGATTGCTGGACGTAAATCCGGTTTGTCCCATAAAGCCTCAGCCAATATCGGCTTGACGATCGTTTCACGCGGTGAATTCTCCATCATTCTCGCAAACCTAGGCATTGCTGGCGGTTTGATGCCTATCCTAACCCCGTTTGCGGCATTATATGTGCTGACATTAGCGATTCTTGGACCAGTCCTTACGAAAGAATCCAAGCATATATATAATATCCTCAATAAAATCTTCAAATGGACGCCGCCAAAAGTCCAAAAAGAACAACAAAAAGAAGGCTAATCAAAAAGGTCCAGACACCTACGTCTGGACCTTTTTCGATATTCTCTGAGTTTCTTAGATTACTAACTTGCAAGATGTGCCGACTCCCACCTAGTCATCCCTTCTTATTTTCCATCCCATAGACATGTTGGAAGAGATTTTCGAATAGTAAATGGGTAACTGCTTTACAATATTTACTCTCAGGAGGGTTAAGGTACCCGATCTGAGGGAAAAGAAGCAGATAAACGAAGAAACTTTTCAGGAGTGATGCCGATTGAATAAGTCGATTGATTTTAGCAAGAAACTCATCAAGGAAGTCAAGGAGGATCGTGTCACAGGATTGGCAGCTGAACAGGCATACTATTACCTCCTCGCACTATTCCCTTTGCTCATTTTATTGCTGTCGATTTTGCCATACTTGAACATCGATACGCAAACAGCTTTGGATACGTTAAAGACATTCATGCCATCGGAAACGATGAAAACCATCGAAGAGAATATCATCAAGATATTGAATGAACGGAATGGCGGCTTGCTGACCTTTGGTATCCTTGGTACCATCTGGTCCGCTTCGAATGGAATGAATGCATTTATTCATTCGATGAACATTGCCTATGATGTGGAAGAAACGCGCAGCTTCATCAAGGCTCGCCTCATTTCCATCCTGTTAACATTAGGATTGGTCTTTGCATTTATCGTGATGCTGGTTCTTCCCGTCTTTGGGAAAGTACTCATCGATTTAATGGAACAAGTCGTGTCCCTTCCAGAAGAAACACAAAGTCTATTCAGTATATTGCGATGGGTGATCGCCGTTGCGGTTATCTCTTTCGTGCTAGCCATTCTATACCGTTACGCACCGAATAAGAACTTCCCGTTCAAACACGTCATTCCGGGTGCAATTACGGCCACAATACTCTGGTTTGTCATCTCCATCGGTTTTTCCTTTTATGTCAGCAATTTCGCTAATTATTCGTCCACGTACGGCAGTTTAGGGGGCGTCATCGTTTTAATGTTATGGCTGTACCTGACCGGTTTGATCTTAATGCTCGGCGGCGAAATCAATGCGATTCTACACCGTCAAAATACCACACCTCAAAAGAAGTCTCGAACACTCGTACATCCCGTACCTTTAAAACGATAAAGAAAAAACCAGGTTCCTATAATGGAAACCTGGTTTTTCAATCCGATCAAGCTGTCTTCCTTAATAAGTATAGGAAGTAAGGAGCTCCGATAATAGCGACGATGATTCCAGCTGGAATGGTTTGTTCACTATAAATGATGCGGCCTATTGTATCAGCGAAAACTAAGATGGCTGCACCAATTATGGGAGATAAGAATAAAAAGCTCTGATGCTTGGAACCGACCAACTGTTTGGCGATATGAGGAGCAATCAATCCAATGAAACTAATACTCCCAACGACCGAAACCGCTGAAGCCGCCAGTGCTACCGCAATGATCAGCAAAAGGGCCCGATCCCGGTTCAGGGAAACGCCCAACCCTTTCGCCACCGTTTCATTAAGAGCGAGGAGATTCATTGCCTTTTGCTTCCAAAGTAAAAACGGTATCGCCACCAGTAGCCAGGGAAGAAGCGCTAGAATAAAGGGCCAATCGGCTCCCCATATATTCCCTGCGAGCCATTTGGAGATGAATTGGACATCCTCCTGTTTAGCGCCTGAAACCAAGATGATCATTAATCCCGATAACGCCGAGGCAAACCCGACACCCATCAGCACGAGCTTGATCGGCTGGATACCGTTTTTCCTGTCCAACGTGAAGAGGACGATCAGCCCGGCTGTAATGATCCCACCTAAGAAACCTACTGCCGGTAACTGATAGGTATAGGAGTCTAAATTGGCGTCAACGAACAAGTAAAATAAGGTAATTGCAACCCCTGCTCCAGCATTGATACCGATAATACCTGGATCAGCCAGATCATTTTTGGTCAATGTCTGTAAAATGGCACCGGATAATGCCAGCGACATCCCTGCTAAAGTTAGGACCAGGACGCGAGGAAACCGAACGGAAAAGAGAATGAATTCCTCTTTGAATGTCCCATCCCCCAATATCGTCGGAATGATTTGAGAGATACCGACTGAGGAAGGTCCTAAGCTGATGCCGGCAAGGATACTTATGATCAGTAAAAGGGTCGTTAAGCTATACATCCATCGTACATTACTTTTTTTACGCAAAGAAAGTTCGACCTCCTTTCTTTACCAAGACCAGGAAGAATAGGAACCCGATTAATGAGACCAATGCAACAATGGGGATTTCCAATGGAGCAATTACGATTCTACTAATGAAATCCGTTAGAACCATGAAGGCCCCGCCGATTATAATCGACATCGGGATGATCAAACGGTAATCCGCCCCCACGATCTTCCGGACGATATGTGGAATGAATAAGCCCACGAACGACAAATTCCCTATCAGGGCTACTGCCGTTCCTGCTAAAACGATGACCACGAACATCAAAATCACTTTGATCTTCTTCGTCTTCTGTCCAAGCCCTTTCGCCACTTCTTCATTTAAGCTAAGGACGGTCAATGGTTTGCTATAGACAGTCGCCAACACTAAACCAAAGATGATGAAGGGGACAATGATCAAAGCATCCCATGTTGTGCTGATCAACCCTCCAGCCGTCCATGTACTGACATTTTTCGATACATTGAAAAGAATGGCTATACCACTTGAAATGGCCTGTAAAAAGAGAGAAACGGCCGCTCCCGCTAAAACGAGCTTTAGCGGAGATAAACCGTTTCTAGACGTGATACCTATTCCAAATACAAGTAGCATACCAATCATTGCACCTATAAAAGAACTGAACATAAGCATTAAGAAGGTGATTCCGGGAATGAAGGCCAAGACCAGGGTAAGAGCTAAAGTAGCACCTGAAGTCAGACCGAGTAGACCCGGATCGGCAAGAGGATTCCTTGTCATCCCTTGCATGATGGCCCCGGCAACTGCCAACGCGGCTCCCACGAAGAATGCCGCGATGACACGAGGAAGACGAATTTCTCTTAGCACATCATAATAGGGTCCACCGCTTCTTCCGATAACAGCTTCATATAAATCTTGAAAACTCGTATTTGCTGCACCATACCCTAACGCCAAGACCACGACCACCATCAAAACAACGAACGATAAAACCATTTTGCTTATAATAGAATAGGAGACTTTCATCGAATCTCCCCTTATTTACCTAGAAAAGATTCTTCGAAGAAGTCTAGTTGTTTATCGAAAGAATGGGCATCGGCGAAATAGAATGCAGAACCTTCCGCATAAAATACCTTTTTATCTTTAACCGCCGGTATTTTGTTGTACCAAGTAGAGTCCATGAATGAAGTATCTTGTCCTTCTTTCACTAAATTAAGAACTAAATAATCCCCAACATAGTCACCTAATACTTCTTCGGAAATTCCAAAAAATCCAGGCTCAAGGGCAACATCTTTAACAGCCTTTGGCATGTTCAATCCCATTTCCTGATACAGGATTTCCGTTCCACGTCCCCAGCTATCGCCAAATAAATAGATTTGCTTATCAGAGTTACCAGCAACCGTTATAGTAGCATCTTCTCCGATTTTATCTTTGATTTTGTCTCCTACTACTTTCGAACGTGCTTGGAAATCTTTAACCCACTTAGTCATTTCCTCTTCTTTATTGACTACTTTACCCACTTCGATACGTTGGTCGATGTAATTCAAAGCACCGTATGTGAAGATTACGGTTGGTGCAATTTCTTGTAATTTTTTAACGTCTTCCACATCATTAGAACCGATGATCAAATCTGGATCAAGTTCAATGATTTTCTCATAATCCGTGCTCGCTACCACTTCAGCATCCGGATATTTTTTAGCGAAATCCGGGTTATCTTTTGACCATGAATCCATACCTACTACGTTGATACCCATTTCCATTAAATCTCCCACGAATAACGATAAAACGACTACGCGTTTTGGATCGGCGGGAACTTTAACCGTACCGTTTTCCGATTTATAGCTGATCGTACCCGATTTTTTTGCATCATCCTTGCCTTGCGATGTTTCTTTAGTCGATGATTCATCATTTCCACAAGCCGTTAAAATAACCATTAATGCTGCAACTAAGAATAAAAGCCATTTTTTCATGTTCATTCTCCTTTTATTAGATCGTATGTGATGCAAACTGGTTTACCTGTACGGGGGTCTTTACTGATTTCCGCGTCAATTTTAAACACTTTCTTCAGTACATCTGGACTCATCACTTCTTCTGGTGTGCCCGCTTTTATTAAATTCCCACTCTCAAGAGCGATCATGAAATGTGAAAACCGGGCTGCATGATTCAAATCATGTAGAACCATCACAATGGTCCGATTTTCCTTTTCATTCAAGTTCTGCAAAAGTTCCAATACTTCAAGTTGATGGGCCATGTCCAGATAGGTTGTAGGCTCATCCAAAAAAATGATGTCCGTGTTTTGCGCAAGTGCCAAGGCAATCCACACCCGCTGTTTTTGACCTCCGGAAAGTTCATCTACAGAGTTGTGTCTAAATTCATATGTATTAGTAGACTTCATGGCCCAATCAATGATTTCTTTGTCTTCTTTTTTTAGGCCACCGAACCCTGATTGATATGGAAAACGACCATATGAAACCAGTTCCTCGACTAAAAGTCCTACTGCACTATCCTGTGTTTGTGGCAAGATCGACAGTTCCCTCGCCAATTCTTTCGTATTCTTTTTTTGTATTTCTGCTCCATCAAGAAAGACCTGTCCATTTTGATAGGGAATGATTCTTGTTAAAGCTTTTAATAACGTTGATTTTCCACACCCATTAGATCCTATGATTGTAGTAATTTGGCCATCGGGAATTTCAATCGTCAAGCCGTTAACGATCACTTTTTTGTCGTATCCAACTTCAACGTTACTAACGTTCATTCGCATGTAATCATTACCTCCCCTTTCACGCTGAAATTGATAATCGTTATCAACTACTTAACAATAAGATTATTCAGTATAATCGAATCTTTGTCAAGCGTTTTTAGGAGAAAAGAACTAAGGTACTACCCTCGTTTTTTTCCCTCCATATAACAACTGCAAATAACAGCCGCCCAAATTTGGACAGCTGCATTGCCTTACCCTCTATTCACAAACTCTTCGTATCTTTCATCGTTCGCAAGCCAGGCTACATATTTACGTTTCGTGTATTTTTCCGCTTCCTCGAACGTATCAAACGATTTCTTTATCAGTTTTCCATTCACTTCAATGATCCACTCTTCTTCTTCATCATTTTCATAAATGAAGATATCCTGTTTATCTCTCGTTGAATATAGGCAACCTTCTGGTGAATTCTTCACATTCAATTGGTTCTTATGAGCGTCGCGCTTAATCGGTTCAGAGAAGAAGGTCTTCTCGACGAATTGGCTGTATGCTTTTTCGGACATCGTACAACCTGCGGCTTTTTGATGGCCGCCCCCATCATATTTCCCTGCAACCTCAGCTACATCTATCTCATCATGGATGGTGCGGAAACTGATTCTTTTGCTTCCGACCATAAGGATCGCAATATAATCGAGATGGGAAAATTCTTTTGATAGCTCATTACCCAATTCTGAATGATAAGACTCGGCATGGACCACCCCAACTGTATGAGGACCGACCGTAGCCTGATACACTTCTCTTTTTTTCCTATTTATGTACCGATCCACACGACTCTCTTCCACTCCCAAAAGAGTCTGTTCCACTTCATCAAACGCGAAGCTTTCAGCTGATGAGAGCTTATGTGCAATCTTCGTTTCGAATTCTTCAATCGGAATCATGAAGAATAAGTCATTCAACCGTTTGGCCGTTACATTATTATTGGCCTGCCATTCCCATGTATCATATTGTCGAACCAATTCAACGAATTCAGAGAAAATCCGGGAAGGCTCCAGCCACTTTTGATCCACCGCATATTGATAGAATAAAGAAGTGGCTGCCGTTTGTTTGCCGTCTTCCTGTTCAACCGTAACAGATGCCCAGTCATGTTCATTCAAATGCAGCGCCGACTTATGATGGTCGATTAAAAGTGCATGTCCTCCATCTTCAACGAATTGCGTAATCATTTTTTCATTATCTTCATTTACCGAAAGATCGGTAACAATCAATGTATCCTCGATATTCGCCTGCTCAAGAAATGCTTCGACATTCTGATTAAGGCGGCCGATTGAATTGTAGCTAACTACCACGTCTTCCCCGAATGCAAGCTTCGCGACGATTCCGCAGCCGACCCCGTCTAAATCATTATGTGTAAAAAGATAGTACACATAAACCCCTCCTAAAAACTAATATATTTACTTTTCCCTAAGAAATGATTTTCAATTGCAATCTTTACAATTGTAGCATAATCACATCCGACTATTTTAACACGGTTCCACCCAAAACCGCTTTGAACGTAAAAAAAAATCGACCACCTTCAATTTTTTTCTTTATTTTGTAATATTTACATCGTAATATAGATGAGTTACTAAATAGAAATCGAGGTATGACAATGTATCAGTTCAGATCAGATCGTGCATCAAGAGAAATAATAAATAACTCAAGACACTCGGCCATCATCATCTATACACTATTCACGATTGCTGCCGGCCTCCTATTATCATTCACAGTCGGCATACCGACTCTAAACATTGGAATCATTGCCCTTTTTAGCATCATCCCCGCCGTTGTGGCCTCCATTTTGATCAAGCAAAAAAAATGGACACTCGGGGTGCCCTATCTTATCGGCATCACGATCAACCTTTTATTCGCTTCGATCATCATCCAGTCTAGCAGCCCTTTGTCATTGGTCCTGTTATATCTAGGGCTTCTTTTTGCGTCCATTTATTACGATTATTATCATGTCATCTTGTCGATCGTCCTATATTCAGGGTTCCTGATTTACCTGATTTTATGGTCAGAACCTTTTTCCATGGTTTTATCTGAAAAGGGCGTCACTGTACTTGGTATCATTCTTTTATTTATTTTAACTGCCATTTTATCCGTCTTTTTCAGTTTAATCGGTAGTGCTTCGATTAATGTCGCCTTGGTCGAGCTTGCAAAGAGCCGACAAGCGGAAATCAAGACAAAGGACATGCTTGACGAAATCACAAAATCCGTTCATGGATTGACCGACTTTTACAATGAGTTGCAAGCCAATGTCCAAGTCACTGGAAATATCTCCAAGGAAATCACGAATGCCTTTATAGAAGTCACAAGGAATATTGAATCCCAAGCATTAAGCGCCAATGAAGTGAAAGATTCCATCGATTCATTCGATGTAGAAGTTCAACAGGCCACCCTTGCATCCGATAAAATGAAAGTCCATACGGTAGAAAATGAATCCAGCACCAAAGATGGACGTCAGGCGATGATCATCCTTGCCCAAGATATTATATCCGTGGGGGAAAAGGCTAAACAGACCGCCTTCTTAATGGAAGAATTGAATCAACAAAATAAGCAGATCCAAACGATTCTGGCATCAATCGAAGACATCTCGGACCAAACAAACTTAATTTCCTTGAATGCCTCCATCGAGGCGGCACGAGCGGGGGAACATGGGAAGAGCTTTGCCGTGGTTGCGGATGAGATCAGGAAGCTTGCTGTAAACAGCCGACAGGCAACCAATCAAATCCAGCAAATCTTACATCATATCTCCATCAAGTCTAATGAGGTGACAGATGGCGTGAATCAGAGCTTGGACGTTGCAGGCATGATAAAGGATAAGTCCGAAGATGTCGAACACGTTTTCAAAGAGATGGAAGGAAACACGCTCCAAGTCATGGAACAATCGATCAAACTTCAAACCATGCTTCAAGCTTTGACGCAAAACTCGAGTACGGCAACGAATGAAGTGACCAATATTGCCAGCATCGTACAGGAAAATGCCGCTTCCCTTGAGGAAGTCGCCGCGAGCGTGGTGGATCAGAATACCCTCATTACCCAAATGGAAAGTAATTTCTCCAGTTTTGAAGACCTTTTAAGAAGCCTGGAAAAGCTGACAGTCAGCGAGAAGTAATTTGTTCAAGAAGAAAGCCGCGGATGGTTGCCCTTCCGCGGCTTTCTATCTAATTTATTGTTCAATCAGTTTTCCAAGGTTCGCCATTTCTATGGCACTGACCGCTGCTTCATATCCTTTATTTCCCGATTTCGTGCCGGCCCGTTCAATGGCCTGCTCGATATTTTCCGTCGTCAATAATCCGAAGATGACCGGAACGCCGGTATCCAAAGCAACGGAGGCCATTCCTTTCGCTGCTTCATTGCAGACATAATCATAATGCGAAGTAGAACCTCTGATGACCGTCCCTAATCCAATCACTGCGTCGTATTTCCCCGTGTTCACAAGTTTCTTGGCAATGAGCGGCAATTCAAATGCTCCTGGCACCCAAGCGATGTCCACGTCATCTTCGTCAACACCGTGGCGTTTCAGACCATCCAATGCTCCGCCCAATAGCTTGCTTGTAATGAACTCATTGAACCTTCCAACCACGATTCCCACTTTCAGTCCCGATCCGATTAATTGTGCTTCGATAATTTTCCCCATGTCTATTTCCTCCTCATTTTAAAAACATCATGCATTTTGAATGTATACCTGTTCTTGCGATGATTCCTTTTGCTTACGGTATTGTACCAAGTCCGCAATCGTAATGAATTTCAGGTTGAATTTATCCGCAATTAGTTCCAAGTCGGATACACGTGCCATGCTTCCATCTTCATTCATGATTTCACAAATGACACCTGCTGGAGCAGCCCCACATAACTTGGCCAAGTCGACGGAGGCTTCCGTATGTCCCGTGCGGCTTAACACGCCCCCTGCCTTGGCTATCAACGGAAAAGTGTGCCCCGGGCGTTGAAAGTCCTCGGCAACCGAATCTTCCTTCAAGAGCTCGAGAATGGTCAGGGACCGTTCGAACGCACTGATACCTGTAGACGTGCTTTTATGATCGATACTTACGGTGAAGGCCGTCCCATGATGATCGGTGTTATCATTGACCATCGGATGCAAGTTCAGCTTTTTCGCCAACTGTTCGGTAATCGTCGTACAAATCAACCCACGGCCATGCGTCGCCATAAAGTTGATGGCTTCGGGTGTCGCCTTTTCTGCAAGCACCACGAAATCTCCTTCATTTTCGCGGTCTTCATCATCGGAAATGATGATTACTTTCCCAGCTTTCAAATCTTCAATCGCTTCTTCAATGGTATGGAACATCCTGTACACCTCCATTTATTAGAATCCATGCTTAGACAAGAATGCTAAATCCAGTCCTGGTTTTGATTCGCTGTTTTTCATTTGATGTATGATATATTTCCCTAACATGTCGTTTTCAATGTTTACGATATCGCCTGCCGCCTTCCTGCCCAAAATGGTATCCTGATGGGTCAAGGGAATGAGTGATACAGTCAGCAAATTTCCCTCGATGCCGAATATCGTCAAGCTTGTCCCATCGATGGCAACAGATCCTTTTGGCATACAGTATGTACTGAGCCCTTCTTCCAGTTGGATCACATAATAGACGGCATTTTCTTTTCGTTCTTTTTTCATGATGGTGCCCGTTCCATCGATATGACCTGAAACGAAATGGCCGCCGAAACGTCCATTAGCACTCATCGCACGTTCAAGATTCACTTCTGAACCTGGTTTCAATGTCCGAATCGATGAAGCTTTCACCGTTTCCGGCATCACATCGACCGTAAATAAAGTCTGTGTGAAGGAAGTCACCGTCAAACAGACCCCGTTAACGGAAATGCTGTCTCCAAGATGGACATCTTCCAGTACTTTCTTAGAGGAAATGGCCAGTTCCATGCTGCTTCTTCCCTTTTTCATGGAATGAACCGTGCCGATCTCCTCAATGATTCCGGTAAACATAGTTTCTCCCCCTTTTATACACATATAAAAAACCCCTTAGGATGGCCTAAGGAGTTAGCAGGAGAAATGAGTGAAAAAAATGGTATACCTAATAAACCCATCATTTCATATTCTGAAAAAATAGGCGTACGTATACACTTGGATTTCACACGTCCTTCTCCCATCCAGACTGTACTGTCGGCTTTGGATTCTCACCAAATCCTGCCTTTATCAGGCTCGCGGGCTTAGAATTGCTTCATCACCGCCGGTTGGGATTTTCACCCGACCCCGAAGGACTAACTATTTTTTTGAATCTTCCATTATTTTAACACTCTAAAGTACGGATGTAAAACATCTATCCTAAAATGAATCGATAGTTGCAAGCACTTCCTATAAGAAAAAGGAGGAAACGATCCTATGTAAGCGACTATAGCCGTGGTGCTTACATATCAATAGATCCCTGCCATCATATGAATCTCGTATACACGATCCGAGAGTGAGATGCTAAAATTTGATTCCATTATTTTCTTATAAATGTGACATATCATGATATAATAATTGGAAAATCAAGAATAAATGGGGAATTCAAATGGGAAAGACAAACCTTTTAATGGTTCAGCACAATCATATCGAAAGTGAGCGTATCATCTTACGTCCGGTTTCGCTTGATGATGCTGAGGATATGTATGAATATACATCTGATGAAGAAACGACACGTTACCTTTACGACAAACATAAAGATTTGGACCAGACTAAGAACTTCATAGCGAACTATTTCTTGGAAGAGCCTATCGGCAAATATGCACTCGTGTTAAAGGAAGACAACAAAATGATTGGGGCTATCGAATTCAGAGTGCATGAATCGAACAAATGTGGAGAACTGGGTTATACTTTAAACCGGAATTTCTGGGGTAAAGGCTATATGACCGAAGCGGGAAAATCAATACTGGAATTAGCCTTCAATGTTTTGGATTTGGAGCGAGTATTTGCTGAATGTGATGTGATAAATGCCGCATCCGGGAAAGTATTGGATCGCTTAGGCATGAAGTGTGAAGGGATTCACCGTAAAAGCCACATGACGAAGGGTACATTATTAGACAGCGCCTATTATTCCATATTAAAAGAAGAATATGT
Organism: Peribacillus sp. NPDC097284; assembly: GCF_044761765.1. Classification (NCBI taxonomy): domain Bacteria; kingdom Bacillati; phylum Bacillota; class Bacilli; order Caryophanales; family Bacillaceae; genus Peribacillus; species Peribacillus sp. NPDC097284. The sequence goes on from NZ_JBIWCZ010000004.1 coordinate 192,151, forward strand.
AACCCCCGAAAAAAAGGATGAAACGGTTGTTAACGCTAAATCCTAATTTCACTAATTAATTAAACACCCTTAAAGGACCTTGCTGCAATAAAAGTAGCAAGGTCCTTATTTTTTAGACGTGTTGTACCTTTATCCCTTTACAGACAATTGAATACCATCTTTTCTCCACTAAGTAAGAATCCTTCCTTCCGATGTGCTAAAAAAGGTTATCTCTCCAATTTAAAAGGAATAAGATAATATGTCCCAATTTCATTCAAAGGAGGAAGACACATGCTAATTGTTCTTATCAACCTTGTTGCCTATCTATTCGTCATCACGATGAACTTCCTGGCTAATTACCTTCCCTTCAACGGCCAAACCTCAGGGGAAGTTTCCGGGAAACTGGACGTTCTTTTTACCCCAGCCGGCTATGTATTCTCGATATGGGGATTGATTTATTTTCTTCTTGCCATCTGGGTAGCCAGACAGTTTATGGGGAAACACAAAACAAGTCCCGCATATATGGTCTCTTTCCCATGGTTCGCCTTAAGCTGTATATTTAACGGAGCCTGGCTATTAGCTTGGCATTACGAATACTTCCTGTTATCCGTCATCATCATCATTACACTTTTATTGACCTTGATTGTCATTTACACAAACATTATAAAAGTGAGGCATGCCTTTCTCGACTTGATGCCCTTTTCCGTCTATCTAGGATGGGTGAGCGTCGCGACCATTGCTAACATTTCCTACTATCTGACCTATATCGGCTGGAATGGTTTCGGGATTTCCGATGTAGCATGGACCATCGCCCTCTTACTCGTAGCCACGGCTCTGGCATTCATCTTTGCCATCAAAAACAAGGACTGGTGCTACCCACTCGTCTTCGTCTGGGCCATCATCGGAATCGGCGTAAGGAACAGCACGCCCCATCCGACAATCACCACCACATCCTATATCCTGGCCACCCTCATCCTCATCCTATCCATAACCGTCCTGATCAGGAACCTCAGGAAATAATTCAGGAAATAAAAGGGGTCAGACCCCTAAAACGCCTGTTCAAGGTCAGACCAGATGTCATGCCAGGATTCTAGGCCGACGGAGAGCCGTATGAGTTGGTCGGTGATGCCCATCTGCGTTCTTGATTCTTTTGGGATGGACGAGTGTGTCATCGTAGCGGGATGCTGGATCAAGGATTCAGCGTCTCCTAGGCTGACCGCGATTTTTATAAGCTTCAAGTTATTGAGGAATCGTTGGGCATCCTGTTTTGTCCCCTCCAGTTCAAAGGAAATCATGCCTCCACCGGATTTCATCTGTTTTTCCATGATCCGATAATCCCCTGATTCTGCGTCGCCTGGATAATAGACGGCCTTAACCCGTTGATGCTGTTTCAGCATGCGAAAGATCTCCGTTGCATTAGAAGCGTGACGATCCATCCTGACTGGCAACGTCTTCAATCCCCGCAACAGCAACCATGCATCAAATGGCGAAATAATCCCTCCGATATCCTTTTGTGTTGTCATGGCCACCTGATTGATAAACTCCTTCTTTCCGACAATCAGACCCGCGACAACGTCCCCATGTCCACAAAGATACTTCGTAGCACTATGAAGGACGACATCACATCCAAATTCCAGTGGCTTCTGTAAATATGGAGTGGAAAACGTATTATCGACCACAACAGGTACATTATTCTCCTTGGCGACTTTCATGACCAATGCTAAATCGATCATTTTCATCGTCGGATTAATCGGCGTCTCAACATAGATGCAGGTCGTATTCGGACGGATCATGCTCCTTAGCTGGTCCTCCGTTTCCATATCGCAAAAATCGTGGGTGATCCGGTATTTTTCCTCCATCAGTTGAAGAAGGCCGAAAGTACATCCATACAACCCTTTTGAACAAACGATATGGTCATCGGCTTTGGTCAAAGCAAAAAGGACCGCAGACACGGCAGCCATCCCTGAACTGAACGCAAGTCCCGCTTCCCCGCCTTCCAAGGCCGCAATCTTCTCTTCCAGCACCCGAACCGTCGGATTTCCCAGCCTCGAGTAAATGTATCCATCTTCTAAACCAGCAAACCGGTTCTCCCCTTGTTCGGCTGTATCGAACGTAAATGTCGAGGTTTGAAACAAAGGTGTGGTCAAGCTTCCTAAATGCTCCTTCGAATCATATCCTTCATGAATCACAGCTGTTTCAATATGCTTATATTTCTCTCCCATTCTAACTCCCCCTATCCAAATAGCTATATCTATCATATGTTAAAAAAACATATTTTGGAAGCGTTTTCAATGTAAGTCGCCTGGGCATTCGTACAGGATCAGTCCTGTTGCCCTTGTTAATCATCCACAAAGCTTGTGAAGCGGCCAGTTTTCCTTTAAAAAGCTTGCAATTCTATCAAATAGGAACGTCAAATGAGGATAGCCGGATTACGCTACAGAACATAAAAAAAGAGACAGCCTTCATGGCCATCTCCATTCTTCATGCCTATTCTTCTTCTACGATATTCCCACCATAGAAAGTGACTTTCGTTAAGGGGATTTCAAGTTCGCGAGCCATTTTCTTCAACTCACGCTCTTCTCTTTCCGTCACGATCGAGATGACCGTGCCATCCGCTCCGGCACGTCCCGTTCTACCAGACCGATGAATATATTGGTCAATGTTTTCAGCCATATCAATATGAACGACGGCTGTCAGTCCTTTAATATCAAGTCCACGGGCCGCCACATCGGTTGCAATCAACATCGGTGACTTTCCAGAACGAAGCTTACGCAACGCTTTTTCACGATCGACTTTATTCGACTCCCCGTGAAGTACGCCCATTTCGATGCCTTTATAACTAAGCTTCTCATGTAACACGCTAAGCTCGGCAATATCGTTCAAAAAGGCCAATGCCTTAACATCTTTCAATCTTGTGATTTTCTCCAAGATTTTGGACTTTTCGCGTCTTTCGACTACAAAATAAAGATGATCGACCTTCGAATCCATTTTTTCACTTTTATCAACCTTGATCAATTCCGGTTCATTCATGAATCCTCGGGCCACTTTTTCCGTTTCTTCGGGAAGGGTCGCCGAGAACACCATGATTTGGCGGTCCTTAAGCGTCGTTTTGATAATATTGTTGATTGTTTGCATATGCTCGGGAATGATCAATTGATCTCCTTCATCGAGTACGATCGTTTTCACTTCATGCATCTTCAACTTCTTTTGGGCAATCAATTCATAGACACGGCCTGGTGTTCCCGCAATCACTTGTGGATGCTTCTTCAGTTTGTCCAACTGACGCTTCACATTGGCACCACCAATGAAGGCTGCTCCAGAAATACCGCTACCTTCCGACCAAATCCGAATCTCTTCATTGATCTGCATCACCAATTCCCGTGATGAAGCCAAGATTAAAGCTTGGGGGGATTTTTTTTCAGGATCTATTTTTTCAAGCAATGGCAGTAAATAAGCAAGTGTCTTTCCCGTCCCCGTTGGAGATTCGGCCATGACGTCTTTTCCTTGTGCAATGACAGGAATCGTTTTCGTTTGTACCGGCGTAAGTTGTGCAAAGCCTGACTTTTTCCAGACTTCCTGGATAAATGGCTTTCTATCGTTCAGTAATACAGGTAATTCGCTCATATCGTTCTCCTTTAATAAAAAAACTTTTCATATCCTTTATAGTACCATTTGTTATAGGGTAGTAGCCAACGGAATCCGAATTGTCACCGTCGTCCCTTTATGTTTCTCACTTTCAAATCGCATCTCACCATTCAATCGATGGACAATTTTCTGACAGATGGTAAGCCCGATTCCCGTTCCCTTTTCTTTTATCGAATAAAACGGTTCACCAATTCGCTCCAACCGCTCCGGCTCCATCCCGATCCCATTATCACTGACCATGACTATAGCATGATCATCGATGATTTGCAGGGATATGTCAATTTTTCCATTCTCATCAACAGCCTCGATGCCATTCTTGATGAGATTGATGAATAGCTGTTTAAGCTCGATCGAATCGGCCATGACTAAAACGGGGTCTGCCCCTTTCACTTCAATGGCCATCTCAATATTGTTCAGGTTCGATTCAGCTTTCATGAGTGTATACACTTGATGCAGGCAGTCCCCAAGGTCCAGCTTACGGAAGGTGACATCCTGTTTCTTGCCAAGGACGAGCAACTCGCTCGAAATGATATTGATGCGTTCAATTTCCTTTAACATGATGTCAGTATGCAACGGGTCGACTTCCTTGGTCATATCCATTAATTGCACGAACCCTTTTAATGATGTTAACGGATTTCTTATTTCATGTGCCACTGCTGCCGAGAGATGCCCGATGACGGAGAGCTTTTCAGACATGATCATCAATTCCTCTTCACGCCGGACCTTGGTAATGTCCCGGACGATGGCATAGATTCCAAGTAACTCCTTGTGGACAATGATGGGCAAAAAGGTGACACGCATGATTCGCTTTTCGTCATCCATCCTCTGGATATTCGTTTCGAAGTGTACAGCTTCTCCCTCCAAAGACTTGATAAAATAATCAGATGCTTTTTCATTTTCGATCAAATCGATGAAGTATCCCGCTTGTTTTGCTTTTAATGCCTCACCTCGGACCCCGAGGAACTTTTCGGCTTTTGGATTAACCGACATGATCCTGCCTTCAAGATCCAATTGTAGAACACTATCTGGATTGTGCTTAAACAAGGATTGATACTGCTCATCCTTCAAGTTGAATTCCTGTTGGGACCGCAACATTTTCCCTGTCCAATACCGGATGATGACATAGAGAATGATCCCGGTTATGAATATATAGATCCACCCCTTCGAATGCTGGAACATCGCATAGGTGTGAACATTCTCTTTTGCGCGGGACATCGAGATGTAATCGGTAACAAAAATCCATAAGGCCCCAATGATCATATATATAATAGCTACTTTACCTGCAATTTTATGTGAATGGTTCATCCCGTATCCTTTATATTTATTTTTTGGCTTATTATTCCCAACTCACTCAAAAAAAAGTCCTCATGCACTACACATAAGGACTTTACAGCTATTGTACCATGTTTTTGCTAATGATTGAAAAGAGAGTGCCATCCATTCAATTGAACAGCGCATTCTATTTAGTTAGGTTTTTAACAGCCTGATCAAAATCTTCGTCTATTTCTTTAGAAGGTTTCGCCGATAACAGACTGAAAATCACGACGGCAAGCGTACCTGCGATAAAGCCAGGTATGATTTCGTAGACTTCCGCGAACTTGTCGATGGATTCCCATACGATCACGGTTACCGTACCGATGATCATTCCAGCCAGGGCTCCCCATTTTGTCATTCTTCTCCAGAAAAGGCTCAGTAATATGACCGGTCCGAATGCCGAGCCGAAACCTGCCCAAGCATACCCAACCAATTTTAAAATGGTCCCGCTCGGGTTGAACGCCAAAACAAGGGCAATCACGGATATCGCCAATACGCCCAACCGTCCAACCAGCACTAATTCCTTATCGGAAGCATTTGGACGAACGAACTGTTTATAGAAGTCATCCGTCAACGCACTTGCCGACACCAATAATTGAGAAGCGATCGTGCTCATGACTGCGGATAGAATCGCCGCCAGCAAGAATCCCGTAATTAGAGACGGGAACAACTCTTTAGAAAGGAGGATGAATACTGATTCTGCATTCGCTTCCCCCAAAGGCGCATTCGCCTTGCTAAAGTAAGAAATCCCGACCAATCCTGTGAACATGGCACCTACAATGGCGAACACCATCCAGCCCATACCGATGCGACGGGCACTTTTCAATTCTTTCACGGAAGATATCGCCATGAATCGGACGATGATATGCGGTTGGCCAAAATAACCAAGTCCCCATGCCAGCAACGAAATGATCCCAATCGTCGACATTCCTTCAAACGCATGCAAAAGGGTCGGATCAATTGATTTTATTTCCGTAAATGTTGGAGTCCAGCCTCCTATATTTACAATGGTGACGACAGGTACTAGAATTAAGGCAATGAACATGATGGTTCCTTGAACAAAATCCGTCCAACTCACGGCAAGGAAGCCACCGAATAACGTGTAAAGAATGACGACACTTGCCGTCAGCCAGATTCCATATCGGTAATCCAGGTTAAAGGCCGTCCGGAAAAGCTCCCCGCCTGCTACCATACCGGAAGAGGTGTAGAAAGTAAAAAAGATTAAAATGACTAAAGCGGATACCACTTTTAAAATTCGGGAGGTATCTTTAAACCGATTCCCCAAATAGTCTGGTATAGTAATAGAATTATTCGCGATCTCCGTATATGTACGAAGCCTTGGCGCCACGAATAACCAGTTTAGATAAGCGCCTACTGACAGACCGATGACGATCCACCCGGCACTTAAGCCATTCAAGTACATGGCTCCAGGAAGGCCCATCAGCAACCATCCGCTCATGTCGGAAGCACCGGCACTTAAAGCGGTTACAGCCGGACCCAAGTTTCTTCCTCCGAGCATGTAATCCGTCAGGTTAGCGGTCCTTCGATAAGCAAGGTACCCGATTAACAGCATACCTGCCATGTATATGACAATTGAAACGATTGCTCCATATTCCAAAAATTCTTCCTCCATTACTTACGAACCTTTCGATAGAGAAGGCTCATTTTATTAAAATAAGCTTATCAGAAAAAAAAACATAAGTTAAGTAGTTCTTTCTAATACCCAATATATTAAAATATACAATTAATAGACTATTCAAAAAAGCGTTCCAAAAAACAAGGAGGACAAAGTCATGCAACCCTATTTCAAACAACAGGATGGAATCTTCCCATCGGTTTGCTCACTTGATTGCCCCGATCAATGCGGTTTACTCCTTCACAAAAAAGACGGAAAAATCGTGAAAGTCCAGGGGGATCCCAAACACCCGGTTACAAAAGGAAATATCTGCAACAAGGTCCGGAATATGACAGCCCGTCTATATGATCCGCATCGTCTTTCGCAACCGCTTATGCGAATCGGTCCAAAAGGAAAAGGGCAATTCGCCCCCATTAGTTGGGACGAAGCGATCGGGATGATCACGTCAAAATGGAAGGCCTTGATAGACCAGCATGGACCGGAATGCATCCTCCCCTACAGTTTTTATGGAAACATGGGAAACCTTAGTGCTGAAGGCATGGATCGTCGCTTCTTCCACAAACTTGGGGCAAGTAGGCTGGAGCGTTCCATTTGTAACTCTGCCGGTTCGGTCGGCTACAGTTATACCATGGGCGGTTCGTTCGGAATCGATCCGGAGGAAACGATCGACACAAAGCTTTTCATCATGTGGGGGATTAATGCCGTGAGTACCAATATGCACCAAGTGACAATTGCCCAGCAGGCCCGGAAAAATGGCGCCAAGGTTGTGGTGATCGACGTCCATAAAAACCAGACCGGGAAGTGGGCTGATTGGTTCATCCCCATCCTGCCTGGTACAGATAGTGCACTTGCCCTTGGCATCATGCATATTTTATATGCCGAAAATATGGTCGATCAGCCTTTCCTAGACGCCTATACGGTCGGTTCTGACGAATTGCGTGAGCATGTCCGCCAATATGACCCGGCGACCGTCTCCACGATCACGGGCGTTCCAATCGAAGACCTTTATACATTAGCCCGGATGTATGGACAGACCGAACCATCATTCGTTCGAATCGGTAATGGCCTGCAGCATCACGATAACGGCGGAATGGCTGTAAGGACCATTGCCTGCCTTCCCGCCCTTACCGGACAGTGGGGTGTTAAAGGCGGTGGGGCGATGAAAGGGAACTCCGGTTATTTGGCATTTAACAAAGATGCCTTACAACGCCCTGAGCTTTTGCGAAACAAGACTACTCGCATCGTCAACATGAATCAAATCGGAGAAGCCCTTTTAGATAAGGAGAACCCGATTCGTTCCTTATTTGTATACAGCTCCAATCCTGCCCTTGTCGCTCCCAATGCAAACAAGGTTAAGGAAGGACTTATGCAAGAAGACCTATTCACGGTCGTCCATGATTTATTCTTAACTGAAACGGCGCAGTATGCCGATCTGGTCCTTCCCGCCTCTTCATCCTATGAAACGGAGGATTTTTATACTTCCTACTGGCATAATTACATACAAATTCAAAAGCCAGTCATGGAGAAATATGGAGAGTCCAAATCAAATGTGGAATTGTTCAAGATGTTGGCTGCTAACATGGGATTCGAGGACCAAGCTTTTCAAGACTCTGAGGAAGACATGATCCGTCAAGCACTCGACTTCCCCGAGAATCCTTATTTAGGAAACATCAACTATGAAGCTCTTTCTGAACATCAGTTTGTGAAAGCCGAGATGCGACCACTCTTCCCAGGGAAACTGCCGACACCGAGCGGCAAAATCGAACTCTATTCCGAACGGATGAAACAGCATGGGTACGAACCATTGCCTACCTATACACCCATCGCGAAAGACAGCGACCTGCCGTTCTTATTCATACCGGCGCCGAACCATAATTTCCTGAATTCGACTTTTTCCAATAACGAGAAACATATATCGATGGAAAAAGAACCAAAACTGCATATGAATACGGAAGACGCAGTAAAACGAGGGATAACAGACGGCGATATGGTCCGTATCTGGAATGCCCGAGGCGAATGTGTATTAAAAGCCGTCATAGGAGAAAATGTCCTGGCCGGTGTCCTAGTCAGCCAAGGCATATGGCCAAATACACCTGGCAGAAAGCAGCATATCAATGCCCTCACGCCAGACCGGCTCTCCGATATGGGAAATGGTGCCGTCTTCTTTTCCGGCCGTGTTGATGTGGAAAAAGCAGTGTAAATGATGATTTTATTTCTCGCATTCACTCGTTTCCCGGGAAATATCCTCGATTCTTGTAATATATTGACTCAAATTCTGGATTCATTCGCTCCACAAAAAAAGGCTGTTCCCTCTGGGGAAGCAGCCTTTTTCGTGGATCCGAACCACCCTGGTTGATTCGAATGCCATCCTCTTCACGTCTTATACAACTTCTTTTTCGATAGCCGCAAATGTATCGTCCAAGATTTCGATCAACTTCCCTACCTCTGCTTTAGTGATGATCAAAGGTGGTGCAAACACTAGTGTATCTTGATCGAATGTAACAGATCGGCAGATTAAACCATTTTTAGCGGCCTCCGAAACGATCCGTGGAGCCAAAGGGGTTTCGAATTTCCCCCCCGTTTGTTTGTCTTTGACGATCGATATACCACCAATCAGTCCTAGCGCCCTTACATCCCCGATTATGGAATGTTTAGCTTGAAGCTTGTTAAAGCCTGCAAGCAATTCCACTCCACGTAGTTTCGAGTTTTCAATTAAGTTTTCCCGTTCAATGATTTCGATATTTTTCAACGCAACGGCACAAGCCATCGGGTGGCCACTGTAAGTGTAGCCATGTAAAAGCGTCCCTTTAGAAAGGGCTATGAAATCCTGATACATCCTATCATTCAGGACAACACCACCCAATTGGGCATATCCACTCGTCACGCCTTTGGCAAAGCACATCATGTCTGGTATGACCCCGAAGTGCTCGATTCCGAAATACGCACCCGTTCTGCCAAAACCGGTAATGACTTCGTCCGTCACCAACAAAATGCCGTACTCATCACAAATCTCCCTGACCTCCTTGAAGTAGCCTTCAGGAGGCATATTCACGCCACCAGCCCCTTGTATCGGTTCCGTTATGAAAGCAGCGATAGTTTCCGGTCCTTCCTGTACAATGGTCTTGCGCAATTCCTCAATGGAGGAGCCATCCACATAACAGAAATCCGGCGCAAGGGAATTCGTGAAGTCGCGGAAAGGCTTCAATCCCGTGGCACTAGTCGCTCCCATCGCCACCCCGTGATAGGAGTTCGAACGGGAAATGATTTTTTGCCGGTTGGGCTGGCCTTTTAAAATCCAGTAGTGACGCGCAAGCTTGATCGCCGTATCACTCGATTCCGACCCTCCGGACGTAAAGAACACGGCATTCAAATTTCCGGGTGCGATGGAAGCGATTTTGGCAGCCAACCGAATGGCTGGTTCATTACTGAAGGTGGCAAAATTAGAGGTGAACGCCAATTTCTCCATCTGCTCCTTCGCCACTTTGGCAATTTCGTCCTGCCCATGCCCGATATTCACATTCCAAAGGGAAGACATCCCATCGATAACCGTCCTGCCCATGATGTCCGTTAGGTATATCCCCTTACCCTCGGTAAAAATGAAACTCGGTCCATCTTGCTGCTGTTGTTCGATCGCTGTTGTCGGATGGATAAAATGCTTTTTATCCCAATCAATCAATTGCTGAATATCCGTCTTTTCTTTCACCATGTAGAAACACCCTTCTCTACTGATATTTTTAATACAGAGATATGTATTCTGTAACAAGATGCATGCCGAGGTACTGTGTTCTAACATAACCATTCAGGAAATAATCAGGAGATAAGTCAACCTCTCTATCTAGTTAATTTTCTGAAATATTTCATTTAACATTGTATTATTCTTGTATTTTTTTTATCCCATAAACTTCGAAAATCTTTAGCCAGGATATCGCTACATGCCATGAAGACCTGCATACCGGGACCCACTAAAAGGCGGGGATACGAGCAAAAAAAAAAACTAGCTGCTAAGATGACAGCTAGTTTTTGATTCCCTACCTTTTCATGGTACTTTCTTTTTATTTTATTGTTATCGAGCACTCACTTCATGTCGTCCATCAGCGAGTGCCTATTCGAATTCCTTCAACACATAGGCCAAGTTTTCACTCACATCACTTGCGAGCAGACTGCTCTTCGCCCTCGTTTCACTCCATTGCTCCGCGCTTACCCCGTGACAGTATACAGCATTGGCCACGGCCGCTTTCTTATCTTCATAGAATGAGATAAATGCAAGGATCATCCCAGTCAAGGTATCACCTGTCCCGCCTTTGGCAAGTCCATCATTGCCGGTCGAATTCACCCATACATCGCCATCGGGAAACGCCATCACCGTATTTCTTCCTTTGAGTACAACGGTCACCTTATTCGAGATCGCATATTCAGATGCGAGGCGCAGGCGGTCTTTCTGGATTTCCTTCGTCGGAAGACCCGTCATTTTACTGAACTCACCAGGATGGGGCGTGACGATCGTCATCGCTTCACGCATGGGATAGTCGCGTTTCTTAAGGGCTCCTGCATCGATAATGATCGGCAGGTCCCTTTTCATTACTTCATGTAACGCCCGTTCGATTTTTTCCTCATTATCCAATCCTGGGCCGATTGCCACTCCCCTTATCCCTTTAGGCATCGCTCCAGCCGCTACCTTTTCCAGTCCATCATGTAAAAATGTACATTCCGGCACCCGGCTCGCGATAATTGCTGAAGCGAACCTTGTTGTCGCCACAGTCAGTTTCCCGATTCCACTCCGCATCGCGGCAAGGCTCGCCAGCATGGCACTTCCCGGCATTTCATCCGTACCCGCTATCAACAGTCCCGTCCCGAATGTCCCCTTATGCGAGGCACTATTTCGCTTCGGGAAGCTTGCGGCAATATCCCCTTTGGTCCATACTTGCCAATTGGATGTCTGTGGCAAGCCAATATCGAGCACTTCGGTCTGACCATAATACTCGACACTTCCTTCGAGAAACGCCGATGGTTTGTACCCGTGGAGCGTGAATGTTCGGTCAGCCTTTATAGCCTTTTCCACTTCACCGGTATCCGCCAAAACGCCTGTCGGAATATCGATTGCCATCCGAACGGCCTCTTGCTCATTCATCCAATCAATCAGCTGTTCGATATCATTACGGAGTGGCAACCTCGCTCCGACCCCAAGCAGCGCATCTATCAACACATCATAATCCTCACTGATTTCCGATACCTCAAATCCGCAGTGGAGATAATAGCGGTAGTGGCGCTCTGCAGTCTCAGAAACAGGTTCCCCTAGTGGGATAGCGAGCTCACATATGAAACCATGTTGCTTTAAATAACGGGCGAGAACCACTCCATCTCCGCCATTGTTCCCTTTTCCCGCAAGAATCAAGATTCGCTGCGATTTGCTCACATTTTTGACAATGGCTTCAAATAAAGCCCGTCCCGCATTTTCCATCAGCGTAAACGTTTCAAGTCCATGATCCGCTGCAGTTCGATCGATTCTTTTTATTTCCTCGCCTCGATAGATATACAAAACGAAACACCAGCTTTCTACAAGATCCTTACAAGGTCTAGTTTTGGCCCCACTTATCTTTAAAAATCAAATCATCCATCGACCGTCTCTTTTCCCAATTGGCCGTTTCAAGAATCGGTTTATCGGGATATTGATCGGTATAGCCAACAGACATGAGCGCGACAGGCTCCACGTGTGGAGGGATATCCAAAATGTCCCGGATATCATTCTTCTTGTAAAAACTGACCCAGCCCATCGCCAACCCTTCCGCACAGGCGGCTAACCACATATTCTGAATGGCACAGGCCGTCGATAAAATATCCGTTTCAGGAATGGAGTTGCGTCCAAGCACATGAGATCCACCCCGCGTCGGATCACAGGTCACACAAATCGTATAGGGGGCTTCCTTCAAGCCTTCTACTTTCAAACTAAGAAACTTGTTTTCTTTTTCCCCTTCATAATGAACCGCAAGCGCCCTTCTTTCCTTATCCGCGGCCCAGGCCAACCGCTCTTTAATCTCCTGGTCCGAAACGACAATGAAACTCCATGGTTGCATGAACCCAACAGACGGTGCATGATGTCCCGCCTCCAAAATCTTATGCAAGGTATCCTTTGAGATGGGATCGGGTAAAAAACTCCGGATATCCCTCCGGCTATAAATCGCTTTATATACACCAGCTTGTTCATCATTAGTAAACATACTTCTCCTCCATTATCTCTGTCTCTTAGAGAAATTTATCTAAATATTAATATTCAATATGAATTTTACAGGTAAACCCTTACAATGAAAAGCAGCCTCATCCTTCCTATTCTATGACAAAAACCGGAATCGATGAAGGATAGCTAGGGGAAATGGACTCGGGGTACAAGACCTTCATCCGCGAGAAAGGAAAGGAACGAGACTCTATTCATCTCGTTCCATCCACAATCAGGTTGACCCTATCTCGTGGAAGATGTGCATCGACATAGAGATCTTCATAGACCATCCAGTTATCTTCCCACATGGAACGCATCTCTTCCCCATCACGCTCAATTCCACGGTCTAATCGTTTCTCCCGGGGGCACTCCACCCAAATGGTAAAATTATAGAAGGCAGCCAATTCATAGCGAGTAGAGTATGTGCCTTCAATGATGACAGTCCCACCCACTGGGATGGTATGCCACTCAGCCATTGCATCCGATTCCCAATCATAACGTTGGTAGACCGCTTCTTTCCCTGAGGTAAGCGGTTCCAAAACTTGACTGAAGACACGGGACCAATCGTAGTTCACACCAATCAAATTCCCGACTGGAGGCAACTGGGCCCTTTGAGAAGAAGGAAAATAGAAATCATCCATATGAACAATTGTGACATCCTGACAATGAGCTTTTATATAGGCAGCAAGGGTACTTTTCCCCGAACCACCGCGACCATCTATGGCAACTAAATATGGCCTTCGGTTTCCAGGGGAATTCTGGATTTCAGCAATAAGTTGGGAAATCGTGTGCTGGCCACGAATTGTTGGGAAATTCATCAAACCCCTCCTCTTCCTATATATTTCTCTACACCCTCCCAAGAAACCCTCCTTGGGCGCGCAAAAAAATTGAAAGAAGGTACAAAATATGAATTCCATTCCCTTTGCCGTCATCTTCGACATGGACGGCACCCTGTTTCAAACCAATAGGATTTTAGGTTCATCACTTGAAAGAACGTTCAAAGTCCTTCGGTCAGAAGGAAATTGGCAGGGAGAAGCCCCTCTTGCCACATACCAAAAAATCATGGGGGTTCCACTAAAGGTCGTATGGGAAACCTTATTGCCAAATCACGCCGAGTCTATTCGGAATCAAGCCGACCGACTCTTTCTTGAATGTTTGAATCAAGAGATCAAAGAAGGAAAAGGTCAGCTTTACCCAAACGTCATCGAGACCTTGTCAGTCTTTAAACAACAAGGTATTCCAATATTCATAGCCAGCAACGGACTTGAAAAGTATTTGGAAGAAATCTGTACATATTTTCATCTGCATGAATACCTTACGGACATTTACAGTATCGAAAGGTCATTGAAAGGCTCGAAAACGGATTTAGTTCACATGTTGTTGAGAAACTATAACATTGAAGAAGCCATCCTGGTTGGCGACCGAAAGTCCGATATCGAAGCTGCAAAGGAAAATGGATTAGTGGCCGTCAGCTGTCCATTTGGTTTTGCGACTGTCAATGAATTGGTGGAAGCAGATCTTCTCATCGCGGATTTTTTTGAATTACAAGCATATGTTTTTAAACGAATATCAACGCTCTCTTTCTAACAGATCTTCCTGTTCCGCTAGCCATACCACTATTTTATCTTGGATGTCCCTGATTCCCTTTTCCTCCACGAAGTTGTTCAAAAGAATTGAAAAGATGATGCCTTCCCCACTTTTGGTGGTCACATATCCAGACAAAGTGCTCGTAGCGGAAATCGTCCCCGTTTTAGCGCGGACATTTCCCACGGCCGCCGTCTTTTCCATCCTATTCCTTAATGTACCGCCTATCATCTTTTCTTTAACCCCAGCAACCGGCAGTGCATTGAGATAGGAAGGAAACCATGTTTTTTCCCGAACGGAATAAAGGAGTTTGGTCAATTCGTTCGCTGAGATCAGATTGACCTGGCTAATCCCTGAACCATCCCGCATCATGGTCGATTGCGTGTCCATCCCCATCAGCTCGAGCTTACTTTCTGCTATCTTCAATCCATTCTCCCAACTGCCTTCCCCCTTCGCTGCCTTCCCCATTTCCTTCACCAAAACTTCAGCATGTGTGTTATTGCTCAGTTTCATGAAGGGAACCAGCAATTGTGAAAGGGTCATCGAATCATGGCTGGCAATTTTCCTAGCTTGCGCGGGTGTTTTTCCTTGTTTGGTCGTACCTAACACCTTGATGCCTTGCCGTTCCATCGATTGTTCAAATAATCTTAGGGCATATTTGGTAGGATCAATCACCGCCATATATTCTTTTGTCGGCAAGCCATGTTCCGGCATAGTCCCCGTTACCGTCAAGACATTTCGCTCATGATCGCGTTCGACCTTGATTTTCTGCTTTCCGTCCGGTGATACTGTTATCGCTTCATTAACGACTGTTACATAGTCCGTTTCCGGTTGCATCGTCACGGTTGCTTTTTTTCCAGCCCTTTTCCCTGGTGATATCTCCAGAAGGACTGTCCCGGTATCATACTCCTCATCGGGTGCGGCGGTTAAGGCTGAAACGGCCGACCCGTAGTATTCTTGCTCATCACTTCGTATTAAATCAGGCGAATGGCCTTCATCGTCATACCATGTATCATCGCCGATAAGATCTCCATGAACATAGTGGATTCGATGTTGCTTCAACACCTTCGCCAAACCATCAAAGTCCTTTTCAAGAAGGGTTGGGTCTCCTTTTCCCTTCAAATAGACATCCCCCTGAAGGACGTTCGCGACATGAATGCCTTTTATGTATAGTTCCGTTTGGAAGACATGTTCCTCCCCTAACGTTTCAAGTGCCGCTGCCGCTGTCAGAAGTTTCATGTTCGATGCCGGTCTCATCCTTATATCCGCATCATGCTCATACACCAATTCCCCTGTATCTGCCGAACGGATTGAAATTCCGGCTAAGGCCCCGGTTAAAGCAGGCGACTCATGTACGATACGCTTGATTTCACCAGCCATCGATTCCTCTTCATAAGCAGCCTGCATCGTTTCCCCATTAAAAAAGCACATCAAAAACAGAAAGAAAATAATGTATACTTTCCTTATAAAGGTCAAATCCATTTCACCTACTTTTAAATTTCATTCACATGTCCCTTCATATCAGGCATACACAGTATTCCGTATTCCAGGAAAGCCTCACCTCAGGGACTTTTTTAGCCCTAAAGGGAACTTTTACTAAGAATCATCCGTATAAAAGTAATGACACAGTAAGGAGTGAACATATGTATTCAAAGATTCAAGCGCCCACAAAGAAAATTTCGAAAGAATCCATCAAGGTTTGGCGGATGACGGAAACCATCACCAACCTCATTATTCTCGTCATACTCGGCATCTTATTATTCGTTGATACTTATTTTTCCTGGAAAGAGTGGATTGGATGGGTTTTAATCGGACTGACCATCATCGAATGCTTTTCCGCCATTTGGTCCATCATCATCGCCCCCATTTTATTGCAAAAATATTGGCGATATGACGTAAGCGAAGAATTCATCCAAACGAAACATGGAGCGTGGTACGAATCCCATGAACTCATCCCGATGACGAAAGTTCAATCGGTCGAGCTGAACCAGGGGCCGTTTCTACGGAAGTATGGCCTTTATACGATTAGTATCGGAACCATGGGCGACTCACATACCATACCCGCCATTCCGGAGAAAGAGGCGTATGAACTTCGAGATAAAATTGCGCACTACGCCAAGATAAAGGAAGTGGAATGACATGGCGGAACAATCCAAACGGTTACACCCGCTCAAAATCCCATTTGAAATGTGGAATGTGCTGAAGAAGGAATTCTTTTTAATTATCCTCCTTTATGTATTGAATTTTGGTACGGAAAAGGTTTATATGATCGTGCTGCAACTCATCTATCTCTTATACTTCGTATGGAAGGTCATTTCATTGACTTTGAACTGGTTCACCTATACATATCATATAAAAGAAGGAAACATTCAGATCAAGTCCGGGCTTATTTCCAAGTCCTATCGGACAGTTCCGCTTCACAAAATACAAAACGTCCAACGACGGACAACCGTCCTTCATAAGTTTTTCCACTTAACTTCTTTAACGTTCGAAACGGGAATGACTGGTGACCAAGGTTCTGTCTTGTTGGAGGCGATTTCTTTAAAAGAAGCCCAACGACTTGAAACGGAATTTTCCTCACAAGAAATCCCGGCTGTAGAAGAAGATCATCTGGAAGAGGACAGCTTGAAAGAAACGGGTGCTGAACAAACCATACATTTCACACCGACTAAACGGGATGTGTTAAAAGCTTCCTTCACGTCACTAAGCTTCCTGGCCATCATTCCGATTGTCGCTACGATTTATAAAACACTTGATGATTTTTTCAATCTGGAAAATGCCGAAGGGGCTGTGGCATCATTTTTGAATTCATGGCTAACCATAACCATCGCTCTCATTGTTTTAGTAGGATTAGCTATTGGTTTTGGAATTATTTCCACGTACGTGAAATATGGGAAGTATGAAATTTCATCGGATGCCAAACGTGTGTATATAAAAAAAGGGGTGCTCGATGAATCTGCCTTTTCAATTCAGAAAGAAAAGGTGCAGGCGGTGGAAATCACCCAATCCCTCATCAAAAGAATGCTTGGATTAGCGGAGGTGAAACTGATAAGCGCGGGAAGTACAGGAGATGAAAAACTGGAAACGAATACGCTCTATCCATTTTTATCGGTTGACCGTGCCCATGCCATAATCGAAGAGATTTTGCCTTCTTACAAGGTGGAACGCTCCATGCATCCCTTATCGAAACAAGCTTTCATCGTGCGAATGCTAAGGCCAAGCTATATCTGGATAGTTGTGACGGTTGCCATTTTTATTTTCAAGCCAGCGATATGGTATATTTCCTTGATTCTTTTCGTACTCATTTATACATCGAGAATCATAGATTACAAAAATGGCCGCTATTTATTACATGACGAATTCATTCAATTTAAATCAGGAAGTTTGGAAACGTCCCTGTTCATCACGAAAAGAAGCAAGGTCATTCAGATTAAAGTCGAACGCTCAAGACTGCAAAAACGCTTTGGGCTCGCATCGATCGAAACCATTAACCGTTCCAAACCGGTACATCATACCAAGCTACAAGATGTTTCCCTTGAATATGCCGACGAGTTTTACACATGGTATATTGATCGCACGAAAAACATTCAAGTCGAATAACCAACCAGAAGAAAGAGTTGACTGCATCCAGTCAGCTCTTTTTTTGTAAGTCTAATTGGCTGACAATGGAGGTCACTACTATTTTTAATGGATTCATCATTCCATGAGATGTCTGCTGTTCGAATCGCTTGGCTGCATCCACCATCGATAATTGAGCAACAGAAATTGCCTTTTGATCATCTTGAACGAGTTGATGTAAGACCTTGATGATTTCAGCATTGTACTCTTCTTTCAATCCTTTCATGATTAATTCGAAAGTATTTTCCATGATCATAATCTCCAAATCCAAGGATTTTTGATGGATTTCCGCATACTTTTCAAGACGCTCCACGGTACCGTTAACTGTTGCTGGGTTCGTAAAAAGGAGAATCTGAGGTTGAGATAGCGTACAGATGTATTCGAAGTAAGGTTCATCAATTTTAATGATGGGCACGGATGCTACCATACGTTGGTCTTGTAAAAGGGCGATATAGTTCGTGCAAGTAATTAGGATAGCATCCACTTCACATTGAGCGATCCAATCCAGTTGCTCTTTTACTTTTTTCTTTGCTTCTGTTTTATCGTAATTCCCAACAGAAGTCATTCGATACATTATGGAAGAGTCCACAAAATGCATGAGATCGATGTCATAGATTGAAAGAGCTCTTTCTATATATTCTATATTTGAATAATGGGCATGAAGGCATCCTAATCTTTTTTTCAACTCACCATTCCCCCTTCATTATGCTTTCTGATTATTCTACCAGTAAAATTCCTTTCTTGGATAATCTTTTCTTTCCTGTTTCAATCACTTTACCTCCTAATATAAGTCATTCTTATGAATTTTCTAAAAAAACTAAAAGATAGGGAAACTAAGCCGAAATATCTAGAGAACTCATAAGAAGTAGATATAAAGGAGCAAACCTATGAAACGTCTGAAAAACTGGTACTTCAATTCTCTTAAAAAACAAATACTGATACCCTTTTTAGCTTTAATTATTATTAGCGGATTTCTCATATCCTACGTAGCCTATGATCAAAGCATTGAACTAACGACAGATGAACTGAAAAATACGACAGAAGGTCAAGTAAAATCAATGAATGAAGTATCTGATCGCTTCTTCCAAGAAAAGGAAAAGAATTTAGACAGGATAAGCAAAGATGTGGCCATGACCACACCCCATTCAGACGCTGATTCCATA
This sequence comes from Peribacillus sp. NPDC097284, assembly GCF_044761765.1. Classification (NCBI taxonomy): domain Bacteria; kingdom Bacillati; phylum Bacillota; class Bacilli; order Caryophanales; family Bacillaceae; genus Peribacillus; species Peribacillus sp. NPDC097284. The sequence goes on from NZ_JBIWCZ010000004.1 coordinate 211,301, forward strand.
CTTACTGAGTTTACCAATACCCAAACAACCAATGAAGAGATCATCAGCTTGTACATGGGGACGGAGAAGGAAGGACAGACGATCATCTTCCCTAAAGCCAATTTACCTGGTGACTTTGACCCAAGGCAACAAGATTGGTATCAAGCCGCTTTGAAAGGAAAGAATGAAGTCATATGGACCGAGCCTTATACGGATACTGCGACCAATTCCCTTATCATCACGGCAGCAAAAGCAATCTATGATGGCGATAAATTGGTCGGCGTTCTTGGTGTCGACATCGCGATGGAAACGTTACTGAATACGATCAATCAGACGAAATTCGGGAAAACGGGATATGCCATTCTACTGAATGAGAAAGGGTCTATCCTTGCCCACCCTGATCAATCGAAAATCATGAAGGATCTTTCGGCTCAACCCATTTTTCAGCAAATGAAAGGTGAATCAGGATCTATGATCCTGGATTTTGAGGATAAAAGGCAAATCATCGGATACTCATCCAGTCCTACTACTGGTTGGAAAATAGCTGGAGTCGTGGATAGAGATGAAGTGGTGGACCGTGCAAGCTCTATGGTCATGCACAATATCCTGGCCATGATCGTCACTTTTACTTTGACTACCATTTTTTCCATCTTCATCACACGTTCTTTGACAAAGCCCATTAAACGCCTTCAAGAATCCATCAAGAAAATGGCTGGCGGTGACTTCGCCTCCACGATTTCCATTTCCAGTGGGGACGAACTCGGCAAGCTTGCAGAAGACACCAACACCTTAGCAGAGAATATGAGTGCCATGCTTAAAAATGTCCATGCCCTTTCCAATAAGGTTGCCGATTCCTCCATGTTGCTCGTTGCCAGTGCCGAAGAGAATTCGGCTGCCGCAAACGAAGTCGCCATGACGATGGAACAAATCGCTTCAGGTGCCATTGATCAGATTGAAGTCGGCCAAGATAACGAAACGGCCATAGAGCTCATGGCCGACAAAATCAACAACCTGGAAAATCAGGCAGAAAAAATGTCGCTTGCCTCCGATGACATGTTCAAGGCATCGGAAAATGGCATGATCACCGTTCAGGGACTAAAACAACAATTCGATGTTACAGCCCAGATATCCAACCAGATGAGTACAGCCGTAAAATCACTGGATGTTCGATCCCATACGATTAGCGATATCGTCAAAACCATAACAGGGATTGCCGGGCAAACCAATTTACTCGCCTTGAATGCAGCCATCGAGGCAGCCAGGGCAGGCGAGCATGGAAAAGGTTTCGCCGTCGTTGCCGATGAAGTGAAAAAATTGGCCGAACAAACGGAACACTCCTTAAAGGAAATAGCAGAAATCATTTTTGCCATGCAAACTGATACCGCAAATACGGTTAGCTTGATTGATCAGGTCAACCAGAAAATCGATCATCAGAGTACATCCGTCACGAACACCGAAGTGGCCTTTGGCGATATTGCATCAATCATCTCTACCACATTCAGTAACTTTGATGAAATAACAAGTACCATGCACGAAATGATTGCCCAGATTGCCGTGATGTCAGGCAACGCGAAACAACTAAACTCCGTTAGTCAGGAGGCAGCTGCCGGCACAGAAGAAGTGTCCGCTTCAATCGAAGAGACGAATGCCTCCATGGAACAATTAAATGCCCTGGCTGGGGAATTGGACAGCCTATCGCAGGAAATGCACAAGGAAATCCAGAAATTCAGCTACTAAACAAAAGAAAGAGCAGAAGCCAAAAGGCCCTGCTCTTTTTACACGCTCTAAATTAAAGTGGTCTTCTTCTATTCGTAAGCGTTTCATCCGTTTCCGTAATACCTGTGTATGAAGAGTTACCCCTTTTCGCATCGGCATCCACCAATACAAGCAGTTTCCCATTCTTAACATCCGATTCATATTGAGTGGCTTCACGCTCAGGGATACCGAGGCCAATCAATGTACCGGCCAAACCACCTGTACCAGCTCCTACTGCCGCACCAGCTAATGTAGCTGCAATCGGTCCAGCCGCAAGTACCGGTCCGATTCCTGGAATGGCCAAAGCACCGATTCCCGCTAAGAATCCAGCTGTTCCGCCTAGAACTCCACCAGTGGCAGCTCCAGTAGCAAGCCCTTCCTCTACTTTCGTTCCTGTTTCTTTTTTCACCGTTCTAAGTTCTTCTTTATCTTTAGCAACCACCGAAATATCATCTTGAGTATATCCTTGAGCCTGTAATGCCTCAACTGCCTGAATGGCCTCTGATCCAGTATCATAAACTCCAATTATACGTTTATCCATATCTATCATCCTCCTTAAAGAATGTTGTTTGTCGCTCCCTCTTTACATACCCCCGGAATCCAAAGCACTAAACACATTTCCACCGGAAAAGATTTATGGTTCAAGCCCATTTATAAGGGTATATAAAATTATAGTTTGCATACTTATAGGAGGTTTTTTTTTAATGCTTATCGATTTACTGAAAGATTTAGTCTCCATTGACAGTTCCTCCAAAGAAGGGGCCAATGAAGCAGTGGATTTCTGTGCCGGTTGGCTTAAGGGCCAGGGATTGACTGTGGATGTGATTGAAAATAACGGGTACAAAATGCTCGTTAGCGAAATCGGGAGTGGAGAAAAAACATTGATATGGAATGGCCATGTTGATGTAGTGAGCGGGACGCCTAATCAATTCTTCCCCGAGGTGCATGAAGGGAATTTATATGGCCGTGGAACGGCCGATATGAAAGCGGGGGTTGCAGGCATGATGTGCGCCTTCGCCGAATTGAAAGATAGGGACTTAGGGTTGAAAATCCAGCTACAAATCGTTTCCGATGAGGAAATCGGGGGCTTGAACTGCTCCGGCTACCTAGCGAAGCATGGATATCGAGGCGATTTTGTCATCTGTGCAGAACCCACGCAGTTAGGCATCGGCCTACAGGCTAAGGGCTCCCTTCGCCTCGATATCGAAGTTTCCGGTAAATCCGCACATGGAAGCCGTCCATGGGAAGGTGTCAATGCCATCGAAAAGGCCTATGATATCTATACGAAAATCAAGGCCCTTCCTTTCACACGGGAACATACCCCCCTTTACGCTTCCCCCTCTCTCAATCTCGCAAAAATAAAGGGCGGAGATGTGTACAATAAAGTACCGGATGCTTGTTTACTCAGTCTCGATATTCGTTATCTTCCAACCCAGACAATGGAGGAAATCGTCGAGCAAATCGAAACCGTGGTAGGCAAGAACGTCCATATTAACATGTATAGTAAACCCGTTAATACGGAGGAAAACGATCCTTACATCACCCTACTCCGTCCGATTATCGAAAAGAACACGAAACAGGAAGCGGTCGTCTTCGGTCAACATGGCTCCGCTGACACCATCTTCTTTGCAGCGTACGGCATCCCAGCCATCGAATTCGGTCCAAAAGGGGAGAATTGGCATGGTGACCGGGAATGCGTCAATCTCGAATCCGTCGAAGTCTATCAAAAAATGCTCGTTGATTTTGCCTCTGAATTCATTTTACAAAAATAAGTATAGAAAGAAGCCGATATGTTCATCTATCGGCTTCTTTTTTTACAGAAGAATCCATCGTGAACGTCACTTCTAACCTCTTAAAACGGAAAATTCTCTTCTTTCCATATAATTGACAGCCTTTTCTTTCAAAAATGACTCTTCATACCCTCTTAAAATGGCAAAACCATAAAGTAGGCTTTTAAGCCCATACTTTTTCCACTTATTTTTCCATATTCATACAAAATACATTATGAAATCAAGTAATCTTCCAAATTTTATAGAAAATTATGAAGTATTTCGTGATAAAAGTTCAAATTAATATCATTCTTTTTACCTAGTTTATTTTTCAATGAAATGTTTTTGTAACACAATTACTATGCCACCGAAACATTATTGTCATATAGACCTGTTATTCTAAGTCTACGCTTTAAAACAAAGGAGAATATTAATTGAAAAAAATACTACTTCCTATTATCACTGCTTTCTTCCTGGTATTTAGTTTTTCCGGAGTTTCATCAGCTGCTACTACTACATATAAAGTTAAAAGTGGTGACACACTATGGGGCATCGCGAGTAAACATAACATAACGGTCAATCAACTAAAGAGTTGGAACAACCTTAAAAAAGATCATATTAAACCAAAACAAGTTTTAAAAGTTAAGAAAACTGCAACGAAGGCAAAACCCAAAGCAAAAAAAGCATCAAAGAAATATAAAACTATCACAGTTAATGCTACAGCCTATACAGCGAACTGCAAAGGGTGCAGCGGGATTACGGCAACTGGCCTTAACCTGAAGAAAAACCCTAAAGTCAAAGCTATTTCTGTCGATCCTAAAGTCATTCCACTAGGAACAAAAGTTCATGTAGAAGGTTACGGAGATGCCGTAGCAGCAGATAAAGGCAGTGCGATTAAAGGAAAAAAAATCGACGTCTTCTATTCTTCTAAAACAAAAGCTCTTAACTGGGGCAGAAAAACAGTAAAAGTGAAAGTCTATCAATAAAAAGTAATCAGCTTGTAACAATTCAGGCTGTTTTTTTTTGCCTTTTTTTCTTTTATAGTCATTATTTCACCATTCATATTTACTGAAAATTCAGCTAATGGTATGATTGGTCCATCAATCAGAAGCGAGGTGTACATATTGAAGATAGTCGTTATCGGAGCCGGTGCACTTGGTTCCTATTATGGAGGTAGACTACAGCAAGCAGGACAACAGGTTCAATTCGTCGTCCGTAAAAACCGAGCCCAACAATTGAGAGAGCAAGGGTTGAACATAACAAGCCCTCATGGAAACTATGAGTTTAACGAACTTCAATTCACAGAGGACGTACATGACATACAACAAGTTGACTTGGTCCTCCTAACGGTAAAAGGGTTCCACCTGAGAGGGGCGCTGCCTGACTTGAAGGTCCTGGTCGATAAAGGGGCAAAGGTTCTTCCCCTTTTAAATGGACTCGAGCATATCTCCATACTTCAGGATGAACTGGGCGAAGCGAACGTCATAGGGGGAAGTGCCTTCATTATCGCTACCTTAAACGAAAAAGGCCATGTCGTACACTCTAACCGGAACCATGACTTAATTTATGGCCCGCTTCATCCCTCTCAACAAGAGATCTGCGATGAGTTTGAACAAGCAGTTAGTTCAGCCATCATGGGAGCAAGCAGGACAGAAAACATCTTAATTCGTCTATGGATTAAATATATGTTCATTACTGCTTTCTCCGGCGTGACAACAGCATCCAATCTTCCCATAGGGACCATACGCAACTATCCAGAAACGAACCGGGTACTGGAAAAGGCGCTTGTGGAAATGCAGATGCTCGCTAACGCTCATGGCATTGGATTGACGGAAAGGAATGTCGCTCAGGCACTGGAGGACATAGCGGCTTTACCCGACGAAGCTACCTCCTCCATGCATCAGGACCGTCGGAAAAATCAATCCCTTGAAGTCGAGCATTTACAAGGGGGTGCCCTAAGGCTCGCCAAAAATGCCCATATCCAACTTCCTGTGATTGAAACCCTCTACGCACTCATCAAGCCTTTTGAACAATGATTTTTCTTAGGCACCAGTTTTAAAACTGGTGCTTTCTTGTTCCTCCTCTCTTCTCCCTCTCTCTCACTTTCCAAGACCAAAAAGACCAAAAAGAACAATATCACCAAAAGAATATTCTGACTCTTCCTTCTGTTACACTATAGTTAATTAAAGAAAGCGCTATCATATAACAAAGGAGAATACAGTATGAAACTATTAAAAAATCTAACTGTCCAAGTCATCATAGGTATCATTCTCGGTATTACAGTCGGTTTCTTATTCCCTGCTTTCGGTGAACAGCTGAAAATCTTAGCTGATTTGTTTATTAAAATGATAAAAATGGTCATCGCACCCATCATATTCTTAACCGTCGTTATCGGCATTGGCGGCATGGGTGACATGAAGAAAGTGGGTCGTATCGGTGGGAAAGCCCTCCTTTACTTCGAAATCGTTTCCACCGTTGCCCTTGCGATTGGTCTTATCGTGGTCAACCTGTTAGGACCGGGTAAAGGATTTAACATCGATTCAGTGGAAGGCGGAGATGTATCGCAATATACAACCGCTGCTGAGGAAACAGAACACGGTGCCATAGCCTTTATCTCCAATATCATCCCGGACAATGCTGTCGCTGCAATGGCCGGTGGAGACTTGCTTCCTATTCTGTTCTTTGCCGTCTTGTTCGGTATCTCCATGGCAATGATCGGACCAAAAGTACAACCTGTCGTCTCCTTCTTACAACATATAGCGGATATTTTCTTCGGCATCGTTGGGATCATCATGAAGTTTTCACCGCTGGCGGCATTTGGGGCCATGGCCTATACCATCGGTAAGTTCGGGCTTGGTTCTCTAAGTTCTTTAGGACAATTAATGGCTAGCGTATATATTACCATGGCGTTATTCATCATCATCGTCCTTGGGGGCATCGCAAAATTCTATGGCTTCAACATTTTCAAATTCATCGCTTATTTAAAAGAGGAACTTCTATTGGTATTGGGAACTTCTTCTTCGGAATCCGCATTGCCAAGTGTGATGAAGAAACTTGAGAATTACGGATGTTCAAAATCCGTGGTCGGGCTGGTCGTACCGACCGGTTATTCCTTTAACCTTGATGGCACATCGATTTACCTGTCGATGGCAGCCATTTTCATCGCCCAAGCTTATGGCGTGGATTTAAGCATCTGGCAGGAAATAACCCTTCTTGGAATCCTGATGCTAACATCTAAAGGGGCTGCAGGTGTAACAGGGTCCGGTTTCATCACCCTTGCGGCAACATTGGCTGCTTTCCCGATGATTCCTGTTGAAGGCATGGCACTTCTTTTAGGAGTCGACCGCTTCATGTCGGAAGCTCGTGCCATCACGAACCTGATCGGAAACAGTGTTGCTACAGTTGTCATTTCTAAAACAGAAGGCGAATTTGATCCAACTCATTCAAACTACAACAATTTGGATGAAGTAGCCGCCTCCACAGATCGATGAAGAACGGACACTAAGAAAGAGGATAGATGGGAAGCAGAACTCTCTGCCCGCATCTATCCTCTTTTCCATATGCATTCTTACTTCCTTACTGTCCCTTGAAACACTTCTTCACTCCGTTTTATTGTCCCTATTGACTGAACCCACCATCATTTCTTAAAACTTATCAATCATATTCATTTAAGATTTCCCGAAAAGTGTTTATACTTTTATATAGCAGATGATATTAGCTTATAGACATTCACTCTAAATAAAGAACAAAATGATACAAAACGGGAGGTTTTATCATGAAAGATTACGGATTATACATTAATGGGGAATGGTCCGATCACGGACTTGAAAAAATCGAAGTGAAAAACCCGGCAACCGATGAAATTGTCGCCACTGTCCCAAAAGGAGGAGCCATGGAAGCAGCCAAAGCTGCCGATGCAGCTTATGCGGCCTTTACTGATTGGGCTGCCCTCTCGGTTTATGAACGTGCGGATTTGATCTGGAAATGGCATAAATTGATCGACGACAATAAAGAAGAACTAGCTAGAATCATGACAGAGGAACAAGGTAAACCATTGAAAGAAGCCCTTGGGGAAATGAACTATGCGAATGGATTTTTATCCTGGTTTGCCGAAGAAGGAAAACGGGTGTATGGGGAAACGATTCCTGCCTCCACTACGAATAAGCGACTTTTTGTAACCAAACAACCAGTCGGTGTCGTAGCCGTCATTACCCCATGGAATTTCCCGGCGGCGATGATTACGCGAAAAGTGGCACCCGCACTTGCCGTCGGCTGTACGGTTGTCATTAAACCCGCGAATCTGACGCCGATTACAGCTTTGAAAATGGCCGAATTGGCTGAAGAAGCAGGCATTCCAAAAGGTGTCATCAATGTAGTGACAGGTAAATCATCGGAAATCGGCGAAACTTGGCTTCAAGATACCCGGATTCGCAAATTGACCTTCACTGGTTCAACGGAAGTCGGGAAAACTTTAATGAAGGGCTCTGCCGAAACCGTGAAGAAGATATCGCTTGAGCTGGGTGGCCACGCTCCCGCCATCGTTCTGGAAGATGCCGACCTCGATAAAGCCGTTGAGGGCATCATTAGTTCGAAATTCCGGAACGCCGGACAAACATGCGTGTGTTCAAACCGCATTTATGTTCATGAATCCATCCAGGACGTCTTCATCGAGAAGCTTGTTGCCAAAGTGAACGAACTGAAAGTGGGCAACGGTTTGGAAGAAGGCGTCGACATCGGACCTCTTATTGACCAAAGTGCAGTCGAAAAGGTACAAAAGCAAATTGACGAAGCCATCAATAGCGGAGCCAAACTCGAAGCTGGTGGGAAATCGATTGGCGGACTCTTCCTTGAACCGACCATCCTTTCCAACGTCAGCGATAGCATGCTTTGCATGAATGAAGAAACATTCGGACCACTAGCACCGATTGCTTCCTTCAAGACAGATGAAGAAGCGGTACAACGTGCAAACGACTCGATTTTCGGGCTGGCAGCATACGTCTTCACCGAGAACATCTCAAGGGGCATTAAAGTCACCGAAGCCCTGGAATTCGGGATCGTCGGCTTGAACGATGGCCTCCCTTCCGTTCCACAGGCACCATTCGGCGGATTCAAGCAAAGTGGGCTTGGCCGCGAAGGCGGACATCATGGGATTGAAGAGTTTTTAGAGGTCAAATATATTTCACTAGGCCTATAATCAAATATTGGTACAAAAAAAACGGGACCAACTCTCAAAGAGTCGATCCCGTTTTTTCATTCAATTAAATCTTCCCCGAGTTTTTCCTCTTTCCTGATCCTGATGAACTTAACGATATTCAATACAATCGTTTTAATGACGGAATAAGTCGGTACAGCCAGGATCATCCCAATGATGCCTGCGATGTTTCCCGCAACCAATAAAAGGATGATGATGGTTAACGGATGCGTATTTAGCTTTTTCCCGATGACCAGCGGTGAAATGACATTACCGTCCAACTGCTGAACAATCGTGATGACCACTATGACCAAAAGCGCCTGTGTCGGCGAATGAATCAAGGCCACAATCACTGCAGGAGCGGCTCCAATAAATGGGCCGACATAGGGAATGATATTGGTAACGGCACCTATCAATGCAAACAGGAAGGCATAAGGCAAATCAATGATTAAATACCCCACGAACGTCCCAATTCCAACAAACAAGCAGACTAGCATTTGCCCCTGTATGTATGTCGTAAGGGTCTCTCCCGTTTCCTTAAGAACGGATAATGCCGGTTTGTGATAACGGACCGGTACAAATTTCATGATGGAGCTTGGTAGCTTATCGCCATCCTTCAACATATAAAACAGGATGAATGGAACCGTTACGACTACCAACGTTATATTCGTGACAACGCTGAATACAGAAGACAGACTTTTAGTAATATTGCCCGGTAGGTCCGTCAAGTATCTTTGAAGGGAATCTCCCACTTCTTTCAAAGACACATAATCCTGTTCCATCGTCCACATGAACCATCTTGATTTGGATAAATCTTCGATGAACGTTCTGGATTGATTAAAATAATCAGGAAGGTTATTAATCAAATCCGTGACCTGACGTGAAAGGGACGGGCCGACAAGACCGACCAATAAACTTACTAGACCAAGGAATATCACATACAGCAATAAAATCGCCAATCCCCTCGGCACTCTCCTTTTCACGAGCAAATCGACCGTCGGATTGAACAAGAAATAAAGAAAACCGGAAATGAGTATTGGAAAGAACAAAGTTGAAGTGAAAATTACGATTGGTTCAAAAAGAAACGAAATCTTCGTCCCCACATAAAATAACACGGACAATAGCAATAGCTCTAATGTCCAAAAATGCAGTTTAGCCTTGAACAAGTTATCTCCTCCTATATAACTCTTCTTTTTCTAAAGAAAGATGATCCATTATGTATGTAAAATTTTATAATGCTACCTATCATTGATAGAAGTTTACCATACTTCCATTACCACAACGTAAAATTCTGTATAAAATTTATTTCAATGATTCCCAGGATTTACATTGGGAAAAAATCATCCTTCTCAAGGCAGTCTTTTAGAGCGGGAAACCCTTTTATCGGTCAAAACGATCAATATATCGGTCAAACTTGGCTTTTATCGGTCTATTCAACCTATTTATCGGTCAAATCCAGCACTTTATCGGTCAAACCCCATCTCAGCAAACAAAAAAACCCCGCTGCAATGAGCGGGGTCCATCTTCTTATTTTTGATCTTGAAGAGTAGCTTCAAGCATTGTACCGTTCTTGGCAAGGTTTGTATACCAAGAGAATGCTTTTTCAAGAACATGCGGTGTTTGGTGTCCACCAGTTAGAGCGACAGCTTCGTTGAAATAATCACGAAGTTGTTGACGGTAATCCGGATGTGCACAGTTTTCAATGATTGCATGTACACGTTCTTTTGGTGCTAGACCGCGTAAATCAGCGTAACCTTGTTCTGTAACGATGACATCCACATCATGCTCAGTGTGGTCAACGTGAGATACGAAAGGAACGATACTTGAGATTTTGCCGCCTTTTGCATAGGACTTCGTTACAAAGATACCCAAGCGTGCATTACGAGCATAGTCTCCAGAACCACCGATACCATTCATCATTCTTGTACCAGAAACATGTGTTGAATTTACGTTTCCGTAAATGTCGCATTCTAACGCAGTGTTGATAGAAATCAATCCAAGACGACGGATGACTTCCGGGTGGTTAGAAATTTCTTGTGGACGAAGAACGAGTTTATCACGATATTTATCAAGTTCGCCATATACTTGCTTACCTTTTTCTTCAGCCAAAGTAATGGAGCAACCTGAAGCGAATTTAACTTTTCCAGCATCGATAAGATCGAATACTGCATCTTGTAACACTTCAGAGTATACTTCTAAATCTTTGAATTCAGAATCAATTAAACCATTCAATACGGCGTTTGCAACGGAACCTACACCTGATTGAAGTGGTGCAAGCGATTCAGTTAAACGACCAGCCTTGATTTCTTCGCGAAGGAAGTTAGTAAGGTGATTGGCCATGACAGCAGTCTCTTCATCAGGAGGCACGATTGTAGAAGGTGCATCCGTAACTGTTGCCACAACAATCCCTTTCACTTTTTCAGGATCAACAGGAATACCGATCGAACCAATACGATCACTTGCACTCGTCAATGGAATCGGTTGGCGCTCACCTTGTTGAGCTGGTAAATATATATCATGCATGCCTTCTAATCCTTCTGGATGAGACACGTTTAATTCGATGATGACATTCTTCGCTTCTTGTACGAAGATAGCTGAGTTACCTACAGAAGTTGTCGGAATGATTAATCCGTCTTCTGTGATAGCCACTGCTTCGATGATAGCAAAGTCGATTGGTCCAACAATCCCTTGACGAACTAATTCAGCCGTATGAGATAGATGTTGGTCGACATAAGTGATTTCATCAGCATTGATTTTATTACGAATACCTTTATCCGCTTGGAATGGTAAACGTTTATTTATGAGTCCGGCTTCCGCCATATGTTGGTCGACTTCAGGTCCTAATGATGCACCTGTATATACGTCAACTTTGAATTTTTCAGTTTTCGCTCTTTCAACTAGAGCCATTGGAATAACTTTCGCATCACCAGCACGAGTAAATCCACTCATACCTAGTTTCATACCATCTTTAATCCATGAAGCAGCTTCTTCTGCAGTGACAACTTTCCCCTTAAGTTGCTCATTGCGGATTTTTTTGAAAACGCTTTCGTTCATACAAAAGACCCCCATTTTCGCTTTTCTTACACCTAATTTTATCAAGTACGTGTAATTGTCACATTCTTTTATGAATGAAAAGCCTTAAAAGGAGCACAAAACAGCATTTTTATTACACGAAACAGAAACTCTAAAAACCAAGTGCTCTTCGGAACTGGCTTGCGTACGTTTGGCTAACTTGAATTTTCGAATGATCCTTCATCACAAGCAAGAATGTAGAGTGAAAGTCAGGCAAGATTTCCTCAATGAAATGAATGTTGACAATATAGGAACGGTGCACCCGAATAAACATTTCACTTGGTAAAACGAACTCCAATTCACTTAAATTCAATTTATGGAAACCACTCACGCGTTCAGACTGGATCCTTGTCTTCCTATTTTGCGCTTCTAAAAACATGATTTCCTCATAAGGAAGCGGAATCCATCTGTCTTCCGTCTTGACGGTTAAAAAGGAAGTCGGCAACACGAACGGCTTGGAGGGAAGGATGGCTGTCACGGCGCCCATTGGATTTTCACCTTCCAGGATGGGAACGCTCAAACCATAATACGGGACGCCAAATACATCACTTTCAACTTGAACGGCAATTTTCTTCCGGCTCTGCAATGCCTTGAAAGCGGCCGTCCCTTCACTTATTAAATCCCCAGGTTTAATCCCGACGTCGATTTGCTTGCTTGGTTGATAATAGATAAACTGCTCAGAATCAGCCACTGCAATCGAAGCGTTTTTTGGAACAAACTCACTAATGATATTTAAAACGGATTTAACCGTAAATTGATCCATTTTTCCCCACCCCATAAAGAACATATTGATTGATTATTTTCACTTTAAAGAAAAGGACTTTCTTCTGATTTTTCCCATATTAATGAAAAATGGAAGTAAATAAGCGAAAATCGTCGAAAAAAGCCAGAAAACAGGATTTAAATTGCCTGTCCCCATTTCATTATAGTAGGTACTCCCACCAATTTCTATGGTGGAACCAATAAAAAATCCGTCCTTCTATTATAAAATTCACTTCCAGGATATAAACTATTCAAATACGCTGCCGAAAAGGTTTGCCACTATCTCTAAAACATAGGAAAAACCGTTCCTCTTTTTATAGAAGAAACGGCTTCCTAACTTAGACATCTGCTTTTTTAGACGGGGAATTGGTTCGGAGAAGTAAGATTGATTCTAAATTCTTCAATGGTAATTCTAATAAATAAGACCTGTCGGTAGGTTGGTAAATGTTTTCGGATATCAGTTCAGTCACGATCTTTTGCTTTTTCCTGGAAACAATCTCAATCAACTTGCCCATCTGTCCCCTCCTTTAATGTTTTCCTCAGTCGTTCTTTAATGCATCGTGCCCTTCTTTTCCTGTCCGGATATTCACCACATTGGCTAATTCATAGATGAAGATCTTTCCGTCTCCAGGTTTTCCAGTGCTTAAGAATTTCCTGGCAACATCCACTACATCTTGAACGGGGACTTCACATACTACAATCTCTATTTTCATTCGGTCATGTAAGGATATTTCCCGATTTCGGCCTCGATATGTTTCGACATAACTCTTCTGTAGCCCAGTACCTTTCGCATCTGACACCGTGATACCACTGACACCAATCTTCGCCAACTCCTCTTTGAACTGTTCAAACTTGATTGGCCGCGTAATGATTTCGATTTTCGTCAATACCTGAGACATATGAATTCCCTCCTTTAAATTGATTCGTGATAGGCCTTTTCACCGTGGAGTGTAAGATCGAGCCCCGTTGTTTCATCTTCTTCGCTGACACGTAATGGAACGAACAAGCTAATGACTTTTGCGATGATATACGTGACTACAGCCACGAAGATATATGTGGCGATAATCGCTACAACTTGTTTCCAAAGTAGGTTGAAGTCTCCGTAGAACAAACCGTTGGCTCCCCCTTCATTCACCGAAGTAGTCGCGAATAATCCCGTCGCGATTCCACCCCAAGTGCCTCCAATGCCATGTAAGCCGAAAGCATCAAGTGCATCATCATAGCCCAATTTGTTTTTAAGGAAGAATACACCCCAGTAACAAACCGCTCCGCCAATGACCCCAATCAGGATGGAAGATGCTGTCGTCACGAACCCACAGGCTGGTGTAATGGCCACCAATCCAGAAATGGCACCCGATACTGCACCAAGCAAGGTTGCCTTCTTATTTGTCATGTACTCAACGATTAACCAGCCAATGATACCAGCCGCAGCTGCAACAGCCGTATTCACGAAAACATTCATCGCCACTGCATCGATCGTCAAGGCACTGCCGACATTAAAACCGTACCAGCCAAACCAGATCAACGATCCACCAAGGAATGTTAAAGGTAGATTATGCGGGGCACTGTTTCCTGATTCCTTCCTTTTCCCCAACATGATAGCCAACACTAAACCAGCAACACCTGAAGAGATATGAACGACGTTACCGCCGGCGAAATCAAGCGTACCAAGTTCAGCTAACCAGCCGCCTCCCCATACCCAGTGAGCAACGGGTGCGTATACGAATAAAGACCAAAGAATGGTGAAAATTAAGAAAGCGGAAAATTTCATTCGTTCAGCGATCCCGCCTGCGATAATGGAAACGGTCAATACTGCGAATGTCATTTGGAATAGCATGAATAAACTATGAGGAATTGTGTCGCTGTATGGGCCAGGAGCGAAGCCGACATCCTTTAAACCTACCCAATCCAGACCGCCTAGGAGAGTATTTCCTGGTGAGAAGGATAATGAATACCCAACCAGCACCCAAAGAATAGAAATGACAGCGAGTGGCATATAACTATGCATTGCCGTATTGAGGACATTCTTGCTTTTTACCATCCCTCCATAAAATAGGGCAATTCCTGGAGTCATAAGCCAAACCATCATTGTCGCTAAAAACATGAATACCGAATCTGCCATCTGCATTTGTTTTTCCCCCTTTAATTTTTAATATGTTATGTTATATAACATTGTTATGTGATGTAATTTATCATATACTTAATTTTCTAAAAATTCAACCACTTTATTTACTTTTTTTGAAAATTCTATGTAATAAGCACCGGAAACCGAACGGTACAAAATAGATTCTTAGTCCTTTCCTCACATACTTTCATACTCTTCTTATAAAATCCGCACAAAAAAGGGCCCTAATAATAAGGGCCCCTCCTAACTATATGACTAGCAACAGCGTGATACCTTCCCATCCTTAGCATTATACCTTTCGTCCTGCGCTTCGCAGAAGAACTCTTTCCTTGTCTTAATCGTTTTATCAGGATGTTCCAGCTTCATATGCGCTACATACGTTTCATAACTAGGAACTCCGACAAGTAGACTAATGAATTGCTTTCGGTAGCTAAGAATCCGGGTAATTTTTTTTAACATGGTTTCCTTCCCTCCATTATCACCTTGATATATAAGGAGATTCATGCATGTCAATTTTTTCATTTTTGATGATCTTGATCCATAATCGTACCGCGGAAATCAAAACAGTGATGACCACGATCATAAAGAAGGCACAAAGGGCTGCATCTAAATAATCATTGAAGATGACTCGTTTCATTTCCGCTAAATTCGCCGCCGGAGCAAGGACCTCTCCTGCATCATAGGCAGCCTTGAATTTGTCCTTATGCGCCAAAAAGCCAATTGCAGGGTTTTCGTGGAATAGCTTTTGCCAACCCGCTGTCATCGTCGCAATTAATATAAAGGTCGTCGGTAAAAGTGTGACCCATGTGTACGCTTTCTTGCCCATCTTGAACAAGACGGTCGTACCAAGCAGTAACGCAATCGCGGATAGCATTTGATTCGCAATCCCGAACAATGGCCATAGTGTATTGATTCCTCCAAGCGGATCAATGACCCCCTGGTACAGGAAGTATCCCCACCCTAGAACACAAATGGCTGTCGCGATGATGTTCGGCACCCATTTATTCGTTTGCGCAAATGGTTTATAAAAAGTACCGATAATATCTTGAATCATGAAACGGCCCACCCGGGTACCGGCATCAATCGTCGTCAAGATGAACAGTGCCTCGAATAGTATCGCGAAATGATACCAAAACGCCATCAAGGAAGCACCCCCGACTACTTGTGAGAAAATATGCGCCATCCCAATCGCAAACGTGGGAGCTCCTCCAGTACGGGATAATATCGTTTCCTCCCCGACATCATCGGCAAGGTCCGTAATCATATCAGGCGTCAAGACAAATCCCCAATCAGATATCGTCGTCGCAACCTGAGCCGGCTCCGTCCCAATGACAGCACCCGGACTATTAATGGCAAAGTAAATACCCGGTGTTAATACGCAGGCCGCTACCATCGCCATGATGGCCACGAATGACTCAGTCAGCATGGCTCCATATCCGATTGGACGCGCATGGGATTCACGTTCGATCATCTTAGGCGTCGTACCCGATGAAACGAGCGCGTGGAATCCAGACACAGCCCCACATGCAATCGTGATGAATAAGAATGGGAATAGGTTACCCGAGAAAACCGGCCCCGTACCATCAATGAACTGCGTGACCGCTGGCATTTCAAGATTAGGCATGACGATGAAGATGCCTAGTGCAAGTGCGATGATCGTACCGATTTTCAAAAAGGTACTTAGATAATCCCGCGGAGCCAAAAGCATCCAGACCGGTAGCACAGAAGCAACAAAACCATACACAATCAAGAGGATGGCAATCGTTTCACCTGAGTATGTAAACATGGGAGCCAATGTTGCACTTTCCGCTACAAACCGTCCGAAGTACAAAGCAAGCATCAACAGGATAATCCCGATGATGGATCCTTCCCCGACTCGTCCAGGCCTGATATACCGCATGTAAACACCCATAAGGACGGCAATCGGTATGGTCGAAGCAATCGTGAACATCCCCCAAGGGCTTCCTACCAAGGCCTTCACGACTACTAGCGCAAGCACGGCCAATAAAATGACCATGATGCCAAAAATCCCTAGCATGGCAATGAATCCTGTGACGGGACCGATTTCTTCTTTTATCATTTCACCAAGCGATTTACCATTTCGGCGCATCGATCCGAAGAGAATGACGAAATCCTGTACCGCACCGGCCAAAACGACACCCACCACGAGCCATAGTGTACCCGGCAGATACCCCATCTGTGCCGCTAAGATAGGCCCTACAAGTGGCCCTGCCCCAGCAATCGCTGCAAAATGATGACCAAACAGTACCCATTTATTCGTCGGTACATAGTCTTTTCCATCATTATTCAATTCAGCTGGAGTCTTACGTTTATCATCAAGCTCGAATACTTTCTGTGCGATAAATTTACTATAAAAGCGATAAGCAATCGAATAGACACAGAGAGCAGCCGTAACAATCCACATAGCATTAATGCTTTCCCCGCGATTTAAGGCGACAACACCGAAGCTCACAGCTCCCAACGCAGAGATGACTCCCCAAAGAACAACTGATTTAAGCGCTTTCATTTTTTCATCTCCTACCCCATTATATTTACCAATTCATTGTGCCTGAACGTTTTCCACAGCCTCCTTAAAATGACTAAACAACGTTAATTTTGTATATATTCTGAATTATATGTCATTTAATGGTTAATAAGCAATAGGTTTTCTTCACTAGCCGAAATTATAGCACGGCATGTACCGTTACGATTTTTTCAGACTACCCAGACTTCCTCCCCAATACATCCAGACTACCTTTTCAACGTTCATTTCCATACTGCCTATTTAATTCCTACCTCCTATTCCGCTATAATAAAAAGGAAAGTTTAGCCATAACCTGAGCTGGATGAACGAATTGGAGGTATGACAATGGAATTTTTGACCGTTGGACAATTGTCTAAGCGAGCGAATGTGACGATAAGGACCATCCGTTACTATGACCAAATTCAATTATTAACGCCTGAATACAGGCACGCCAATGGCCGCAGATATTACTCGGCAAATGACCTGAAGCGACTTGAGAAAATCTGCCTGCTTAAAGCCCTTTCTTTTTCATTGGACGATATCAAAACCGTATTGAATAAAGAATCCTTCAAAGAATTACTTCTCCAGCACCAACAACAAATACAATCCGATATAAAAGAAGAGGAAAATACATTAAAGAACATCCAGACTTTATTAAACAGTATCGAAATCGAAGGGGAGTTCAATTGGGAGTTACTGCTTCCATTATTCAAAAGAAAAGAGCATAATCGAGGGTCACACTTTAACGAAGAAGAACAGAAAACCATCAATAAACTACCCAAAATGGAACAAAATGATATCAGCACGAGGCAATGGATCAATCTCATGAAGAGAATCGAATGGTCCCTTGAAAAGGGCGTTTCCCCCTTATCGGAAGAAGGACGGCTCATTGCTGAAGATTCCCTCCTGCTGTCCGAGTTGGTATTTCAGGGAAACAAAGAGCTTGAGGAGAAATTCTGGGAAATTCGAAAGTCCAAGGAAGGATCCGCTTCCGCAGGTTTGTATCCGATAAACGAAGATGTGCTGACCTTCTTGGATGAGGCAATTGCCTCGGTAACGGAATGTACCCGATAGGTTCCAGTTTTTTGGACCAACTAAAAAAATGTGCGCCAAGAGGCACACATTTTTTTCATCCCGTGTGATTTCCATTTAAGGAACCGCGATGAAGTTCAGCATAGAAACCTTTTTGCTTCAATAACTCCGAATGGGACCCTTTTTCGATGATTCTCCCCTCATCCAATACCAGTATTTGATCGCTTTGCTGAATCGTATTCAGTCGATGCGCAATGACGAAACTTGTTCGCCCCTTCATCAATCGATGTAATGCCTCCTGTATTTTGATTTCGGTGATCGTATCAATACTGCTTGTCGCCTCATCCAAAATCAAAAGAATCGGATCGGCTAAAATCGCCCTCGCAATTGAAAGGAGCTGTCGTTGCCCCTGGCTGATTCCACTGCCATCTTGGGTCAAAACCGTATCATATTGATTGGGCAGTTTCATGATAAAGGTATGTGCATTTGCAAGTTTGGCCGCTTCCACTACCTCCATATCCATGGCTTCCAAACGGCCATAACGGATATTTTCACGAATTGTTCCTTGAAATAGAAAGGAATCCTGTAAAACGAATCCCATATGTTTACGGAGGCTCGCCCTCGTTACCTGTTGGATATCTTGTCCATCGACCAGGATCCTGCCACTGTTCGGTTCATAAAACCGGGCGAGCAGATTAATAATCGTCGTTTTACCCGCACCGGTCGGACCGACTAATGCAATGGTCTCTCCTTTTTCAGCATGGAAACTAATATCGTTGATTGTTTGATCGTCATCATCATAGGAAAAGGACACCCCTTCGAAATCAACCTCTCCACGGATGTCCCGTAGTTCACCCGCATCTTTCTCATCCACGCCCTCTTCCTCTTCATCCAGGATCGAGAATACCCGCTCAGCACCAGCGACAGCCGAAAGCAGGGTATTGAACTGGTTAGCCAAGTCATTGAGCGGACGCGTGAATTGCCTGGAATACTCGGTGAAGATGACAATCACGCCAATGGTGACCCCACCCATTCCTTCCAAGGCCAAATAGCCACCGACAGCAGCAATCACGATGAAGCTTAAGTTATTCAATAAATTCATCAGCTTCGGTATCAATCCCGAATAGGATTGAGACCAATAACCGGCTTTTTTCAAGTTCTCACTGCGAGTGATAAAATCACGAATCACTTTTTCTTCCTGTGAAAAGGCCTTCACGATGCGCTGTCCGGAAATTGTTTCTTCAATGAATCCATTCAATTCACCCAGGTTTTTCTGCTGTTCCTTGAAAAGCCTGCCTGTCCGGTTCGTAATCCATTTCAACCCAAAGAACATAAGCGGGACAATGAAAAGGGTTAGAATCGTCAGTAATGGACTCAAATACAGCATGACAGCCAGTGTCCCGACAAGAGTCAGGACGCTTGAAAAGATTTGAATGACCGAACTGTTCAATGTAGAGCTGACATTTTCAATATCATTCGTGACCCGGCTCATCAGTTCCCCATGCTGGCGACGGTCAAAAAAGGGAATCGGCAGCTGCTGGAGCTTCTTGAACAGCTGGTTGCGCATCAGATAAACCGTATCCTGGGCAATCCCGATCATCCAATAGTTTTGTAGCCACATGGACAGTGAATAGAACACATAAACCGCAAGGAGCCCAAACAGCAGATTGATCAAACCATCGCTGTCCTTCGTGACGATATAATCGTCGATGGCCATTCCGACAAGAAATGGACCAAGCAGTCCTAACACTGAACTGACCAGGACCATGAACAGGACCATGACGAGCATACTTCTATTCGTCGTTAAATAAGGGAGGATACGTTTGACCGTGCCTGCAGAATTGGACGGCTTTTTAGCGGGAGACGTTTTTCGTTTCATAGGAAATCTCCTCCTCCCCATATTGTGATGCAACGATTTTCCGATAAAGGGCATTCGTTTTACTCAACTCATCATGCTTGCCTTCCGCGAGTACCTCGCCATCTTCAAGCAATAAGATTTTATCGGCTTTCATCGCTGTACTTATTTTTTGCGTAATGATGAGCGTCGTGCACGTATAGGATTCCAATGCCGTAAGCAGCCTACTTTCCGTATTTAGATCCAAGGCGCTTGTGCTGTCATCCAAAAGGAGGATCTTCGGCCTGCGGACCAATGCCCTCGCAACCGATAGCCGTTGCTTTTGCCCGCCTGAGAGATTCACTCCTTTTTGTCCTAACCGCGTTTCATATTGCTTTGGCAGTCTCATTACCGTTTCATGGATTTGGGCATGTTGGGCAGATATCATGATTTCCTCCAGTGACGCGTCTTCTTTCCCCCAGGCGATATTGGACTGGATGGACCCGGAAAATAGCATCGCTTCCTGCGGCACGTAGCCAATCCTTTTTCGGAGTGAGTCGAGAGGAATGTCCCTCACATCCTGCCCATCTATCGTGATCGTTCCACTCTCCACTTCGAATAAACGTGGAATGAGCTGAAATAGGGAGGTTTTCCCCGACCCAGTCGCACCGATAATCGCGAGAGTTTGTCCCGCTTCGACGGTGAAATCCAAGTGTTTCAATACCTGTTCATCGCCGCCAGGATAGCGGAATGACACATCCTCGAACTCGATATGCCCCTCTTTGATAAGGTCCCCCCTGCTTTCCACCCTACCTTCATCGAGATCAATGGGCGTCTCGAAAATTTCGGTCACGCGGTCAGCTGACGCTTTTGCTCGGGACAAGACCATGATCAACCAAGAAAAGACCGATAAGGAGCCTGCGATTCTTGTGGCATAATTGACAATCGCCACGACTTCCCCGACCTGGATATCTCCCGTCGAGATAAAGCCGCTACCGAACCATAGGACTACAAGGATCGCCACGTTCATGACCAGCATCAGCACGGGCATCGTCGTTTCAATCAAGCGAAGCGATTGGACGGTCTTCATTTTCAATTCATCGTTTGCCCCGTCAAAACGGCCGATTTCATGATCCTTACGAAGAAATGCTTTGATCAACCTCATCCCAATCAAATTCTCACGCATGACACTATTGACGTTATCCAGCCTTTTTTGGACAAGTCGAAACAGCTTTGCCGCACGTTTCATGACCCATCCCAGGAACAGCACGAGAACGGGAATCGAAATGATCAATACAAGGGATAACTTCAGATTGACCGTTATCGCCATGATTGTGCCCCCAAGGACAATCAGCGGTGCCCTTGCCATGATACGCAATCCCATAAATACCGTATTCTGAAGCTGCGTCACATCATTCGTCATCCGGGTGATCAAGGAAGAGGTCGGGATGTTGTTTAAATTGGCAAAAGAAAAGGCCTGGATTTTGCCGAAGAGATTTTTCCTTACTTCATGTCCAAAACTTTGGCTCACATGAGAAGCTGTAAAGGAATTGACGATTCCGCCAAGGAACGAAAATATCGACAGGCCGACCATGATCGCTCCCCACTTTATCACGACGGAAAGGTCTTTTTGTAAAATGCCATCATCAATGATCTTTGCAATGAAGAGTGGCTGTAATAGCTCAACACCGAGCTCGACTAACATTAAAAATAAAGCAAGAGCGATGAAGAGACGATATGGTTTAAGGAACGAAAACAGTTTTTTCATCTACGACACCCTTCAATCTTCATATGTAGGTAACATTTTTATCTTTTCATTATACATTTTTATACAGATTTAATAAAAGAATTAGCAAGCTTGGTTAGCATTGGAAAAAGTTTTTTAATTTTTTTCGAGATCCTCTTGACAAAAAACAGGAAATAAGAGAAAATTCTAATTGATAATGATTTTCAATTTCATTATCGATCTCTGAATTTTGTTAAGTACTACGATAATTTCTTATCGTACCCATTTGATATTGTACATAGATACAATGTCGCCCCGGTCTCTCTGTGCCTAGTAAAAATTATATGCTTAGTTGCGAATGCAAGTCACTAGAATATTGCCCCCTCTTTATTCAAGTCAGTTTATTCAATTTAAAGCATATTAGGCATCCGGGGTCCTTTTTTTTTCAAAAAAACAATTCCTATACATAGATCATTAAGAATAAGGAGAAATACAAATATGAAACTAGAACAAATCATAAAAGAACGACGGAGCATCAAACGATTCAAGGATCAGCCTGTTCCCCTCGAAACCATTCAATCACTTTTGGAAACTTCCACGTGGGCACCCAATCATAAAATGACCCAACCGTGGCGCTTCGTCGTTGTTCACGGTGACAGCCGCGTGAAGCTAGCAGAAGCGACACAGGCCTTTATGGCAGGTAAAGAAAAGGATCCGTCAAAGAAGAAAGAAGCCGGTCAGCGTGGGTACAATAAACTGAACGGCGTTCCGATGTTCGTTACGGTTATCATGGAGGAAAATCCGAATCTCATGACCCGCGAAGAGGATTATGCAGCCACGAGCGCCTTGATCCAGAATTTCAGTTTACTTGCCTGGGAACAAGGAATCGGCATGATTTGGGAAACGTACGGCATGATTCACAGCCAAGAATTCCGCGAAGCCTTAGGCGTAAAACCCGGGGAGAAAATCGTAGGAAGCCTGCACGTCGGATACCCGGACATGATTCCTACGCCCCGTCCGCGTACACCAATAGATGAACTGCTCACCATAATGGATTGAATCGGGAGGAGCCTCCAAGCTTATTGGAGGCTCCTTTTTCAACCCGTTTTTGTCTTTTATCGGTCAAATTAAGTCCTTTATCGGTCAAACTGGACTTTTTATCAGTCAAGTCGCCCCATTTATCGGTCAATCCCTGCATTATATCGGTCTATTGGAAAAAACTCATATGGGGCTTTTCCTGTTTATAATAATCTAGTCTTTCCTTTAGCGTTCCCGTATGGAATTCGAACTTATGGCCATCCAAGTCAGTAAAATAGATGGATTTATTATCACGCTTATTTCTCTCTCTGCCGCTAAGAATATTCACCTGTAAACGCTCAAGCCGGTCCTGGATGCCATCAAAATCCTTTTCGGTAATGGAAAATGCGACATGCGTATACGATTCTTTTATTTCGTTTCTCGGAATATCCTTTTCCAGATTAAGAGCCAGCCATATCCCATTCAGGTCGAAGTATGCCGTTTGGTTCCCTTTCACTAACAATTTCGCCCCAAAAACGGCCTGATAGAATTCACTGGACTTCTCTAAATCCGAAACGGAAAATAATAAGTGATTCAATCCTTGAATATGGATGACCATCCTCCTCCCTTTTCGTACATATAATCTCTTACACGATGGCCGGGACCTTGATTTTCAATATGAATTCCTCGTTCTTATATGTGAAATCCAAATGGCCTTGATGTTTCTTTACGATATCTGAGATGATTTTCGTTCCCATTCCTTCATGTTCCCCACCCTTCGTCGTTTGGCCATGTTTCTCAAACATGGTATCCAAGATAGGGTGAGGAATCGCCAGGCAATGATTGGTGCAAGTCAGAATGTAGACCCCACTTCGTTTGTAAAACTGAAGCGTAACTTGAGCACTCTCCCCTTTTCCTTCCTGCCATCCTTTTGCCGCTTCCACTGCATTGGCAAGCACATTCCCAATCAAGGCGACAAGGTCCTGGTCATAAAAAGGGAGGGACGAGAGCGGCACATCGAAGTGATAGGTCATCTGGATCCGTTCTTCCTTGGCCTTACGGAACATTTGATGCAGGATCCCGGCGACGACCCCTTTTTCTCCTTTAATGGATAGATTCGTTTCTTCAAAGCCATCCACCAACTCATTCATATATTCTTTCGCTGCAGCCATCTCGTCCTGCTCCATCATAAACTGCAACGCTGATACATGTTTCAGGAAATCATGGCGCTGACTGCGGACCACCCGGAACGTTTCATTGACCTGCAGTCGCTCCTTTTCCATTCCTTTTTGCTCTCTTTCTAGACGATCCCCCATTCCAGACATATGGAGGCGGACCGTTTCGATTCCTATAAAAGTCGCAGCTAATCCTAAGTACGAAAGGGAGGGTGGCATGGAAAAATAAAGAAGAATGACGACAAGCTGCATGCCCCATAGAGTTCCTTCCATATAGATTCCTAGGGAAGCTTTTTTATATAAGGGGCGGAACTTGAGGTAAAGTCCCATGCCAATCAGACAAATCAGAAGGATGACTATCGAAGGAGAAATCTGCCAAGGTAATAGTCTAATTATTTCGTAGAGATGCCATACCCCCAATATGGCTATAATGAATGCATGCATAGTTTTCACACCTTAAAAGTATTGGACTTGCAGGAAGTCCACCCTTTCCTTCGTGATCATCGCCTGTTCCTGGATCCCGTCAAAGCTGACGACATACGAGTTTTTGGCGTACAGTGAAAAGTTCTTCACAAAATGAATATTAATGATGAAAGAACGGTGTGAACGGATAAAGTCCCTTTCCCGCAGTTCTCCCTCCAATTCATTCAATGTTTGATAGGTTTTGATAGGACCGTTTTTAGTATGTATGGTCGTTGAACGCCCTGAACGTTCAATGAAAATAATGTCCTTCTTCTGCAAAATATGAATATCATTTTTCTGTTTTATAAACAGCCTTCCCGCCACTTCAGCGGTTCTTGACTTTTCCCGGAACCGTTCGATTGATTTGATGAGCCTGTCTCTCGAATAGGGCTTCATGATATAGTCATGCACATTGAGCTCAAAGGCATGGACGGCGTACCCGCTCGTACCTGTCACGAAAATGACCGCTATGTTCAATGCATGGGAATGGATGATGTCGGCCATTTCATATCCGGACAAGTTAGGCATTTCGATATCCGCAATCAGCAAATCTATCGTTTCCTGTTTGATCTGCTCATACGCATATTCAGCGGAATCCGTAGAAAAAACCAATTCGATGCCAGGCATTTGGGCCACGATCCCATTCAACTTATCCAAATCAATCTTCCGGTCATCCACAAGGCCTACCTTCATCTACAACTCTCCTTCTCTGAAATTACCTTTATTTTACCATCAAAATATGGAAAAACGATACTTTCGCGACATAAAACGGCACTTTCGCGACATAACTACAGATTCCCCTCTCCTTTATTTGTATGATTGAGTTAACCAAAAGAGATGTAGGAGGTTAGAAAAATGATTGAAATACATGAAGTCACAAAAACATTCCAAGATAAAAAAACATTCATCACCGCCCTTAAACACGTTTCCCTTACCATCGGAAAAGGCCAGATTGTCGGATTACTAGGGGAAAATGGTGCCGGAAAGACCACGCTGTTACGTTCGATTGCCACACTCCTGACACCGACAGAAGGGTCTATCAAAGTGGCCGGATTCGATACATTGGATCATCCCAACGAGATCAAGAAAAAGATTGGTGTCCTGTTCGGAGGGGAAACCGGCCTGTACGACCGCTTAACCACACGTGAAAATCTCGCCTATTTCGCCACTCTGTACGGTTTGAGCAAGCACGAAACTAAGGTGAGGATAGAAGAACTGGCCGTCATGTTCGGGATGAAGGATTATCTCGATCGTAAAGTCGGCGGATTCTCTAAAGGCATGCGCCAAAAAGTGGCCATATCGCGGACGCTCATCCATGACCCAGAAATCATCCTGTTTGACGAGCCGACGACAGGACTCGATATCACTTCATCGAATGTATTCCGCCAGCTTGTTCTTCGGCTAAAGAATCAAGGCAAAACCATCATATTCTCAAGCCATATCATGGAG
Organism: Peribacillus sp. NPDC097284; assembly: GCF_044761765.1. Taxonomy (NCBI): domain Bacteria; kingdom Bacillati; phylum Bacillota; class Bacilli; order Caryophanales; family Bacillaceae; genus Peribacillus; species Peribacillus sp. NPDC097284. Next base: position 237,173 of record NZ_JBIWCZ010000004.1, read on the forward strand.
GAAGTGACCCTGCTATGTGACTCTGTAGCCATGATGCACAAAGGGGAAATGGTGTATGAAGGCCAGTTGGAATCTCTATATAAGGAAGAGAATAGCCGTGATCTGAATTATATATTCATGTCCAAACTTGTAAGGGGGAATCAGTCTCATGTTTCTTAATATGTATATAAAAGAGTTGAAGGAAGCTTTACGGGACCGCCGGACGCTATTATTAAGTGTATTTCTTCCCATCCTTTTGTTGACGGGACTGACGTTATTTTATGAGAGCATGATGGCAACGGATGAAGAGGAAACCCATACCCTTGCTGTAGATCCATCATTCACGACGGACGCCAAATCACTACTGAAGGGCTTCCCTCAAATTGATGTCCAATCGTTCAAGAGTCCGACAGACGCTGTCCAAGACGGAAAAGCCGCTGCTGCCCTACAGGTTAGTGATAAGTTCATGGAGCAAATCAAAAAGGGGGAACAAGTCACATTCAGCCTTTCAGGTGACTCCTATAGCCAAGATGGCTCCTTCGTCCTTTCACAGGTCGAGTCAGCCTTAACTCTCTTTGAAAAACAAATCATCCAGGAGCGCTTGCAATCGATCAATGTGGATACTAACATGATCAGCCCGCTAAAGGTCGACTTCAAAGAGGCCGGGATAGATAGCGATAATGGTGCCTCCTTGAGCATACTATCGCTCTTTCTCCCCATGATCATCACGATGGCGATCAGTACGGGTGCCTATCCGCTTGCCTCTGACTCATTTGCCGGGGAAAAAGACCGGAAAACGATGGAAGCTTTACTTATGACACCCGTTAGCCGGGGAAAGATCCTGCTAGCCAAATGGCTGACGATCTCTTCCATCGGGGCCCTGGCAGGAATCGTCTCGATCCTTGTCGTCACCTTGGAACTCATGTTTTTAACGGAGGAATTGAAAAAGGGCTTTCATTTCGGTAGCGACCTATGGTTGATTCTTCCTACCGCCCTATTGATCACCATCTTATTTTCTCTATTCGTAGGGGCCCTGCAAATGTCAGCCAGCATCCTATCCAAAACCGTGAAAGAGTCGCAGAACTACCTATCGCCGATTACGATGCTCGGTGTCCTGCCTGTCCTATTCCTAGGAGGCACTGGCCTGCACGAATTGACGACCAAGCATTTCTTGATTCCATTCTTCAATATATTCGCCCTTTTTAAGGAACTACTTTACGGCGTCATCGACTACCAGAATATCGTACTGACAGCAGGTAGCCTTATCGTCTCCATCGCCATTTTCTTCACTGTATCAAGACTATTATTCTTGAAAGATAAATGGGTATTGAATTAAGCAAAAGACGCGCTGAACTCACCAGCGCGTCTTTCTCATTCAAAATGGATCTTCCGTATGCCTACCAATAAAAACACGAGTCCGAATAACAGTAAGATCGCGATGGATTCAATAGGGAAGGACCCATTGCCCGCAATATCCATCAGTCCCTTCATGGCCCACCTCTGAGGCAGGAACTCCGCCATCTTCTGCATAAAGGCAGGCTCGATTTCCAGTGGCCAATACACACCGGCAATCATGCATGTGGAGATGACGACAAGGTTTCCGATTGCAGACTGTTGCTCGACCGTCTTGACAAAACCCGAAATCATCAGGCCCAGGCCTACAATCGCGAACAACATGGCAGAAACGAAAAGCACCAAATAAATAGGATTCCCCCAGCTTACATCAAAAAAGATAGAAGTCGCCAGCATCAAGATGCCAAATTGAATCCAGCCAATCATGAAGAATGAAAGAAGGTAACCGAAAGCTATCTCAAAACGCGAGGCAGGGGTGGACAGTAAACGGTACCATACGCCGTTACTTCTCGCCTCTAAAATCGTACCCGTGACACTCATCATCGTAATCATCAAAAACATGATGGAAAACCCGGAAGCGCTGCTCGAAAAACCTCCCTGCTCATTAACCTGGCCTCCACCGAGGGTAACCTGTTTCAGACCTGATTCTTCCGTAGCCGATTCCTTTCTCAGCTTTCCATATAGCTTTTTCCAGTCTTCGCCGCTCTGTTCACTCCAAACGAGGGAACCGGCCATTTCGATATTCAGTTTCGAAAGCTTATTTGAAAGATACCCGGTGATCGTTTGGGGCGTGGTGAACTCGGGAATATGTTCAAACCGGACATTGGGAAGGTCCTCCTCCAACATTTTGGCTTCGAATCCCTTACCGACATGAATGACTCCGACAATCTTTTTATTATCAAGATCCGTGAGCGCATCCTGGTTAGAACCCTTTTCCAAGGTGAACAGGGCATTCTTCTCATGCAATTCTTCAAATAGCGATTTCGATAACAAGGACTTATCTTCATCCACGAATGTAACCGCTAGCGGATCTCGATCATCCGATCCCATTAAGGTACCGAATAAAAGTGTAAAAATAAGAGGCATAGCAAACATGATAAGATAGCTCTGCCGTTCCTTAAAGACCCGCTGGATTTCAAAGCGGCAGATGTTCCAGATTTTTCTCAAGCATATCTCCCCCTTAAGCGCCAAGCACCAATCAGCATGGATACAAGCCCTATTAGCCCCAAAACCGAAAACGGCAACAACAGTCCACTCCAGCCCACGCCGGACATGATGTCCAAGAAACCGGTCAGTGCCCAATTATTCGGCGTTAGTGCTGCAATTGTTTTAAGCCGCTCAGGAAACGCATAGATTGGCAGCATCGAACCCCCGACGATTGCAAATAGTTGGATGCCAATCCCGCTGATCAAGTCGGCTGTCTTCTCTTTCCTGATGAAGGCGGCCAACAACATGGACAGACCCGCGACGGCGACGGAATACATGAAACCGAACGCCACCACCTGCCCTCGACTTTCTCCCCAATTGACGTTGAAGAAGAGAGAAGTGGCTACGTAAAAGAGCAATAATTGAATGAATGCGAAATAGAGGGTGCCCAAGAACTTCCCGATAAGGATTGAATATTGATTCATGGGGGCACTGTTCAATCTTGCCAGCGTGTCTGTATGACGTTCCTGGATCATGGATTTGGCTCCCAGAGTCACATTAAAAAGCAAAAACATGACCAGCATCGCGGCCGCATAATACTGCATCGACGAAATGGATGTTTCGCCGACCGATTGATTCCCGACTTCCATGTCCACCTTTCCACTTTCCGTCAACTCCATGGATACTCGCTCTGCAGTTTCCTTGCCAGCGCCTTCGCCCGTAGCGACTGCTTGTGTCTGCGTCGCATTTTTCATGACAGCCTCAGATGTCTTTGAAATCGTCTGTACCCGCTCGGTAAAAGAAGAGACGATCGATTCGACGACCGTCGCTTTTAGTTGAGTATCTTGATTCGAGTAAAGAACGGCCTCATCAAGGTTTGCACCCCATTCAGCCGGGATAAGGATTCCAACTTCAACTTCCTCCTTTTTCACCATTTCTTTAAGCTTCTCTTCACTGTCTACCGTTTTTAGTGTAAGGAACTCCGTCTTTTCTAAGACATCTTGCTTCAATGCATCGGCCATCGGGTCTTTTTTATCCACGTACAGCCCGACCGATGTTTCCTGAAACCCTTCATCTCGACCAAATATATCCTTCAAAGCCATTCCTAAAATCAACGTCAAGATTAAGGGCATAATCAGCATGGTCATGAAACCTCGCCTGTCCATGGCCCGTATCTTAAAATCCTTCCATGCAATCAGAAAGCTCTTCATTCTCCACCCCTCCTAATCACGTAGCGATCTCCCCGTCAATTGTAGGAAAAGACTCTCTAAATTCGGTTCTTTCCTTTCAAAGGACAGCACTTTAACAGTGGACTTCACAGCAGAAGCTATAATATCAGAGACGATATTCGGGTGATTGGTCACCATGACTTCTAGTGTGTGTGTTTCTTCATTGATCACGACTCTATCCACATTCTCCATCCCTTCCAATTCCTTAAGCCACATACCATTGAGGGAATCGACCTGTAGTTTGATGAATATTCCCTCCGCCAACGTGTCACATAAGGCTTCTTTCTTGCCGAGCGCAATGATTTTCCCTTCATCGACGATGGCGATCCGGTCGCAAAGGTGCTCGACTTCCTCCATATAGTGACTGGTATAAATCACCGTCATCCCTTCCCCATTCAACCGCTTCACCGTTTCTAGAATATGGTTGCGCGATTGCGGATCGATTCCGACCGTTGGCTCATCCATGATCAGTAGCTCAGGCTCATGCATTAAAGCGGCTCCGATATTCAGCCTCCTTTTCATCCCGCCCGAGAAGGTTTCGACTTTATCTTTGGCCCTATCCAACAACCCGATGATTTCAAGCACAACCCCTGCCCTTTGTTTCCCTTGTGCCCTCGTCAGTCCCTGCATCCTTCCCCAGAACAGTAAATTATCCTGTGCGCTCATCGTCGGGTACAGGGCAATTTCCTGTGGAACGATTCCAATTTTCTTTTTAACGTCCCTTGGCTGTTTTTTCACCGAAAGACCATCGATAAGGATGTCTCCCGAGTCATAAGGCAACAACCCGCAAATCATGGCAATCGTCGTTGACTTACCTGCTCCATTTGGTCCCAACAAACCGAAGGATTCCCCTTTATCCACCGAAAAGGAAACATCCTGTACGGCCACATGCTTCCCGTATGATTTCCTGACCTCTTTCACCTTTAACACGATACATTCCCCCTCGTATGACGCTTCCCCCTAATTCTATGACCAAAGTAAAAAAAAACCATCTGCCTCAAGGAAGAATTCCACAAAAAAAATGACCTTCGTCTATGCCGAAAGTCATCTATCTTGGATGATATGGAAGTTTCACTCTGTAAACGTAGTGACCCCATATCGTACGGCAAAAACGGCAGCCTGGGTGCGGTCACGTAATTCAAGTTTGGAAATGATATTGGAAACATGGTTTTTCACGGTGCCCTCCGTGATGCACAAAGTGGCTGCGATTTCCTTGTTACTTTTTCCATGGCCAAGATCCCGAAGGACATCATATTCCCTGTTTGTTAAATCACCAAGGACAGCAGGCGATTCACTCGCTTTCCTTTCTTTTTCGCTCCTTAACTCTCGAAGCATGTGTATGGTGATTTCCGGGGGCAGCACCACCCCACCTGATTGAACGGTCCTGATGGCATTTGCAATCATGTCCGCTGACATGTCCTTCAGCAAATACCCGCTCGCCCCTTCCTCCAATGCTGAGAAAATGAGGGCACTATCTTGAAACGTTGTAAGCATCAGCACCTTTGTATGGGGAAGTTTTGATGTAATCAACTTTGTCCCTGCCACACCATTCGTCTGTGGCATCCGGATATCCATCAACACAATATCCGGTTTCATTTCCACTGACCGTTCATAAGCCTCCATGCCGTTACTTGCCACGCCAACCACTTCCAGTTCTGGACGCAAATTCAACAAAGCCGCCAAACCGTCACGGATGAGCGGCTGATCATCAACCACCATTACCCTTATCATCACGTTCCTCCTATCGCCCATTTTTTCTCGTTTAACGGGAACTCTGCGGTCATATGGAACCCTTGGGCTTCCTTGCTTCCATATGACAACACCCCACCCATTTCATTAATCCGGTCTTGCATCGTCTTCAACCCGAACCCTGGAATGATAAGGCTTGCACCCTTGCCGTTATCCTGGATCTCAACCCTCACCATTTCCGGAATGCAGACCAGCCTGATTGAACTAACCGTTGCATTTCCATGACGTTTTGCATTGGTTAGACTCTCCTGAATCACACGGATGAGTGTTGGCTGAAGGGTATGGGGAATATGGCTGGAATCCCCCGAAAGTTCTACAGTCGATTTCAGGCCTGTCGATTGGTGAAATTCATTCAGCAACCTATTCACACTTGTCAGGAAAGCCGTCTCGTCTTCATTCAATGCCTGAACGGAATAGCGAACCTCCTCCAAGGCACCCTGGGCCAAATCCTTGCAAATATTCATCGTACCCTTCGCCTTTTCCAAGTCATGGTCAATCAGTTCATAAGCTAGCTCCATCTGCACGAATAAGGCCGTCATCTTATGTCCCACCGTATCATGTATCTCCCTTGCAATCCGGTTTCTCTCTCTGATTTTTGCCGTTTCCTCTGCCTGAAGGGAATATTCCTGCAACCGTTTATGGGCCACAGACAGCTCTTCATGCGCCTCATTCAATTGTAAGTATTGCTCATTCACCACATCACTGGCCTCAGTGAGTTTCCGGATCAAATTGCCGACTACAGACGTAAAGGCGACAAATGAGAAACTCATGAGGTTATCCATGATATCCAGCGTACCTGTTTGTAAATAGGTCGAAATCATAACCAAACCCCATAGTAATACAAAAAACAAGCCAAATATTCTATGTTTCTTAGACTCCGAGACAAGGATAAACACAGTAATCGCAACGACACCGACTAGAATCATATAAAGGGTAGTCTGGGGGAACAAAAATCCATATACAAAACTGAGGATGCCATCGAAATAGACGATTCGGAGATCATGTTGAATTGAATCCTTATAAAAAAGCAAATAATGATTCAGGATAAAACCAATAGCGATCAAGATGAGCAGGCCTTTTACATATGGATTGGAATCCGGAATCCTCCAGTAATACATAAAGCTGATCATCAAGAACATGGCAATCCGTAGATTGACTAACCACCCCATACCGTCCGCCCTCTTTCCTTCTCTCTTCTACCATCATGCCTAAATTATGGTAGAAAATAAAGAGCTTATTTTTCCAAAAACGAAAAACCCCCCTGTTCAGGAGGGTCTCATATTCTCTTATTCTTAAAAGAACTCATGATATAGCGCCTGGATGGCCGTCTCTTCACTATGACCCTTCACACCGAACATCATGCTCACTTCGGAAGAACCTTGGTTAATCATTTCAATGTTGACCTTAGCATCGGCCAACGCTTTCGATGCCCTTGCCGTTGTTCCCACATTATGACGCATGCCTTCACCGACGACCATGATCAAGGCCAGATTATGTTCAACAATGACTTGATCGGCATGAAGCTCCTGCTTAATGCGCGAAACAATTTTCGCCTCGGCCTCTTCACTCATTTGATCTTGACGGAGGATGATCGTGACATCATCAATGCCAGATGGGGCATGTTCATAAGATACACCGTAATCTTCAAGAATATGAAGCAATTTACGACCGAATCCAACTTCACGGTTCATCAAGTATTTATTAATGTAAATACTGCAAAACCCTTTGTCACTCGCAATCCCTACGACGGGCCCATTCATATTATCACGGGTACTCACAATCCTTGTCCCCTGTGCACTCGGATTGTTCGTGTTCTGTATATGTACTGGAATACCAGCACGGAATGCAGGGATTAACGCTTCATCGTGAAAGACCGAAAAACCGGCATAAGACAGTTCTCGCATTTCCCGATACGTCAATTCACGTATTCCCTTCGGATTGGACACCACATGTGGATTCACTGCGTACACGGCATCCACGTCCGTAAAGTTCTCATATAAGTCTGCCTTGACGCCATTTGCAAGAATCGAACCCGTAATATCCGATCCGCTCCTTGAAAAGGTTAAAACATCCCCATCCATTGTATATCCGAAGAATCCGGGGAATACCACGATACCCGGCTCCTCACGAAGTGCATATAAACGCTCATATGATTCAGGAAGCACCTGTGTATATCCGCCCTCATCCGTCACAATCAAGCCGGCTTTCATCGGGTCCATATACTGAGCCTCTACCCCACGACTCCGAAAATAGGCTGAAACCAGCTTCGCATTATTATCTTCTCCGCTCGCCTTCAAGGCATCCAAATAACGCTTCGGTTTACTCTGGTCTGCATGCAGCAGGCTATATAAATTGTCACGTATCTCCGCAATGACCTCTCCTGAAATGTCTAACTCCTCAGCAATACTCGCATATCGAGAAACGACATCTTCTATTAAAAGCCCACCATCATCCCCATGCAACTGGCGTTCCGCAGCGGCAATCAGTAAATCCGTCACCTTTATATCATCAGAATTGCGTTTCCCTGGTGCTGAAACAACGATGACTTTTCTCTCTGGATCTGAAACCACAATTTCGAATACCTTCTTCAATTGTTCTCCCGACGCGAGTGAGCTCCCGCCAAACTTTGCTACTTTCATCCCGACAACCCCTATTTTTAGAAATATTCTGTCAAAATCAACTCTCCCTATTATTACGCTTTTTTACGAAACAATCAAGGATTAATTCCATTATATGAGGACATATGTATTTTTGATAAAGACAATTCGAATGAAATTTTCATGATGGTTAAATTGCCTTATCCTATCCGCCCAATTTAAGTTCTACACATAAAAAAGCTTCCCGAAAAATCGAGAAGCTAAATCATTAAAGCCCACATTTCACTTACCGATTATCCACAGTTTCTGGATACAAGTCATGGTTCATCAACCGGTAACTCGCCATTTCTTCAAACTTCGTCCCTGGTTTTCCATAGTTCGTATAAGGATCAATGGAAATGCCACCCCGTGGAGTGAACTTGCCCCAGACCTCAATATACTTCGGATCCATCAATTCGATTAAATCATTCATGATGATATTCATGCAGTCTTCGTGAAAATCTCCATGATTGCGGAAAGAGAACAAATACAATTTCAACGACTTGCTTTCGACCATTTTCACACTCGGAATGTAGCTGATATAGATGGTCGCAAAATCAGGCTGCCCCGTAATCGGACATAAACTCGTAAACTCCGGGCAATTGAACTTGACGAAGTAATCCCTGTTCGGATGCTTATTATCAAAGGACTCCAAAATCTCCGGTGCATAATCAAAGGAATATTGTGTACCCTGGTTTCCTAGTAGGGTGATATCCTTTAATTCTTCTTCTTTTCTTCCAGACATATAAACGTCCTCCTCTTCCACGTATCCAGGGAGGTTCATAATGGGGCCTCTACACAAATAAAAACCATATCTCCTTAAAGATATGGTTGATTCGCAAAATATCAAGCCATAGTTTTTTTAAGAGGGTGATGCTATGAACCTCTCCCGTTTATCGGGAATTCATTTGATTTTATCATGTGTAAATATAGTAGATAAACTCAATTCTGTCAATATCAAACTTTGAAACTTTCTTATCTTAAGCTAGAATATATAAAGAGTTTATCCTAAATGAAGGAAGAGATTACAGCCATGTGGATTTTTGCAGCCCTCATCACCAGTTTTTGTTTCGGCATCAATAACAGCATTTTCAAATGGAGTGGAACAAAAGGCCATTCCAAAATACATATCCAGTTCTTCTTTTATTTTGTTGCTTTCATTCTATCCATTATGTATGGTGTGCTCGTCGATGGGCTGAACCTGAATTGGGTCTCCATCCTGCTAGGTGCGGCAATCGGGGTCCTCAATGCTAATGGGAATATCCAAATGGCAAGTGCCTTTGAAAAAGGCCCGGCAAGCCTGACTTCCCCTTTAATCGCGGCGAATACCATTTTCCCGATTCTCTGTGCAGCGCTCATTTTTCATGAGCACATTTCTCAGTTGCAATGGAGCGGCGTCATCTGTATGTTGCTCGCCACCTTGATCATCCAGTACACGCCAAATGCCAAAGGGAATCATCAGTATGTCCCTTGGATGATGCATACCTTATTTGCCATCTTCTCCTTTGGCGTACTCGGCATCCTGATGACGACAACGACACGCCTTCACCTGAGCTCCCTTGATATCCTGGTATCCATGTACGGAGGAGGAACGGTTTACCTCATGGTCGCGATGGGCATTAAACATGAGAAAATTAAATCTAAAGAAATCAAGATTGGTTCCTGTGTAGGCCTCTTGAGCGTAATCGGATACGGCTGCTATTTCTTCGCCCTGAATACCGGCATAGCAAGCATCATCTTTCCAGTCGTCAGCCTCAACTGCCTGATCGTCGTATTCGCTGGTTGCTACCTATTCAAAGAAAAACTAAAAACCTACCAAATCGCCGGCGTCTTCGCAGCCCTGATCGGAATCATCCTAACCAAAATCTAAAATCAAACCCCATTCCCGAGCCACCTTGGGAAATGGGGTCTGACCCCTTAACCAACTGCCATGACCCCTGTCGTACCAAGCTTATTTCACTTGAATGAATTCTGGGAAATAGGGTCTGACCCCAAAAAGTGTTGACATCTCGTTTGATTTATCAGATAATTATGAATATTAAATATTTTAGAGAGCAGCATAGGCTAAATGTTTGATTGCCCGGTAAGAATGGGTATATAGTAAGTGTGTACTTCGAAGGTACCATGATAAAGAAAGGAAGATGGAAAATGGTTAAAGTTACTGTGAAAGTGGATTACAATGGAAAGTCATATCAAACGAATGTTCTTGCAAAACCAGGTGCTAATGAGCAGGAAATTTTCCAAATGGCACTTCATCAAGTCGAGAAACAATGGAAGGAATAAAAAAGCAGGCATCGCCTTAGATACCTGCTTTTTTTATTGCCTTTTTTGGATCCCCTTACCCTACCATATGAAATTTCCTCCAACAAAAAAGAGCGCCTTTTGAAGGACGCCCTCTTTTGATAGATTCTCTTACAAGTAACCCCAAGTCATAGCTAGTAAAGTACCGAAGACCGTGAATAATGCAATGAACATACCGTAATAAACGTTTACGTAAATTGCTTTTCCATCTTTCGTTTCACCAGCATGCATGAATACAACAAGTTGAAGACCTGCTTGTATAAATGCAGTAACAAGAAGTACCGTCATACCAACTGGGAATGACATATCAAAGAAGTAAACGGCAAGAGCCACTGCAGTAAGAATCATTGAGAATACAAAACCCATTACTTGTTTTCGTGGGAACAATTCAGACATTATGAGATCATTCCTTTCAGATAGATGAAGCTAAAGATAAAGATCCAAACCACATCCAAGAAATGCCAGTAAAGAGAGAAGATAAACGATTTATTAGCTGTCGCTGGAGTCAATCCGCGCTTTTTAACCTGAAGGATAATGAACGTTCCCCAGAATAGACCAGCGGTTACGTGAGCTCCATGAGTTCCTAATGTTGTCATCAGCATGGCTGTGAAAGCACTAGTTTGTAATCCTGCCCCAATATGAACATAGTGGATAAACTCGTAAACTTCTACGCATAAGAATCCTAGGCCTAGCAGAAGCGTGATAGCAAAGAAAGTTATCATCGCTTTCTGTCTGCCAAGACGCATGGCGTGAATACCAAGACCGATAACAAAACTACTTGTTAAAAGTAAGATTGTTTCAGCTAGAACTGGAGTGATTTCAAAAATCTCCACTCCAGGGCCTCCAGCAGTACGGCCCTGTAATACGAAATATCCAGCAAAAAGTGTAGCGAAAAGCATAATTTCAGCACCAAGGAAAATCCAGAAACCAAATATCTTCAGACTATTCTCTTCAGTACTATATTCAAGTGGCAGCGAGTTATCAATTTTCATTATTTAGCACCTCGCAATTTTGATTCTGTCTCTTCAATTTCTTCAACTGAAATGTAGTGACCATGATCTTCCTCGAATGACCGAAGCGCCATACAAACAAAGATCGCGATTGTAGCAACGATAGCAGGAATCCAAAGTGCAAATATGAATGAGAAGCCCCAAACAAAGAAAATCGCACTCATGATGATCGGCATTCCGCTATTATTAGGCATATGAATTTTTTCATACTTGCCTGGGAATAAGTCATGTCCCTTTTTCTTAGCATCCCAAACAGGTTCGATTGAATTAACCTGTGGTAATACGGCAAAGTTATATTCCGGTGCAGGGTTATGAGTAGACCATTCAAGAGAACGAGCATCCCATGGATCTGAACCGATGTTTCTTGGAGAGTAACGTACACTGTAGTACACGTTATAGACGATTACTACAAAACCTACAGCAAGTCCAGCTGCTCCAATGAAGGAAATCATATTCATCAACCCGAATCCAGTTGATTCAGAATATGTGTACATACGACGTGCTTGACCATCTAATCCACTGAAGAACATTGGCATAAAGGCAACTAATGTACTCATTGTAATGATCCAAGCTGAAATCTTACCAAGCTTTTCATTCAACATGAAACCGAACATTTTTGGCCAGTAGAAATGCAGACCAGCTAGCATCGCGAATACAACACCAGGAATAATAACCATATGGAAATGGGCTACCAAGAACATTGTATTATGGTACTGGTAATCGGCTGCTGACATACCAAGCATTACCCCAGTAACACCACCGATAGTAAAGATCGGTAAGAATAGTACTGAATAAATCATTGGAGTGGTAAATGTAATCTTACCTTTCCAAAGCGTGAACAACCAGTTGAATATCTTAACTCCGGTTGGAACAGCAATCGCCATCGTTGTGATAGAGAAGATACTGTTTGTAAGTGCTCCTTGACCCATAGTAAAGAAGTGATGCACCCATACTAAGAATGAAAGAAGCGAGATAAGAACCATTGAAGCTACCATTGATTTATAACCATATAGGTTACGTTTGGCAAAGGTTGAGATAACCTCACTATAAATACCGAATGCCGGCAAGATTAAGATATAAACCTCAGGATGTCCCCAAACCCAGAAGAAGTTGGCCCAAAGCATATCCATACCGCCACCAGTTGTTGTAAAGAAGTGGGTTCCGAATAATCTATCCATTGTTCCCATGATAAGCAACACTGTTAATACAGGGAAAGCGAAAACAATGATTAAGTTAGTGATTAAAGCTGACCAAGTAAACATTGGCATTTTCATCAATGTAATACCAGGTGCTCTCATTTTCAGGATTGTAGTGATGAAGTTAATACCCGTCATCAATGTACCAAGACCTGAAATCTGAAGAGCGAACATGTAATAATTCGAGCCTACCGACTCACTGAAGTCATTACCTGCCAGTGGGAAATAAGAAGTCCAACCTGCATCAGGAGAACCACCGACTACGAATGAAATGTTTATTAACATCGCACCCATAAAGAATAACCAGAAACTTAGTGCATTTAGACGTGGGAATGCTACGTCACGTGCACCGATTTGAAGCGGAACAACGATGTTCATGAACGCCATGATAAATGGCATTGCCATGAATATGATCATTACGACACCATGTGTCGTGAAAATTTCATTATAATGCTGTGCATCTAAAAGAGTGTTATCTGGTACGGCAAGTTGTGCACGCATCATGATAGCATCTGCGCCACCGCGGAAAAGCATGGCTAAAGCAGCAATTATATACATGATACCGATACGTTTATGGTCAACCGTTGTTAACCATTCACGCCAAAGATAACCCCATTTTTTGAAATAGGTCAAACCAGCAATTATGGCAAGAGTAGTAAGACCAATGGCAACCATCGATGCGTAAATCGCAAGACTTGGATGAGGTACGGCAAATCGATCAAAGAATTCCATACTATCGTGACTCCTTTTGGAAATTTATTGTTTACCCTGTAAGGTTAGTTGTATAACTAACCCCACATCTTAATGATTGCTATGTTCTTCGTGTTCTTCGTGTTCTTCGTGCTCTTCGTGTGAATCATGTCCTTCGTGTGAACCTTCGTCTGATCCATGATCATGTCCACCATTTTCACCCTCAGGAGCAGGACTGAATTCTAGATGAGTTCCAGTGTAAGTGGATGTACCAAGATGACCTGGTTCTAATAACTCATCGAATTTATCTTCTGTAAGAGGTTTAGCAGTTTGATGCACTTCATCTACCCATTCATCAAACTCGGCTTCAGGCATTGCTGTAACGTTGAACGTGTTCTCAGCGAATCCTTTACCACTAAAGTTTGCGTTTCTACCCATGTATTCACCTGGTTCGTCAGCTGCTAGGTGCAGAGTGTTAACCATGTCGCTCATTGCGTATTTTTGACCACCAAGTTGTGGAATCCAGAAACTTGTGATTGGTCCATAAGAGTAAAGTTTGAATTCAAGCGGACGGTCTGTTGGAATGTATAAATAGTTAACCGTTTCAATATTTTCTTCTGGATAACTAAAATGCCATTTCCAGTTAGATGTTGAAGCGTAAACAACCAAAGGCTCTTTATCTTCATATCCTTCAGGTGTTGCCTCTACTTTATAGTTACTTTGAGTAGAAACAATAGAAAGGAAACCTACAATTAAAATTGGAACACCAACACAAATTGTCTCTACAAGTTTACTTCCTTCAATATGAGGCGGTTCGTAATCCTTACTTTGTTTAGAAGCTCTGTACTTGACTAACATATAGATTAAAATTCCAAAAACGACTAGAACGATAATCGACATTAATCCAATAGATAACATTATGTCCTTAGCTTGCGTTTCAGCTTGAGGCCCTTTTGGATCTAAGACCATTAATGGTTCGCAGCCTGTTAACACTGTGGCAACAGTAAAAAGGATGGTTAAAAAAGCCCACTTTATTTTCATCGTGCTACCCCTCTCTTAGTATAATATATTTGACATTGGTAATTATTCGGAGAAAACATTTACCAATCTTTAAACCTCTTATTCTCATATCTTAGTTCCAAGTGGAAAAAAAGACAATATGAAATGAAGAATGTCATAAAAAGTTCATTTAAAAACCGTAAATATGTGGTAAATGAGCAGTTATATTGTATTATTTTTTTCTTATGCCCTATAATAAATCCTTATAATGAAAAACGAGACAGCTTCCCAAAGTACAGGATTGTCCCTACCTATGTCTATTTTATTTTATATTAATATAGTGAAATAAACAATTGTAACATTATACATCATGGGGAAATATGCCTCAAAATCACCTCTAATGTTAAATATTTCACAATACGAGTAGGATAATATGTCTAATCTGGTATAAACATCCTTTTTCTTCACTTACTTATTTTATACTGATATAAATTATTGTAAGTGTTTTTCCCTTAGCCATTGTGGAAACTAAAAAATCATACTTTTTTATCATTACCTGCATACGGTTTTTTTAAAGTAAATAAGCGTTTCTTCTATTGAAGAAACGCTCTATTCTCCTAATAAAAAGAAGAAAGGTGTCAAATTGACACCTTTCTTCTTTTTGTTTTGGACTTGAATTTTATAAGCTTCGTTGTTTCCGGTATAATTCTTTCCCCTTTTTTGGTGTTCGCCGTCATTTCTTCTGCCAAGACAAATAATATACCAACCAAGAAAATACTCGCTGCACTTAACGCTATGGTTATCCCTATTGTTGACAGCACATACCCTCCGTTGTAACCGCTTACAGAAAAACTGATTAAAAACAATATAATTCCGATTGTACATCCTGTGCCTGATACCCATTTCAATGCATCCATGATCTTCTGATTAGCTTCCATCCTGTCAGCTCCTTTTCTTTCTATTTTAACAATTTTCACATTTTTGTCAATATTTATACTATTTTACATTATAAACACGTTGTTTTCCTTGACAAATCATTTCTCTTTATTGGAAGGGAATATAGATATGTTCCCTCATGGTTATATTATTAGCTATACTAAAAATTCTACTCTAAAAGAAAAGACTTCGGACAGTTTTCAATCCGAAGTCTTTTCCTATTAAGAACCTTTCAAGGTTATCGTCAACGTCTTTTCTTTTGCCCCTCGATAGATCTTGAATGTAACCTTGTCACCTATTTTCTTATCTTTGTACAGTTGTTTTCTCAATTCAGCAGCCGTGCCAATCTTGGCGCCCTCAATCGCCACGATGACATCCTGTTGCTGGAGACCTGCATCCGCAGCCGCCGAACCTGGTTCTACACTATTGACCATTACCCCGGTTTTTGCAGGCTCAGGCATTTTCTGTAGATAATATTGTGGGAGTTCCTCTGTATTGTTAAGACTGACACCTAAATAGGGTCGCGTAATTTTTCCCTTTTCGATTAGCTCTTTTACTATCGGGATGACCTCGTTACTTGGAATCGCAAAGCCTAAGCCCTCCACTCCACTTTCCGATATTTTCAAGCTATTGATGCCAATCACTTCACCAGCCGTATTGATTAAGGCACCCCCGCTATTTCCAGGGTTGATGGCCGCATCCGTTTGTAACACATCCAGCTCCCATTCGCCGTCCGAAGTATCAACCGAAATCGCCCTTCCCGTTGCACTAATGATTCCTTGTGTTACTGAGCGCGAAAAATCAAGTCCGAGCGGATTCCCGATGGCCAATACCTCCTCACCTGGTCGAATGCTATCAGAATCACCAATACTGACGGCTTCCGGAGCAATTGAATCATCAATCGTCAACACCGCTAAGTCCGTTAAGGCATCAGCACCGACCACCTCTGCTGTTGCCTTTTTCCCATCATATAACGATATTTCCACTTCCTTAGCTCCTTCGATTACATGGTTATTCGTGATGATATAGGCTTTGCCATTGTCTTTTTTATAAATGACCCCTGATCCCGTGCCGCTTTCCACCGTTTCATTTTCCGTACTTTGCTGCTGGAGGGGATACCGACTTTGTGTTTCTTGAAAGTTGACGACACCTACAATCGATTTTGAAGCTGTTTCAACCATATCAGCCCTCTGATTGGAATCTGTACTCGTCGACAATTTCTGTGGAGTGACCGTTTGCTCTACGGCTGCGGTTTGAGAGGTTTCATTCACGGCTTCTTTCTCGGTATCCCCAAACTCACCCCCGAATACAAATACAGAAGAGGTTACTAAAGAAGCGACCACTCCAGAAACAAGACCAGTAAACACATGTGACTTTACTTTTTTCGGTTTATCTTTCACCCTGACTTGTCCTTCACCATTATAGTTCTCCATCTTCTTCCCTCCTATTTATGACTTTCACCTGCCTCCATCATAAACAGGAATTATTAAAAAATTCTTAAGAAACCTTGAAAAAATATAAATTTCTTAGATGGACCGATATATTTGCGGCTTGGACCGATAAAGGTCTGGTTTTGACCGATAAATCATCCAAATTGACCGATATATTTACGACTTTGACCGATAAACTGCTTACAACCAAAAAAAAGACGCCTCTATTAAAGGCGCCCCTCCTTACATCACTTCATACACTTCTTTTTTCTGCTTATTCACGCCATACCAGCCAAATGTGGCAGTATGTCCACCTTCGTTACTATCATTGACGACTTCAAAGACTTGAAAAATATAGTCTCCCTTTTCATCATCATGATCATATTGGATTTGTAGATGCGGATTATTTTCGGCATCCACATAATCCTTCACCAGCTGCTCCGCTTTCGCTTTTGTAAAGGCTTGGTCCGGGTCCTTCTCCTCTTCAACCGGTCCTTCTTCGGCTGGTTCTTCCTTAGCGGCTTTTTCCTCTTCTTGTGCTTCCTTCGGCGTTTCTGTTTCTACTGCCGGTTTATCTTCAACTTCCGACTCGGGGATTGCTTCTGATTCCTCCCCCGTTTGGTCATCCGTCGTTTCCTCTAAATCCGTCTCCTCTTCAACTGGTTCTACGTCGGCTTCTTCCGTTTTCGCCAACATTTCCGTAGCCTTTTGAACCATCAACTTGCCTTCTTCAAACTTTGCCTTATATGCGGCTGCCTCTTCGAAAAAAACCTGTGCTCCTTCTACATCCTGTTCTTCATATTTTTTCATTCCATCGTAAAGTATGCCTGATAGCTCCATCAGCTCTTTCGCTTCCGCAGTGGGATCATCTTCATAAGCCAACTCAAATGCTTCATGTGCTTCTAAATAATTCTCTTCCTTTAGTTGGCTTTTCCCCAATTCCATGTTTGAATCATACATCCTCGTTGCACAACCTGAAACGATAAATACCATCAATACAATACATACGGATAATTTCTTCATTGTAGCACTCCCCATCCTTGTTAAATGTCCTAAGTTGTCCTATCAATCTCTAAATCTATCTTACCCTATTTCATAAGAAATATCTGACATCTATGTATGAAAGCGACTTTTT
Source organism: Peribacillus sp. NPDC097284 (assembly GCF_044761765.1). Classification (NCBI taxonomy): domain Bacteria; kingdom Bacillati; phylum Bacillota; class Bacilli; order Caryophanales; family Bacillaceae; genus Peribacillus; species Peribacillus sp. NPDC097284. The sequence goes on from NZ_JBIWCZ010000004.1 coordinate 254,962, forward strand.
TATGGGATATTCATTTTCAGGGTTACTTTTTTACAAATAGTGGTACATCATAATTAAACACTTGAAGGGGTGGTATAAATGAGTCAAGAAAAGCAGACGTATCATGTGGATTTAGTGAGTGGAGATATTCTGGCACAGAAACTAGATGAAAACCCAAGCTTCACCATACAAGCGAATGATGACGAATTAGCCGAGTTAAAGCAATGTTTGGACGACCATCTGAAAGATGATCTTGAAGCTTTTGCCCGTTCTCACGTACCTTATCTTCTCTACCATCATGACCGGGCCAATGATAAATATGATGCGGCCATGAAAAAACTATACCGGATCATATACAGATTAGGTGACGAGGCCGCCCGGAATCACATTGAGGAGATTGGCATATTGGAGGATAACAAATTCGAGGGAGACAGTGAAATCCAGAAGTTTAAATAAGCACCCCATTAGAACAGGATCTTATATATGAAGATTCTGTTTCTTTTTTCATATAAGGAGGTAGGGATGATAAGAGCGATGAAGTTTGTCCTATTGGCTTGCTCTCTTTGTCTACTGTATGGCTGCATGCAAAATCCATCCAGTAAAAAAACCGTGGAGGAAAGTGAAGCAAGCCCAACAACGGAAGAGTCCTCTGAAGAAAGCGGCCTCGAGCAAGGGGTCAGCCAAGTGGCGGAAGGATATTCACAGGCACCCGGGGAAAACGATGCAATCGGTTCAGATAAAGAAAAAGAAATTTATCTTTACATGAAGTCACTATACAACACTGGAGGACAGAATACCCAAGACGCCATCACGGAAAAGGTGAGTAAGAAATTCGAGATTACACAAGAACAGGCCGGTACGATTTATATGCAGTATGAAATGAAGTTATCCAAGCCCAAATGAAAAATTCGCCACACTGAAACAAAAGACCAGCAATCATGGCGACTGCTGGTCCTTAATGTTTCAGTGTTTTTGTTTATAATAGGTCACAGCCAAGGCAAGGGCGAGAACTGCGCCTTTCACGATGTCCATTGCATAATATGGGACCGACATCATGATTAGCCCATTTTGCAGGATTCCAATCAAAACGGCCCCGATGAACGTTCCGAAAGCATTCGGTTTACCTGCTCCTAGAACAGAAGAACCAATGAAGGCCGCCGCCACCGCATCCATTAAATAGGGAGAACCTGAATTGATTTCCGATGTCATGACGCGGGAAGCAAGGACGATCCCGCCGATAGCAGCGAACAGCGCCGACAGAAGATAGGCCACTACTTTATATTTATTGACCGAGATTCCCGAAAGTCTAGCCGCCTCCTTATTTCCCCCAATGATGTACATATAACGGCCATGCTTCGTGTAGGTCAAAAAGATATGAGTCGCAACGACAATGACGCCCATGATCAGGATAATCCAAGGCACTTGTCCGATTTTGGCGAAAAATGGGCTGATTAAACCTGTAGCGAATGTTCCGTCAGGCATCACCATGTTTTGTGAAACCGTGGCCCCTTTTGTATAAGTAAGGGCAAGCCCTTGAATGATGAACATGGTCGCCAATGTCATCAGCATGTCCGGGATCCTTAACTTTACAATCATGAATGAATTCAATGCGCCCACCACAAGCGAAGCACCAATGGCCGCTATTATCGCAATCAACGTATCCTGGGAAAACCAGACAAACATCGAGATGACGATGGCATTGGCTAATGAGGCAACGGAGCCAACTGACAAATCGAAGCCGTCAACCGTCAAGGAAATCGTGATCCCGATGGCGATGATCGTCACGATGGAGATGGAACGTAAAATGTTAATAAGATTATTCGTTTGAATGAACGATGGATTCGCAATAGCAAAAACGGCAATCAAGATGATGATCGTCAGAATCGTTCCATATTTATAAAAGAATTCGAACAGATCAACTTTTTTCCTGGCTGGCGTTGTTGGTTTCTCTGTAAGAACCGGAATTGGTGTACTCATCCTATTTGCCCCCTGTTGAGTAGAATAGTAGTTCTTCTTCATTTGTCTTGCTTGTCTCTAGCTCCTTGACCATCCTTCCGTCATATAAAACATAGGTCCTGTTTGTGATTCCTATGATTTCGGCCAATTCGGATGATGCATAAATAATCGCTTTCCCCTTTTGGGCTAACTTTGCGATCAGTTCAAAAATATCCTTCTTGGCCCCGACGTCGACGCCTTTTGTCGGCTCATCGAATATGTATACATCCGCATCAGCCAATAACCACTTTCCGATGGCGATCTTTTGCTGATTGCCCCCTGATAGGTTTTCGACCTTCGCTTCCTCTGAAGGCGTTTTGATCCCAAGAGTGGCTATCAGGTCTTTCGCCTTTATCTTTTCTGCCTGGCGATCGACGAAGCTGAATGCCTTACTGAATTTCCCGACACTTGCAGCAGTCAAGTTCGTAGTAACAGACTCCTGTACGAGAACGCCTTCTTTCCTCCGTTCTTCGGGGACTAGTGCCAAGCCGCTCTTCACAGCATGATGGGGCGTTTTCAGAATAAGCTTCCTTCCATTCAACACAACATCCCCCGTTATAATGGCCGTATGGCCGAAAAGCGTTTTACAAAGCTCCGTTTTTCCTGCCCCGACAAGGCCCGCTAAACCGACTATCTCACCGGCCCTCACATGAAGACTGACATCTTTGACTTTATCGGCATCCGACAGTCGGTTCACTTCAAACATCACCGCACCTAGCTCGGCATTCACGACGGGAAACTGTTCTTCCATTGACTTTCCAAGCATCTGCTCAATCACTTCGTTTTGTGTGATATCACTGATTCTACTGCGCCTCACACTCTTCCCATTTCTCATGATTGTAATGTCCTCACACACTTCAAATATCTCGGGTAGACGATGAGAAATGAAAATAATGCCTACACCACGTTGCTTCAGCTCATTCACAATCCGGAATAGTTCCGTTGTTTCCGTATGGCTTAACGGAGCAGTCGGCTCATCGAGAATCAAGAATTTACATGCGGTTGAAACGGCCCTAGCTATCAAGACCATCTGCTTTTCGGCCAACGTAAGGTCCCTTACCAGTTTTTTCGAAGACACATGGATGTTCATTTCTTCCAAGATTTCCGTCGCTTTTCTATGTAATTCCTTCCACTTGATGATTTGTTTTCTCCCCATGTTCTGTACGGATTCATTCAGCATCACGTTCTCCGCAACCGTTAAATAAGGAATGAGGGCCGTATCCACTTCCTGATACACAATTTGAATGCCAGCTTCCTGTGCCGACTTTGGCGACCGGATATCCTGTACCTGGCCATTTAGAAAAATGTCGCCGGTATAATGGACATGAGCTCCTGATAAGACTTTCATTAGCGTCGATTTCCCTGCTCCATTTGCGCCGACCAATGCATGTGCTGTTCCCGACTGTACTGAAAAATCAACTTCACTAAGCGCTTTTACACCTGGAAACTCAATCGATATTTGTTTCATTTCTAGTTGAATGCCCATGTCCAATCCCTCCCATTAAACAGACACTCTCTTCAACTTGAAAGAGAGTGTCTACTGATTCTGATCGTTACTTCTTATAATGTTCTTTCAATACTTTCATCCAGTCTTCTTCAAATTCCGTTGATACTCCCCAGCCTTGAACAATGCCGGATAGATTGGTCATATTGACAGCGTCCTTCGATGATTGAAGCTGTTTTTGAGATATCAATGATGCTTCTAAATCATAGGTTTGCGGCGTTTCTTCCCCCGCTAGTTTTTTCGCTAGCAGTCTCATATTCACTGCACCAATCAACTTCGGATCAACCGCTGCGGTATACGACCATGAGCTTCCTTTTGTTTGAATCTCCTGAAGGTCGGCATTGGACACGTCAATACCATAGATTTTCACTTCATCGCGCCCCGCTTCTTTTATCGCACGAGCTGCTCCGATAGCGAATGCATCCCATGTTGCGAAAATTGCGTCTAGTTTACCTTTTGGATACTTGTTTAACATCGCCGATACCGCGTTTTGCGTCTGGACAGAAGTATCTGAAGATGCCACTCCGAATCTTTCAATTTCATGAATGCCAGGATTTTCTTTCAGCTTTTCTTGATACACGGCATTTCTTCTCACCATAGGAGGGAAACCATCTACCCAAAGGTATGCAATGTTCGCTTCGCCTTTTTGCTCTTCAATCAATTTGTCAAAAGCAAGAGTTGCCAATGCTTCGTCATCTTGTGAGGTTACTGTTACCCCATCAATTTTCGTTAAATCGCCGATGGAATCGAATGTGACTACGCTTTTCCCTGCATCAACCAACTTTTGTACGTCATTCACTGTCGCTGCATCATCACCATGGGAAATGATATAGCCATCATAGTCTTCCTCCAGAGCCTGAGCGATGGCATCATGGAATTTAGCCGTATCGCCATTGGCCGTAAAAGTATCTACTTGGAAGCCAAGTGCTTCTCCTTCTTCTTGCGCCCCTGCTAAGTATTGGGCCGTGTGATCATCGCCGCCAATTTTACGAATGACTTTAATTTTAGCTCCCTCGCCTTTCGCAAATCGTTCTGGAACATTTTCAAAAGATACCTTTTCCTCTTTTTTCGCTTCCCCTGTACTTTGTCCCGAAGAACACCCCGTCAAAAGCAACGCCGAAGCGATGACGGAAACGAAAGCTCCTTTTAAAATTGATTTTCCCATTTTAATTCCCCCTATTTTTTACATTATTCTTATCTGTTAGCTCGGCATAAACACAAAATAAAAACCTCTCTAAAATAGAGAGGTTTAATCAGCTGGTTTGCAGACTTATCCCTCTCTTATCTGTCAAAACATTTCTGTTTTGCAGGATTTAGCACCAATTCCTAATTGGAACGGTTGCTGGGCATCGTAGGGCCAGTCCCTCCGCCACTCTTGATAAGAGAATATAATGTGTTACGTTTCGTTATGGTAAGTACCACTTTATAGGGATATAGTCATTAAGTCAATAGTTTTTAGAATATTTTAAATGTTTTATTTTCCTTGCAGTTTCGCCAGGCGTCTTTTCTCGATTTTTTCAAGGCGTTCGAATTGGCGCAGTTTCACTTCGAACAGGGTAATCGGATCACGGTAGACTTCAGGATTTTGTCTCATATGTTCCAATGTAGCCTGCTGTTCTTTGATTTCGGCTTTCGTCTGTTCGATATTTTTTTCAAGGATGGCAAATGGATTGCGGTAGAACAGGGATATGTCACGTTCCAAGGATTTTTCGAACAATCCAAACTGAGTAAGGAATCGGTCACTGATCATATCGGCAACATCCTGGAAGTCTTCATTTTCCAAGAACTTCTTATATCGATTGTACATATTCGCTTTATTTTGCGGAATGGCACCAAATAGCTTCCCGGCTCCCTTAAGAATCAACTGAGATGGGGTCCTTCTTAGTAATATGTTTACATTTTCTATCCGGATGCTGCTTGTCATCCGGTCCGCATCACGGCGCCAGTCATCCAAGACCCGGAAGTCCCCGGCCAGTACAATACGTTCTTCTTTGTATAGCTCATTGAAGCCTGCGCTCATCTCATCCATGAACTGTTGGCTTTGCGTGAATTCTAACTCAGATGTAGCAATCCAGTCTTGAAGCGAGCGGAAATACTGCGGCATGATTTTATCGGATATAAATGCCTGGATCCGATCGTTCATTTCCTGATTCAACTGTATATGCACTTGGCTAAAGTCACTATTCTCAGATAATGTTTTAGAGCAATCACGCAGTAATTCAGGAATTCGTGTGGAAAGCTGTTTTTTCACTTCTTCTTTTAATAAGCGATAAGATCTTGTAATGTTTTCGGTTTTTTCTTTTTCCAAATCAGTCAACTGATTCGTAGCGCCATTCAACTTCACTTCCATCTGTTCATTCCAAGAAATCGAATGCTCGCATTTCCGTTCATTCGCTGCCCGTTTTTCTAATAGATAGGATAAAGTTTTACGCGTGAAGGCAAGGAGCTTCTCCGCCCTCATTTCCTTCCAATTGCTATCTTGATAGTTTGCGTGAAGGAAGACGGCTAGATCCTGCAGTTGCTGTTTGCTGTCATAAAGCTTGGAGAAAGCAAATACCTTCGCGTTCGGGAAATAAGCATTCACCTTATCCCATGTTTCATCTTCCATCCTGACTGCCACTTGATCACTATAGATGGTATCCATTTTATTCAGCAAGAAATGAATAGGAAGTTTAGGGGCCATTTGTTGCATTTCCAATAGCAAATCACGTTCACTGCCCGTGAAAGGTGCCCGTGCATCCAGAACGAACATCACTCCATCGCTCTCCAGTAAGTAATTTTGGAAGTCAGGGTCTACGCTTTTCTCTCCATTAAATCCTGGAGTATCCAGTAGACGCAGGCGATTATTTCTCAAATAATCACTGATGAGTGTCACATCGACAATCGTTCCGCGTTGACGACGCGTTTCATCCAACTCCGTTAACTCTTCGACCATTTTACGATCTGTATCGGTAATTTCATAGATTTCCAGGTCATCGCCATCTTTAACGCTCACAAGAGATGAATGGTCTTCCGCTGCAATGCTTTCACCCGCTATCGATTGAATGAAGGATGTCTTGCCATTTCCTGCACTTCCAACAAGAAGCAGATTGAAATTGCTCATATCCTTAATTCCCTCAACCATCCATTTCAGCTTATTGCCGACTGATAGATCATTGCTCTCTGCCCATTGAATGATGGAGTGAATCAGTTTTTCGCCTGCTTCGAGACCGCCTCCCAATCTAGGGGATTTCGCTAACAGACTTTCTGCATCTTGAACAACAAGTGCGCTCACTGTATCTGGGAAAATCTCATTCCAGGAAAGGACAGAGGCCGCTGCAAATAACGAAATCTCCCCTTCCGCGATTTTCAACCAATTTTCCAACAGTCTTGGTACGACAGGACTTAACTCTTTGACTAAATGCGTACCTTCTAGTAATCCTGCATAGGCATCGCGATAATAGACGGAAAGCTCATCCCAAACATCCCCGTTGTTCAATTCGATTTCATCGATCAATTTATTGATGACCTTAAGCCATTCAAAGTAAGAATCCGTATATTTATAGTTCTTCCAAAGGGCTACCGTCATTTTCTCAAAACGATCTTGGTCAAGATTATATAAGGATCTAAGCACGTTCGCGAAATAATCCGGAGCCGTCGATTGTGCAACGCCCTGCTGGATGTATGTTTTCAAAACATCGAACCAAGCCATTGACTCCGTACGGATACTTTCGTTGGCCGCTAAAACTATCGCGCTATTCCAATCCTTTTGCGCTTCAAAGAAGGAGCGCGCAATTTCCGTGACATTTGGATAATCCGGTTGGAAATCGACTGCTTCCTTCACCACTTTGGATGCCAGATCATTTCTTGTTTCTACTATGTATAGTGAAAACAGTTGCAGAAGGACTTCCGTCTTTAATACAGGTTCGCTCGTATTAATGGCTTTATAAATATCTTCTGCCGTCGAATACATCTCTAGCTCAAAGTAGGCATCAGCAATATTCTTCTTAGCCCATTCAGCAAGATTACCCTCTATATTCTCCCATTTAAATATGGCCGCCTCAAAGTCATGATGCAGGAAGTACACTTCCCCCTGGGCAAACCTGATTGTGGTTAAATCCGATCTTTCCTTTTTTTGTTCCACGAGAAACATTTCTCCCAAGGCTTGAATCGGATGCTTATTTATGTCATCAATCATCGTTTCATAGAACTTTTTGCCAATCAGCTGTTCTTCCATCGTAATTCCCCCGATATATTTCATATTTTCAAGTAAAGGATCAAATCAATAGGTTCCTTTAGATAAGAAAATGATCTGTCAAAGCTCCAAATTATTATTTTAACAAAACAATATGGTAACAACATGTCATAACTCTTACAAGTTTAAAACAGAAACCGCCGGGCTTGTAATGTTTTTAACAAATCGACTCTCTCCCTTAAAATATGCTTTTATGGATTTCACCAGGATATGAAGCAATGCGAGGGATATTTCCTATACCATTAAATTACCAGAATCCCCGTTCACACACTACCTTAAAATGGTAAAAAATAAAATAATATAAAAAAAGCAGCACCTTTGATCATGAAGGATACTGCTCTCTGATAAGCATTGAACAGTAATTGTCCTTTGACAAATTGGGATTATACCCCTGTGCGCTTACGTTGATTATTGGGCTTTTTAGTTAATTGGCTTTTAAGCGGTTTTGTTTTTTTCACAACACCGGTTTCAAGTTTATCTTTACTTGTTTCAGCTTGCTTTTGCGCCAATTTCTGCTTGACAGCATCCGCCAGGCTCAACTTTTTATTTTCAGACATCATATTGTCTCCTTTAGTGTTCTACTTCTATTATAATATAGATGAAGGTAGAAAGATAATAGGGAGTTTTTACGATTCTTTCGATTGATCATAAACCGTTTTAAACCATACCAGATTCTCTAGGACTAATATCCTGTCCTAAAGAAGACTTCATCCTATTGACTTAGTATACTGAATTTGCTAAATTATCTTTAGATTATAATAGCTCCGTATGGACCGTACGTTGACTGATTGCCGTGGCTTTTAAAAAAGCGCGGATATGGGTGGTAAAGCGAGCACACAACTCGTCCCTCTAAGTAGGGGCGTTTTTTTATTTTCTTAGTAATACTTTCACATGATCCCGTTAGTCCATTCGGCGAGTTTTTCACTAGATCGTAAAAAGGAGACATCATCATGAAAAAAACAGACGTATTATTTATCGGGCTTATGCTTTTCTCCATGTTCTTCGGGGCGGGCAACCTGATTTTTCCTCCATTTTTGGGAGCCTCATCAGGGACTTCCTTCTGGCCGGCCATCGCAGGATTTATCGTCACAGGCGTCGGACTCCCGATTCTAGTTCTGGTCGCCGTTTCCCTCGTCAAAGGCGGGGCAGAAACGATTGGGTCGCGTGTGCACCCAACTTTCAGCAAGATTTTCATGATCGTCATCTATTTAAGCATCGGACCTTTCCTTGCCATACCCAGAAATGCTAACGTCGCCTATGAAATGGGATTCAAACCCTATCTTGGCGACACGATAGGCCAATCGCTCTTTTTATTCCTATTCACGATTGCATTCTTCTTGATCGTTTATGCCATATCGATGAATCCTGAAAAAATGGAGACCATCATGAGCCGTTGGAGCACGCCCACTCTATTAGGGTCTATTGTCATCCTTTGTATCGTTGGCTTTATAAAACTGGATGCACCCTTCCAGGCACCAACAGAGGCGTACGTAACAGGTGCTTTTTCAAAAGGGTTCATTGAAGGTTATAACACGATGGATGCTTTAGCCGCCCTGGCCTTCGGGATTGTCATCCTGACCTCCATCCAAAAGAGAGGGGTATCGGACCGTAAGCAGCTGACTAAGTACACCATAAAGGCTGGAATGGTCACAGCAATCTTCCTATCTCTTGTGTATACATCCTTAGGTTTCATGGGAGCACGCATGGCTGCGAACGGTTCTTATGAAAATGGAACCGATATCCTGACCGCCGCTTCTACCCTATTACTTGGGACAGGCGGGAAAACCCTTTTGGGGATCATCTTCCTATTGGCCTGTATCGCATCCGTAGTAGGATTAACAACAGCCTGTGGACATTATTTTTCCAATCTAATTCCTAAGGCCAGCTACAAAACGGTCGTCCTGCTCATCACGCTAATCGGGTTCACTCTATCCAATCTAGGATTGAATCAAATCTTAAAAGTATCCGTACCTTTCCTAGTGATGGCCTACCCTTTAACAATTGTCCTGGTCGCTTTGACATTCTTCAGCCGTCACTTTAAGAATCCAAAAAAAGTATACCGGAGCGCTATGATTTTCACCGGTATCTTTGCCCTGATCGATGGACTGAGCGCTTTTGATGTACCATTAGGACTCGTGGAAACATTCACCGAAGCCCTTCCGTTTTCTGAACATGGAATGGAATGGGTCCTACCAGCCTTGGTTGGCACGGTCATTGGCATTATTCTAAGCCAAGCAGGGAAAGCATCACCCACCGAAGACATGGAAACCAAATAAGTGGAGCAGATGAGTCCGTTGATTCATCTGCTTTTTTCTCGCCTTCTATTGCTTATTTTTGGAAATTTCCACCCTATTTTTGTTATGATAAGGATAGAGGAGATGATCAATAAATGTCAAAGCAAACACGTATTGGTAAAACGAATTTGTATGTGAATCAGATTGGTCTTGGTACGAATGCAATTGGTGGACATAACCTATTCCCTAACCTGAATGAAGATACCGGAAGAGATGTCCTGCGGACGGCTCTTGAAGAAGGCATCAACTTTTGGGATACAGCCTACATTTACGGGCCCGGACGCTCGGAGGAACTGATTGGCGAAGTGCTGAAGGATACCGGCAAACGCGAGGAAGTGGTACTCGCTACGAAAGGTGCCCATAAATTCGTGGATGGTAAAATGGTCATTGACAACTCTCCCGCTTTCCTTAGAGAGTCTGTAGAATCCAGTTTAAAGCGGCTCCAGACTGATTATATTGATTTATTTTACATTCATTTCCCTGATGAAGCTACACCAAAGGATGAGGCTGTCGGGGCTTTAAAAGAATTGAAAGATGCCGGAAAAATCAAGGCGATTGGCGTCTCGAATTTTTCGTTCGAGCAATTAAAAGAAGCCAATAAAGACGGCTATGTCGACGTCTTACAATCCGAATATAACCTGTTTAAGCGGGGAGCCGAGCAAGACTTGCTTCCATATACAGCTGAAAATCAAATTTCCTTTGTCCCTTATTTTCCGCTTGCATCCGGCCTGCTTGGTGGCAAATATAATGAAGAATCGAAGTTTGACGACCTGCGAGCTAAAGATCCCCTTTTCCAAGGGCAAGCCTATGCAGGAAACTTGCAAAAAGTCGAGGAGCTTCGTGAAATCGCCAACCGAAAAAACGCAGAGGTTGCGGACGTCGCCCTTGCCTGGTATTTAACACGTCATTCCATAGATGTCTTGATACCCGGGTCCAAAAAGCCTGAGCAAGTCTCGCGTAATTTAAAAGCATTGGACGTTGAATTAACCATCGATGATATTGCTGAAATCAGCGCGATTTTCGCTTAAAAGATAAGAGAGAAGCTGTTCAATTTCGATTGAACAGCTTTTTTCTTTATTTCATATTCATGGTCTCCCGCAATGAATGAATAGCATCCCTTCCTGGACAAGAATAATCCCTCAACGTAATCTTCACTATTTATATTGCTTCCCTTTTTCTACATTGGTATATTTATTGAATATTCAATCATTAAAGAAAGAGGCTACCCCATGAAAAAATCTTATATTCTTTTATTTCTTATCTTGGCTAACTTATTCTGGGCCGGTAATTATATTTTCGGCAAATACGTCGTTGCTGAACTTTCGCCGATTCACCTCACGTTTTCACGCTGGCTAATTGCTGTTATCTTATTATTTCCTCTTGCTCATTGGATTGAAAAACCCGATTGGAAAAGTGTATGGAAAGCATGGAAAGTACTATTACTGATGGGCATGCTCGGCATCATCGGCTATAATTTTTTCCTGTATTGGGCTTTGACCTATACGACTTCCATGAATGCCGCTCTCGTTAATTCGATTACCCCTGCGGTCATCGTCCTGTTTTCCGTCTTACTATTAAAAGAGAACATTTCATTCCTACATGTGATTGGCCTTATTCTATCCTTATTCGGAGTATTATTGGTCTTAACGAATGGACATCTTCAGACCATTTTCCATCTTACCTTCAATAAAGGAGATCTGTTGATGATTCTGGCGATACTTGTCTGGACCTTCTATTCACTCATCGCCAAAAAGATAAAAAATATCCCGGCCATATCAGCCACCGCCGTATCCGTTTTACTTGGACTGATTCTGGCTGCTCCGTTCGCCTTTAGTTCGGGGCTGAACCTTGTTGTAAGTACTCAAGCGATGGTAGGCATTTTATATATTGGAATCTTTCCATCCGTTGGTTCCTTCATTTTCTGGAACATTTCACTGCGTCATATTGATGCAAGCCAAGCTGGCGTTTACCTTAATCTCATTGTCGTCTTCACTGCGATTCTAAGCTTGATGTTGGGTCAAAACATCACAATAGTCCAAATTCTTGGTGGCCTTCTTGTCTTCTCCGGTGTCTACTTAGCCACTAAAAAGAAGAAGGATAAAAAAGCTGTGGCTTCTGCTTAAGTAGACATTTTAGCTTTCCCCTTGTTTATCTAGCATGATTTACGTTATCTTTATAGAAGAAAATCTGAATGTAAAGGTGTGCTTTAGTTGAGAATCAATAAATATATTAGTGAATCAGGGATTACTTCGAGACGAGGCGCCGATAAATGGATTGCTGAAGGTCGAGTGACCATAAACGGAGCTGTAGCCGAACTTGGCAGCCAAGCTGAACCGGGCGATGATGTTTGTGTCGATGGCAAACCGATAAAAGTAGAGCAGCAGTATGTATATATTGCACTGAATAAACCAACAGGCATCACAAGCACGACTGAAAAACATATCAAAGGAAACATTGTCGATTTTGTTAATCATCCGCTACGCATTTTTCATGTGGGTCGTCTTGATAAAGACTCAAGCGGTTTGATTCTGCTTACAAATGACGGAGATATCGTAAATGAAATCCTCCGGGCAGAAAACAAGCATGAGAAAGAGTACATTGTCACTGTTGATAAGCCACTTACGGATTCCTTCCTACAAGAGATGTCATCAGGCGTAGAAATCTTGGATACGAAAACACTTCCATGTGAAGTCAAGCCGCTTTCACGCCATACGTTCAACATTACCTTAATGCAAGGGTTGAACCGGCAAATCCGCCGCATGTGTACAGCACTAGGTTATGAAGTCCGTGAACTGCAGCGCGTTCGCATCATGAACATCCACTTGGACAGGTTACCCCTCGGTCAATGGCGCGACCTGACAAAAGAAGAATTAAACAAACTATTTGCAGAATTGAATTACACACCAAGAAAAAGATGAGTGAAGAGGATGCCCCCAGATTTGGGAGCATCTTTTTTAGCTAGCTGCATTCCTTTTATCGGTCAAACTGCGTAATATATCAGTCAATTTCAACATTTTATCGGTCTAGTTGAAGATATATCGGTCTAATCCAGCTTTTTTCGGTCAAAGTCCAATTCGACTCCAAAATAAAAAGCAACCATTAGGCTGCTCATTATCGGTTATACCCACCATAGATCAGTTGGACTTTCGTTGATCAGGACGGTTTTCAAGTTCGTCACGGCTCGTTGGAAACCTTCTTCGATCGACATGAGCGGATCTTCGTGTTCGATGCTGACGACGTAGTCATAGCCATAAGTACGAAGGGCACTCATCATGTCGGACCATTCTTGGAGGCTATGGCCGCAACCTACTGAGCGGAAGTTCCAGGCACGTGTCTGGATGTTGCCGTATGGTTGCATGTCGGTGAGACCGTACATATTGATATTATCTTGGTCCAGATAGGTGTCTTTAGCATGGAAATGATAAATGGCTCCAGCTTTTCCAAGAATTTTAATGGCGCCGACAGGTTCGATTCCCTGCCACCAGAGATGGCTTGGGTCAAGGTTGGCACCGATTGCGTTCGATGTGGCTTCCCGTAGCTTCAACAAGGTGTATGGTGTGTGGACGAGAAAACCCCCATGCAGTTCGAGTCCAATTTTAATATGATGTTCATCAGCAAGCGCAGCGATTTTTTTCCAATAAGGAATCAGTTTTTCTTCCCATTGCCATTTCAACACGTCCGCATATTCGTTCGGCCATGGAGCAACCGGCCAATTCGGATATTTGGCACCTTCGTGATCACCTGCGGTACCGGAAAAGGTATTGACGACAGGTACATTCATCAAGGCAGCTAACTTAATGGACTTTACTAGATTTTCATCACTTTCCCTAGCCCAGCTTTCATCTGGGGAAATAGGGTTGCCGTGACAGCTGAACGCACTGATGGCTAGCCCCCTTGATTGGATGGCTTCCATGTAGTCCTGCCGCTTTTCTTCACTCTCCAATAGCTCATCCAGTGGACAATGGGCATTACCTGGGTACCCGCCTGTACCGATTTCCACTGTTTTCAATCCAGAGGCTGCCACATAATCAAGCATTTCCTCAAATGTTTTTTGTCCGAATAGTACTGTAAAAACGCCTAGTTTCACTCGCCTCACCTCACCTTTGCATTAATTGATGCTCATGACTTTTCCGCTTGCGGAACTTTGGTAAATAGCTTCAATGATTTTCGATACTTTCATGGCTTCCGCTGGTTTTACCAACGGTTCGGCAAAACCAAGGCAACTATCGATAAAGTTCGCCGCCTGTTGAAGATCCGGTGTGTCCTCACCTGGCATCCAAACCGCTTCACTATTCAAAAGCATCCCGTGCTTCGCCTGATTCAATATGAGTGGGAACACATCTAGACCACCCTGTGTTCCGGATAAACTCAAGACTGTCGCTTCTTCGCGGATATTTGCGGCCCATGACGTTTCAAATAACAAAGAAGCTCCATTTGCAAATTTGATATAAGCCGTTGCATGGTCATCCACTTCAAAAACGGAAGCATCGAAATTGCCCCATAGATTGACTTGATCGACACCCTTACTGACATAATTATATGTCGAACCTACAATTTCGATTGGTTCTGGGTCATCCATCAGCCATAAAGCCAAGTCAAGCAAATGACAGCCATAATCGATCACACTGCCTCCGCCTTGCAATTCCTTGCTCGTAAATACGCCCCAACCGGGGACTTTCCTTCGTCGAATGGCCTGAACTCGTGCCACATATGGCTCTCCAATTTCACCTGCTCGAATCATTTTTTTGGCAGCCTGGGCTTCCTTCATGAACCGGTAATGATACGCAATGGAGAGCACTTTTCCAGATAAGTTTGCCGCATCGGTTATTGCCTTACATTCCTCAGTCGTGATGGCCATCGGCTTTTCACATAAAACATGTACACCAGCCTGCAATGCCGCGATGGAAATCTCGGCATGAAACTTGTTCGGTGTGGCTATCGTGACCGCATCCACTTCGGCAAACATATCTTCATAATTGGTAAAAACTTTTTCAATATGATGTTGCCTGGCGACATCTCTCGCCTTCAATTCATCAATATCCTGAATTGCATATAAAACCACTTTATCCTGTAATGTTTGGAAGGCTGGGATATGCCTTTTTTGGGCAATCCCCCCAGCACCGATAATACCCATTTTCAATTTGTACATGATGACTATTAAACCCCTTTATAAGCGGACGATTTGTCTGGATGCATTTGATTCCATTGCGCCGAGAATGACTTTTAGTGATTGTAATCCTTCAATTCCTGTGACAAGAGGCTCTTCATTGTTTACCACACTTTTTATAAAGTGGCTGATTACTCCAGTATCATGCTGTCCGCCAGAGTCATTTGTCTGGATGCCCCCTAATTCGAAGGTTTCGGTCTTCCCATTCTTATGATGGATAATCAGTGAATATTTAGGGTCGTCTTCTAGACGCAATACGGCTTTTTCCGCATAAATGACCGTTGCGTTGTCTTCTTTTGCGTACGACCAGCTTGCCGTCAGGGTACCAATAATACCGCTTCCCGTTCGCAGGATGCAGGCAGCGCTATCATCAACATCCGCCTGTTGCTTTGCACTCGTTTCCACAAAAGCTCCGACTTCCACAAATTCCTCGCCTAACACATATCGCAGTAAATCGGCTTTATGAACACCTAAGTCCCCCATCGCCCCGATGACCGCTTGATCTTTTTTAAAAAACCAGCTGTTCTCCCCATCGACACTCCAAGTTTCAGGTCCTGAATGTCCAAAAGCTGTCCGGAAGCTGTAAATCTTTCCTAATTCCCCACTCTCAATTAGCTTTTTGGCTTTTTGATGTGAAGGGACAAACCGCTGATTATGACCAATCATTAATATCTTGCCGCTTTTTACAGCTGCTTCATTCATTTTTTCCGCATCTTCTAAAGAGGTCGCCATGGGCTTTTCACAAAGAACATGCTTTCCAGCTTCAAGAGCAGCGATCGTGATGGGGGCATGCAGGTAATTCGGTGTACATACACTAACCACGTCAATATCCTTATTCTTTAAGAGTTCTATATAATCAGTATATGCTTTTGCGTCATACCTTTGTGCCGCTGCATTCGCCCTGTCTTGCGCAATATCACAAACGGCTACAATATCGGTTTCCTGATGCGCTTCATATTCCGGAAAATGCCTATTTTTCGCAATGCTCCCACAACCAATGACTCCCACTTGTACTTTGACCATTCTGCTCTCTCCTTCACTTCATCTCTTGGATGAGATATTCTCCAATGGTACCGCTTTTCCATAAACCACATTGTTGTGAGAACGTGGCTTGACCCACTTGACCGCATTCTTTATCACCCGCTGTATCTCTGGGTTATAGTAGGTCGGATACGTTTCATGGCCAGGCCGGAAATAGAATATCCTTCCTTTTCCACGTTGGTACGTGCATCCGCTTCGGAAAACTTCGCCGCCTTCAAACCAGCTCATTAAGAGCAATTGATCTGGTGCCGGTATATCGAAATGCTCCCCGTACATTTCTTCCTTCTCAAGCTCAATATATTCACCGATTCCTTCAACGATGGGGTGAGCGGGATCCACGACCCAGAGCCGTTCCCTTTCATCCGCTACGCGCCATTTCAGATCGCAGGTCGTTCCCATTAATTGTTTGAAGATTTTCGAAAAGTGTCCTGAATGGAGGACGATAAGGCCCATCCCTTCGAGCACCCGCTTATGAACACGTTGAACGATTTCATCCTGCACTTCATCATGTGCAATATGCCCCCACCAGAGGAGTACATCCGTTTCCTTCAGTACCTCTTCCGTCAGACCATGCTCTTTTTCGTCAAGCGTAGCCGTGTTAACCTCAATCAGATCTTCTTGTAAGAACTCGGCAATCGCGCCATGGATCCCATTTGGATAAATCTCTGCTACCTCTGGCTTCGTTTGTTCATGGCGATACTCGTTCCATACCAAAACCTTCATCAGAATCTCCTCCATATGTTTTTTCGGCGACTTCCCCTGCATGTTTAACTAATACCTCTTATTTTGTTACGCAAACGTTTGCGTTAGAAACAATAAAAAAATAATTTTGAATAATAAGATTAAATACATTGGTAATCTATATTGTAAATTTATGTTAGGAAAAATCAAGCTTTAATTGCTAAAACAATTCTACAATTTCTCTGTAATTTCTTTTTCAATAGCGGAATGTGACTCACGCTGTACGATTTTGGTAGGAACCCGGATACTCTTTTCCATCATTTTAGGATCGGCTATTAAATCAAATACGCACTTTGCTGCTTCATAGCCCAGTTGGTACGTATGAATATCGACCGTGGTTAGTGGTGTACTTAAGAATTCGATAAACTCCGAGTGATTAAAGCAGACGACACTTATTTGTTCCGGAACTTTCAACTTCTTTTCCGCTAACACGCCCAATAACAGCACACCCAATAATAGGTCCATGACTATAAATGCCGTTGGTGATTCAGGTAAATTCAGCAGTTCCTCGATGGCTTTTATGCCATCGGCGCGATTCAATGGAATCAGTTTAATACTTTCCTTTGGCACGCTTAACTTCGCCTGTTCCATTGCTTGTCGGAATCCGCTTAAACGCGCCTGGATCACTTCGAATTCAGGACTGCCCCCTAAAAAGGCAATTCGTTGATGACCAAGATTGATGACGAACTCCGATAATTCCTTAGCCGCTTGAACATTGTCGTTATCAATGAAAGTGATGCCACTCATATCCGTCCTTGGCTTCCCTACCAAGACAAATGGGAAGCTTTGTTTCACTAGATAGGGCACCACTTTATCATCCTGCTTCGAATACAAAACAATCATGCCATCCACGCGTCTACCTTGAACCATTTTAACGACGTCTTCAAAAATGGCATCCTCGGTTTCCCCAGTCGTTAGCGAAAGGCTATACCCCTCTTTATTACAAAAGTCGCCAATGCCTCGGATCACTTCTGGAAAGAATGGATTGTACAGGGATTCCCTAGCCGAATTTTTCATTACGATTCCAATGGTCTTCGTGGATTTTGTAACCAAATTCCGGGCATTTTCATTCATATGATAGCCCATTTCCTTCAATACCTTCCGTACTTTACGCTTTGTCTTTTCACTAATGGTCGGACTGTTATGAATAACACGCGATACCGTGGATGGAGCGACATTCGCTTTCTTGGCAACGTCTTTGATCGTTACAGACATTTTCATCTACTCCCGTTCATCGCACAGGGCTTATTATTCCCTATATCTAAATAGTTATTTAACCGCACCGTCAGCAATTCCTTTAATAATTTGTCTTTGGGCAAAAAAGTACGCAATGATGACTGGAATGATTGACAAGGTAAGTCCTGCCAAGGCAAGATGCCATTGTTTCGTATATTGACCGAAAAAGAAGAATAATTTAAGTGGAATGGTCTCAGATCCCGCACCCCCGATAACAAGCGATGGCAAAAGGTAATCATTCCAAATCCAGATGACATTCAAGATTCCGACCGTGATTGACATCGGTTTCAATAATGGAAAAATGATATACCAGAATACTTGAAAACGGTTGGCTCCATCTATTTTAGCCGCTTCATCCAGCGTGATGGGGATCCCTTTTAAAGTACCATGATATAGGAATATGGAGAGACTGCATCCAAAACCTAAGTACATGATGATCAATCCGGTGCGATTCAACATACCCATCTGACCAAATTGGGCTACAAGCGGGATCATCACCGATTGGAATGGAATAAGCATGGCTGCCACAAACACGAAGAACAGCAAAGAACTAAATTTACTTTTATTTCGTGATAGCGCATATGCGGCCATTGCTGAAAAGATAATAATTATCACGACACTGACAACCGATATAAAGATGGAATTGAATAAAGTCCGAAGAAAATCCAATTGTTCGAAGGCCTGAGTGAAATTTTCTAGTGTCCAGGTATCCGGCAAGCCCAATGTGTCAGAGAAAATCTCGCGTTTCATTTTAAAAGCATTTACGATCATTAAATAAAAAGGGGTGAGCCATAACAAGGCCAATACAAACCCGATCAATCCGACCAGCCAAAGCTTCCAATTCTTTCTCATCATAGCTCAACCTCCCTTTTCTTATTGATATATACCTGTGTCAAGGAAACGGCTGCCACAATCACGAAAAAGATCACGGCCTTGGCCTGTGCATAAGCCATATCATTTTCGGTAAACGCGGATTTAACAATGTTCATTGCGACCATTTCTGTTGAATTGTATGGCGCACCGTTCGTCAAAGAAAGGTTTTGATCATATATTTTGAAAGAGTGTGAAAGCGTCAAGAACAAACTAACCGTGAAGGCTGGTGCCACAAGCGGAAAAGTTATATAGCGAAAACGTTGGAAGCTATTGGCCCCATCGATTTTAGCCGCTTCAATCAGGTCTTCAGGAACTGCCTGTAAATAAGCGATATAAATGATCATGATATATCCCGCCATCTGCCAGGACGTTAAAATAATCAATCCCCAAAATCCAGTCTCGGTTGTGGAAAGCCAACCATTAAATGCCTCTATGCCGGTTACATCGCCAATGGCACCAAAGACTTTGATGAAGATGAACTGCCAAATGAAACCAAGAATCAATCCACCGATTAAGTTCGGCATAAAGAAAATGGTCCGAAGAAGGTTGCTCGATTTCAGTTTTGAAGTCACGATAAGTGCCAAGCTCAAACCAAGAACGTTTATGACCACAATCGCTGTTACAGAAAATTTGATGGTGAACCAAAATGTATCCAGGAAGCCCTTGTCCGAGAATAGGTTTATATAATTTTTGAGACCCGTGAAATCGGGCGTACCCAAACCGTTCCAATTCGTAAATGAATAATAAAACCCGTAAATGAGCGGCACGATCACGACCAAAATGAGCGCGGCTAGAACAGGTGTCAAGAACAGCCAATATGCAGCATCTCGATTTCGCATTTGAAACCGACCTCCTAATATAGTGTGTAAGTAGCGGATATATTTATAGAACAAACAACCAATCGACACAAGTTAGGCTCGATTGGTTGTTTCCCTATTTAACGGAATGCCTATTTACTGTGGATTTTCTCCCAGTTTTCAATGTTTTGTTTGACGAGTTCATCCCATGTCATTTTACCGGTTACATATTTTTGGACACTTGCACCCAGATCATCGTTCCACCCGACTGGATATCCATTGAACACCCATCCAATGGTATTTCCCTCTTGTGAATACTTATAAATTTCTTTTGATAGAGGATCGGCAATTTTTTCAACGTCATACCCTTCATAGGCTGGAATGAATTTAAAATCTTCTAATACAGCTTTTTTACCTGCATCGGATGTATACATCCAGTCTAGGAATTTCCTCGCTTCTTCCTGAACTTTCTCATCCGATTTCTTATTTACTGCCCAATAGTTCGGTACCCCGACCGGCATGGCTGCCGTGTCCCCATTCGGAATAGGGATGATGCCTATGCCATTTTCAGCTAATTCGGGATCCATGTCATACACTGTGTTATACACCCAGTTCCCTTGCTGGATGATTGCAACCTTTTCAAGGGAGAATAACTCTTCTACTTGTTGGGAGTAATCAAGGCTTGCCGTTGGCTGAACAGAATATTTATTTTGAATATCGACCAGTTGTTTGAACTTGTCTCCATCCGAGAACTTGACAGTTTCCGCCTTGCTTGCCGTCAACACGTTTCCATCAAACTCCGGTGCTAAAAAGACATTGGATAAATGGTTTCCCGTTACCCATTTCTCTTTGACCGGATACGCGAATACTGCATCAAGCTTCAATTTACCTTTCTGTGAATCCAGCTTCTTCACTGCATCCTCTAGAGCTGTATAGCTTGTAAGGTCTTCTGCCTTGATACCGGCTTCTTTAAAGATCCTTTTGTTATAAATCAGGCCATATCCTTCCTGATTGAATGGAAGCCCAAGAATCTGCCCGTCCTCTTCAACGCCATCCAACGTCCCATCCAGTGCTGCCTCTGCAGCTTTCGTATCCTTCAAATCTGATAATCTATCTTTATATTGTTCCACATCGATCGGTCCGCCAATGTTAAACACCGCTGGTTCCTCACCGGAAGCAAATTTTGCGGTAATGGCTGATTTATAATCATTCCCGCCGCCAACTGTCGATACTTCGATCTTCACATTTGGGTTCTCTTTTTCATACTGCTTGGCCAGAGTCTCAAATTGCGGCTTAAACTCTACTTTAAATTGGAAAATATCCAGCGTCACTTTATCTTTATTATCGGAATCACTGTCCCCGCCAGTAGAAGAAGAGCAACCTGCCAAGACCACACTAAATATCAATAAAATAGAAAAGATTCCCCCATACCATTTTTTACGCTTCATGCCTATCAACTCTCCCTTTTTCCGTAAATTCCTATACCTTTTAAGAAAACGTTTGCATAAAGTATGAAAAGTAGATATCTTATAAACTGTCATTTCACTATTCTATTGAAAGATAAACCACCACCTTACAAACCTAATTGTAATCGGTTACATTTCTTTTTCTTTATATTACCACTTAATTACATTACTTACAATTAAATGTATAAGTCTACGAATATATTACGTTTCTTCTTCTAAATTATATGATTGAATACCCAAGAATTATTCCTTCTCCTGATTATATAATTTGAACGGATATCCATTCTAGGTATTTCTTCATCTTTTTCAACCATTCAGAATGCAAGCTGTATTTCATTAGAGAAATGGGAAACCAAAAGGCTTCCCTTCCATTCACTTCAAAACCATTTTCACGTTGGAAGACCCATACTCTTCCTTCAATTCGTAATATTTATCACTTGCTTGTCCAAATTCCTCGAACACACCACTAATAAGTAATTCATCCGTTTCCTTATCCACTATGCTGTACTTAATATTGCTCTTCCCAAACTTTCTGTCATCCACTTTTAAAAGAATCATGCTAAACACCTCCATATATAATGGCTGTATTCCTCATGATGGTTGGATTCTTACTTACATAATATAACAATTTATTCAAAATTCACAGATTTTTTTGTCATTTTCAGGGAAATAAAAAAAGACCTGCCTAGGCCCCTTGAAATAAAGTCCGTTTATCCATATAAAAAAGGAGCCCAATCCGGCTCCCAAAATGATTTTATGACTTCGAAATATCCACGAACCCCTCACCAAATACATCCCTTACATCATGTATCGCGATAAAAGCTTGGCTATCGGTAGACTGAACAATTCTCTTTAACTTGACGACCTCTTGTTTACTAATGACAATATATAGAATTTCCTTCGCATCTTTCGTATAGTAGCCATGTCCATCAAAAACCGTGACCCCTCTATCCATTTTAACCGTTACTTGTTTCGCAATGAGATCTGCTTCTTTCGAGATGATGGTGATTGCCTTTTTCGGATTTACACCCTCAATGATGAACTCCATTACTTTCGTTCCAATATATAGCATAAGGATGGTTAGCATGAGACCTTCCGCACCGATAATGAAATAGGATGAGACGGCCACGATTATATCAAAGAACAATAACCCATAACTTATGCTCCAGCCTAAATATTTATTTGTGATCCGAGCAAGAATGGTAGAACCTGCCGTCGTACCGCCCACCCGGATGATCAAACCAATTCCTACACCAGCAAACACACCGCCAAATATGGCATTGATTACGATTTCATCCGACGAAACGTTCCAATTCTCCGTCAAATGTAGAAAAAGAGAATGGAAGGTGACGGCAATAATCGTATAAATGGTTGTAATCCTCGATAAAAATTTATATCCGACAATCAGAAGGAATGCATTCATAATGAAACTTACCAGGCCCGGTGACCACTGGAATAAATAGAATAAAATGATGGTAATCCCCGTTACTCCACCTTCACCGAGATCATTGGGAATAACGAAAAGATTGATTGCCAACGCAAAAATGAACGCACCTATTATTATAATGAGAACATCTAAAGAAGTCTTTTTCATATGTAACTTACCCGCCTTTATATAAACAATTTCCTTGCTATATAGTAACACGTAATTTCTTGATTCCTTCATTGATTTTCTTAATCTGTTAAAATAATTCATCTCTTAAATCAGGAATGGTAAAAGGCCACTGTACTCCCGATAAACCGGAATACAGTAGCCTGCATACTACCTTTTATAGAAGAATCTTGCCATCCGTAATGTTGACGACACGGTCACACAAATCTAACATTCTCTCATCATGCGTCACCATGATGGCTGCCTTGTTTCTTAACTTCACCTCGGTCGCAAGCATTTCCACTACCTCTCGCCCCCGCTTTGAATCAAGGCTTGCAGTGGGTTCATCTGCTAAAATGATGTCTGGATTATTCATCAACGACCGCGCAATGGCTACCCGTTGACGCTCACCGCCTGAAAGCTCTTCTGGCAAATGATTGCACCGATGACTAAGCCCGAGATGACTAAGTAATTCATCAGCTTTTTTCACAGCTTTCTTGTCACGTTGCCCAATCAGTTCTGAAATAAGCAGAAGCTGGTCACGTACGGTAAGATACGGAACAAGATTGGATGATTGAAAAACAAAGCCAATTTTCTCTAGACGGACACGTGTTAATTTCTTCGGAGAAAATGATGTTATATCCTCATTATTTAAAAGCAAACTACCTTTACTTGGGGAAAGTAAAGCACCTGCTATAGAGAGGAAAGTACTTTTCCCCGAACCTGATGGACCAACAACGGCCACAAATTCCCCAGCTTTCACTTGAAAGGTAACATCGTCAAGAGCCCTCACGATATTCTCACCTTCACCGTAAATTTTGCTGACGTGATCGAATGATAGTTTATGATTCATCATGCTACCCTCCCAATGGCTTCAATGGCATCAATTTTTGAGACTCGATATAGTGATAACAAGGAACCCAATACCGAAACAATCAATAAAAGAATCGAATATTGAATGACCAAAGAAGTACTTAATTCAAAAGGCATTCCTTCTGGCATGATGAAAGTGACCCCGTATGTTAGTGCAACACTACTTGCTATACATACCACCGCAAGCATGAACACTTGGCCCACGATACTTTTTGCAAGGTAGCCAGTACTTGCTCCGAGTGCTTTCATGACTCCAAATTGATTCGTCTTCTGTAAAGTGATGACATAGAAGAACACAGCAAGAACAAATGCAGCAATCACAAACAGAAAGGCTATCATCATCGCCAATGTACCTTGTTCTTCTTTAAATCCCGGGATACTTTGAAGCATCTCATCCTTCGTAATGAGTTCCACATCAGACACAGACTTCAACGGACCTACTTGATCCATTTGAACCGCAATTGTGCTAATTGCGTCCGTGTTTTTCAACTGAGGATTAATCCCCTGCCATCCCTTAACGTTCATGTATACAACAGGTGTATGGCTGTAGGATTGATTTTCGGTGAATCCTACGATAGTGAATTTGTTACCGGATAATTCATCTACTACCGTATCCCCTACCTTATAGCCGTCCTCTTTTAAAGAATCATTGGCTACTATATCGCCTTTCTTCTTATTATCATAGCTTTTCCCTTCCACGATTTTGGGTGCAAGGAACCCATTGGCATCCGTTGCAAAAATCGTGACATCCGTCTTTTTCGATGTACCTTCTTTATTGAAGGTCAACATCATTTGACCCAGGGCCTCCGCTCCTTCAACACCCGTTGAAGAACGAACCTCACTTAATGTATCCAGCGGAATAGTAGATCGGTTTAGTTTATGCTCCACGTTAGACTCCATCATGAAATAGTCAGCATCCATGCCTTGTATCGATGAAGCATTTTCAGCTGAAAGTCCATTAGCCAATCCAGAAATGATAAAGACCAGCCATGCGACCAAAACCATGATCAACCCGATCAGTAAGTAACGCACCTTTGAATGTTTCAGCTCACGTATTGCTAAAAACATTTTTTCATCTCCCAATTCTTTTGTTACCGTTTGAACATCCAATCCCTTATGTTCATGTGGTATACATCGATTGTAATGAATCATTATGAATGGAAGATGAACAATTGATTACATAAGCGGCAAACGAACATAAAAAGTAGACCCTTCCCCAAGTTCACTCTGAACCGCAATCGTTCCACCGTGAAGTTCCACCGTCTTTTTCGTAATGGAAAGACCTATGCCGCTCCCGTTCTCACTGCGATTACGCATTTTATCAACTTTATAAAACCGTTCAAAGATATGAGGAAGCTCTTCATCGGCTATCCCCATACCAGTGTCTTTAATGATTACTTCGACCATCCGGCCAATTTTTTTGATGCGTATAATGATCGAACTCCCGCTATCCGAGTATTTAATGCTATTCGTTATCAGGTTTGTCCACACCTGGCTTAAAAGCTTCTCGTCTGCAGAAATCATGGTGGATGGTAGATCCATTTCAATCATCATGTCTTTTTCCCGCCAACTCCATTCCAGCATGAACAGTACTTGTCTTATTTGCTGAGCTAAATCAAAGCTTGTGGGCTGGAGGGGATCGTCTCCTTTATCCAATGAAGCGAGCATCAGAAGTTGCTTACTCATCGCGGACATGCGCCGACTCTCCTTTTCAATAATGGACAAGTACTCCTTTCGTTTTTCCTTCGTTAACTCTTCCGATTGCAGGGTTTGGGAGAAGCCCTGAATCGAGGCGAGAGGAGATTGAATTTCATGTGAAACATTGGAAACGAATTCCTGTCTCATGTCTTCCAATCGTTGGATGCTCTGAGTCATTTTCGAAAAATGTTTCGCCAAATCCCCAATTTCATCACTACGGGTAACGTTCAATTCACCACTATAATCCCCATCAGCAATCCTTTTTGTCGCTTCCGTTAATTTGGTAATGGGCTTAACTAGAAAACGTGTGTTAAAAATAATGAAAAAGAAACTAAGTAAGATCATAAGAACGAGCAAAACGGCCAGGAAAAAGCGAATTTCCCCAAACTGCTTTTCAATATCAGGCCGAACGAACAAGGCGTATTTTTCGCCATCCACGTTCAGCGGAACCCCAATACTATTTTCTAATGCATCTTCAAAAAAACCGGTAATGAACAGCCCGTTATTATAGGTTTCAATCCCTTCATAGACTTTCCCGTTCAAGACATCAGAAACCGTATCCCCATCCAAATCCGTTTGATGAAACGATTTGCCATAAGAAGTAGCCTTACCCTGTTCATTGATTAAGTACAGCTGGTAATGCAATCCTGATACATGGTTTAAATAAGCATCAATATCCTGATCAGGATTTTCCTCATACAAAGAAACGATCTCCCTTGCGACCTTGCTGATTTTCTCTCCATTGTAGGGTTTAAGAACTTGATGGTAATACACATTAGAAAGTAAAAAAGCAATGACGCTAGCAAGCACCATGATTAAGATCGTTTGGACAACGATTCGAAAATAGAGTGTTTTCACTATTTTTTGACCCCCAGCTTGTATCCCAATCCCCTGACAGTCGTGATGACAAAATCATCCGTACGTCCTGTGAATCGTTCACGTAACCGTTTGATATGAACATCCACCGTCCGGTCATCCCCTTCAAAATCTGCTCCCCACACAAGTTCGATAAGTTGCTCCCGCGTAAAAACCTGATCGGGAAAACTCCCTAATTGAGCAAGCAGTTCAAACTCCTTAAGCGGAAGAAGCAATGTATTTCCCTGAATTCGGACTTCATAACTTCTTCGGTCGATGATGGTTTGATTTAATGTTATTAACTCAGCATTCACCATACGGTACCGTCGCAAAA
Organism: Peribacillus sp. NPDC097284; assembly: GCF_044761765.1. Taxonomy (NCBI): domain Bacteria; kingdom Bacillati; phylum Bacillota; class Bacilli; order Caryophanales; family Bacillaceae; genus Peribacillus; species Peribacillus sp. NPDC097284. Next base: position 281,640 of record NZ_JBIWCZ010000004.1, read on the forward strand.
GCGCTTTTATTCTAAATAAAAGCTCTTGTGGCTCGAAGGGTTTAACGAGATAATCATCCGTCCCGGCATAGTATCCCTTTTCTTTATCAATGAGCTGATCCTTAGCCGTAAGTAAAATAACCGGTAAATCATATTGATCGCGTATCTCCTTACAAAGATCCAGTCCATTTTTATAAGGCATCATGATATCCACAACAGCCAGATGAATCCGTTCTTTCTCTAATAATAAGGAAGCCACATTCCCATCCTTCGCTTCGAACACCATGTATCCTTCTTTTTCTAAGTGAAATTTGAGTAACTCTCGAATATGCCGATCATCATCTGCAATTAATATATGTATCAAAGAAACCACATCTCCGCTTCATAATATGAATATCCCTACAATAGCAATATTCGAGCTCTTAAAACAACCCAAGCCTATTTAAAATAAAACAGGTAGAGGGTTTTTATCCCTTCATCAAAACCTATAAAGAAGTGATATATCCTTCTGAAGCTAAAAACCTTGAAGTGTATATTAAACACATATAAACCTAGACCACTTATTCGTCTAGGTTTTATGTTTTGCCTATTAAAATTATTCCTTCCAAATATGTTTTACTTACCTTCGTATTTATTCAATGTCCACAAGTAAGATAAACTAAAAAGTCTGCGGATAACCAAACATCCCTCATCATATTTAGTTAGAAAATTATCCTCTAAATCAGTTGTCCCTTAGGTATAGCTTTGGAGAATAAAATGGTGGTAACTGATGATATTATGGTTATTTACTTAACAAAATTAAGAGTAAATTGGGCATACGTTTAAAAGGTGTTGTACGTACTATATAATTTGTAAAAACATCAAATTTGGGATTGCAAGGGTTATCTCTATTCTGTAAGTAATAAATAGTTCATTCGTCACTAGGTATCTCTTCAAACTTTGCCAATCAAGGTTTCACATAAATTACATTATCTCAGGTATATCAATCTCTTTGCCTGGAGACTTACTAATTAGAACCTTTAAGAGTTCTCTTATTCATAATTAGTAGTAGCAATAAAATCAAAAGCACCAGTTGAACTAATTTCATTGTTATATTCAAAATTATATATTAAAATTACTGCATTATATGATTTCTTTAGGTTTATACTTTTCTGGATTTTTGGGATGACAATTTCTTCATACGAACACCCATCTAATAATGCTGATATATCACTACTACTATTCTTATAGACTGCTTTTTCTATTGTATCCTCATCAGTTTCATCCATATCAATATTAAAATCGATAAAGAATTGGGAAGGGACAGACTCGCCATCCTCATCATACGTTAAATCAACATACTCTCCTATTGGGTCCTCATCGTTAATATTCCCTAACCAAATTGAAACCCATCCTTGTTTTTCCATTATAGTACCCTCCTACTTTAATCTTAGACCTTGTGGTAAAGACGAAACTCCACCCTCTAATCTATAATTAGCCCAATTATTAAGCCGTCTAACAAATGTATTATAGTCGCTAGAAGTATCTATTATTGCTAACAATTCATTATGTGCTTTAGTTGAGCCTAATCCTCCGTGAACACCCTTTGGATTGACAAATTTGACATCGGATATAGCTGTTCTTAAGTCTTTAATCTCTTCAGCACCAATATTCCAACACTTAAATTGCGGAGCTCTTGAAACTAAGTGCCATTCATGTAAACCTCCAGGTTCTCTAAGCTGACGTTCAATTTTCTTTCTAATCTTTTTATCTTTCCAAAGTTCGTCTAGTTCATTACTTGTAAGGGAATTGAAGAATTTATTAAAATTCCCACTCTTTGCAGTTGGTATATCATCAACAGTTAATTTGTTTATATCTTTAGCATTATCTATACCCTTACCAGCATCCTTAATCTTAACACCTTTTAGCACATCATGACCCTTATCTAAGACTTTTGTGGGTTTAATGAAAGTGAACGCTGCAGCTGTTATTCTTTCATTTGTAGTGGAACCGGGACCAATCATAGTAGCTATATCGCCTAGAAGGAAATCAGTTGCCGCTATGGCATATGGGGCTAGGCCATCCGGAGTTCCTGAACCGTTACCACCAAGTACCTTCCTTTTCCCTTCAAATGTTAAAGCATAGTCCCCAGTATTTGAATCCATTATTGAATCATCGCTTCGATTGCTTTTAATATTCTGTTTGGCCAGCCCTGCATAGATTGCTTCCATTTCCTTTTCGAGCTTCCGGGCTTCGGCCTCTTGTTTCTTAAACTCCCGGTAGCCTTTCATGTTCTCGGCCACTTCATCCTTCACTTGATAGGCTGCACTCACTTGAAAGGCGCTTTGGTTGAAGTTCATCGGGGAAATGGTACCGTCCTGACTGGTGGCTTCAATGAGAGCCTGCACAAGTCCAATGGCCACTTTTTCCTGGTCCTCGCTCACTTCATATTCCTCGACCAGTTTACTGTCTACATCCTTCACTTTCTTGATGGTCGTATTCTTTTCTTTTTCAGCACTCTCCATTTTCTCATGGAAATCATCTTGTTTGAATACGCTAAGCTGAAGGATATCTTCAATGTTTTGGAAAATCTTTTGGAGATCGGTAGACTGCTGGTTCACCATCGACTTGGCATTGGTAAGACCATGGGCCACTTCTCCCTCTAAAAAGGGCACCTCGACCACGGTCTCACCGGATAGGTCCGCTTCTTCCAATATGGCCGGAATGCCTTTTAGGAAACTGATTTGTGTGGAGAATAATTCGATCCAGGCATTCGCCACGGTGACCTGCGCCCGGTAAAAGTTCTTGATGGCCGTCGCCCCGACTCCGGCCAATTCTTCATCAAGGTCGACGATTCCCTGGAATTCCTTTTTAAGCGTTTCGACCTGTCCCTTGAGGTCCTCATATTGCTTGGCCCGTGACTTGACGGCCGACTTCAAAGGCTTAGCTTCGAATATCGTCATAATGGCTGATACCCCTGTGCAGTATGGGTGATGGCTTCATCCTGCTCTTTCAGTAAATCCACGTTGGCCCGGGTGTCTTCCAGATTCTTTTTGACGATCGTCAGATATTGATTGAAGGTCTTTTCCAGATTGGTTTCCCTTTCCTCCCATTTCGATGTGAAGCTCAGATCGTTATTGCCGAGCTGATCGACCGGCAGTGCTCCGATTGTCGTCCCATCCACGCCCGTTTTCACCTGGCCGACTTGCTTGGTCACGGCGGAATGATTCAGTTTAATCGTCGTCATTTACAACACCAACTTCTTGAATTCGGATAATTCTATATGTATCCTTCTGTTCTAATCGGGTATTCCTCCCATTCATACTATCCATTTCACTAAAGAAAAACGTAGAGTGAGCGTCACTCCGTCCTTGTACATATCCCAAAAGAATCACCTCATAAATAATTCCTCGAATAAACAAATGTCATATTTTACATATTTTTCATTATAAGGATTAAAGTCCGAGAGATAAATAGGGATAAATACGCTACTTTGATAGTTCAACAGGAATTTCCTCACAGCAAGTTCGATATGCGACTAAGTCTTTTTACCTCCTTTTTTTAAAATAAATCAAAAGAAGAGGATGCAACCTGCATCCTCTCGGCATTCTTTATTTATCTAATATCCTGTTTGAAGTGTAAATGAGGCATTCTTTGTTTCTTACCTTTTTTATGTTTCGGTTTCGGTTTTTTCTCTTGCACTTTTGCTTGGTCATAGACCGCTGTCCCCGCAATTCGTGCTACATCTTGAAGCTTTTCTTTTGAGATTTTATCAATCGTATCATCTGGGGAATGATACCAAGGCTCTGATGGATTGTGTATGAACAAGGCAGCAGGGATACCTGCTTCAGAGAAGGATACATGGTCACTTCGACCTCCCTCTCCATAAGGGGTAGCTACACCGTTCAGTCTCTTGCTAGAAGCCTGTGCAAGATCCGTTACTAGATTCGGTTCTCCATCGTTCGTCAAGAGAATCAAGTCCCCAGCATCCTTACTACCGACCATATCCAGATTGAAGTTTGCAATACTTCTGTTGATTTCATCTTCTGATAGATTGTCCACATAATCCTGCGAACCTAGCAATCCATTTTCCTCTGCTCCAAAGGTGATGAAGCGAATTTCCGTGTCTGTAGGCAGATCCTTCAGAACACGGGCAAGCTCAAGCGTGACGGAAGTCCCTGATGCATCATCATTTGCACCTGGTGCCCCAGCTACTGAATCATGATGTCCGGTTACATATATGATGTCACTCTTCTTCGCCTTTATATTCTTGGTTGCTTTTTTCGTTGCTACTACATTATAGGACGTTTTTTCTCCCGAAGAAGCACCCTCGATTTTCAAGGAGGCCTTCACCTTTTCTCCATTTTCCAATTTTGCTACGACTGCTTCACCTGCCGTTTTCGTAATTGTGACAGACGGTGCATATTGGTCATTGACTCCTCCGAGTGTCCCGTTTAAATCTCCCTCTGCATTATTGTAAATGATGACTCCCACAGCCCCTTTTTGAGCTGCATTCACTACTTTCTCAGCAAAAGAAAGGCTTCCTCGTTGTATGAGAGCAATCTTTCCGGCAACATTGGCTTGTTCAAGCTCCTCCAACGTTCCTAATCCAGCGTATACCACATCACCTGAAACGTCCCCATTTACTGAATAGGTTAAATGTTTTGGTTGAACTTCCCCATCATATCCGTCGAAAGCCAGTTCCACCTTGTCAGGATCTGTGTAGGATAAGAATTGAAACTCTTCAATATCCGCTTTGTAGCCATATGACTTAAACTGCTTTTGGATGAACTGGACCGCTTTATACTCCGATTCTGTGCCAGCCACGCGAGGTGTTTGCGAGAGGTATTCAATATTCTTGTAGATTTTGTCGACATTGATTCTCTTAACAATTTGCTTATCTGTGGAGGGGGCTTTTTCACTCGGAGATGAATGAGCAGGTGCCGCCAATGCAGTGGTACTACTAACGCCTCCCAACGCTAACGTAGTAGCTAATGTAAGAGATAGAAATGGTTTTTTCATAGATTTCCTCCTAATTTCAATAGATTCTTATAATCCATTGTAAATTATTCAGAATATTTAAAATAGGTATATTCATCCTAATTATCCCATTTCCCCGCTAGTCTATAATACCTTTTATAAGCGTTTACGCTGGGATACGATTTATTTTTTTGTCATCCTATATAAAAATTCTTTTGAACGTACAGGAATTTAGCTTTTTTTCTGGAAAGTAGTACAAAGAGAATACGACTTTAATCAGGGAAGAAGGGGCGAGAATGTCCATTACTAAATTCGTGATGCCTGAAGTGATTTTTGGAAAAGGTTCGATAGAGCAAGCGGGAGAGGCATGCCTACGTTTAGGGGCCAAAAAGGTGCTGATTGTAAGTGACCCTGGTGTAGCCAATGCCGGCTGGCTGGATATCGTCGTAAAATCCTGTCAAGATGCAGGACTTGCCTACGCTTCCTTTATCGATGCAACGACAAATCCTAAAGACCGTGAAATAGAAGCCGGCTGTTTGACGTTTCATAATCATGAGTGTGATGCCATCATAGGGGTTGGCGGAGGAAGTGCGCTGGATGTCGCCAAAGGGGTCGCTTTATTGGCATCAAACGGCGGAGTCACCAGTGATTATGAAGGGGTCGATAAAGTCCATTCGCCTCTTCCACCCATGGTGATGATTATGACCACGGCTGGATCCGGCTCGGAAGTCTCCCAATTTTCGGTGATTGTCGATTCGTTCCGAGAGAAGAAAATGACGATCATCTCAAAGTCGCTCGTACCCGATATTGCCATCATCGATCCGGCTACGTTGACAACTTTGGATCCAGACTTGACTGCGGCAACGGGTATGGACGTTTTGACTCACGCCATTGAAGCCTATGTTTCTATCGCAGCAACACCACTTACTGATGTTCAAGCACAGAACGCCCTCTCCATCGTCTCCCGTTACCTACGCCCTTCTGTTGCATCTAAAAATAATGAAGAAGCAAAAGAGGCGATGGCCATGGCTAGCCTGCAAGCCGGACTTGCCTTTTCCAACGCCATTTTAGGAGCCGCCCATGCGATTTCCCATGCCATCGGCGGAAAGTACCTGCTTCCGCATGGGGAAATCAATGCAATCCTTCTCCCCCATGTCATGGATTTCAACCGAATTGCTTCCCCTAGGCGATTCAGCGATATTGCGGAAATCATGGGAATCGACACACGGACCTTAACAGAGCAACAATCAGGCGCCGCCGCTGTTGCCTTCGTTCGGGAGTTATCCCAAGATATAGGCGTGCCTCTAAGTTTAGGGGATGTCGGCATTACTACGGATATGATTGAACTAATAGGCATGACCGCTATTGATGATGCCTGCATGATTACAAATCCTCGTGATATGTCCATAGAACAGATTAAACAATTGCTCCTTACAGCCCTATAGGAGGTGCAACCATGAACAAAAATGAAATGATAGATTTAATGACCGGTGTACGGTCTTCGAAAAAAACATACTACACTGAACTAAAGAAGACCGTCGATGAGTTAAAAAAGAAGAATCTACAACTTGAAATCATGAATGATATTACCAAGAACATGAACGGAGACTTGGATATTCATCTTATTCTTCGAAATGTAGTCGATAAACTAAAACGACTGGTCTCATTTGATGACTGTCATTTCATTATTTTATATGAAGAAGATCCGACTCTACTCCATATATGCCCTAATGAACCATGCGAGCTTAACATTGAATCCAAAGACCAATTACATTCGATAAAGGAACCGATCCAGATAAACGTCGAGATGCTCCCTACTTATCCAGAAAAAGAACAACTTCTGTCCCTTCAGATAGAAACGCTCCTCTTGATTCCTATGTACGGAAAAAATGAAGAAATCGGGATTTTAACCTTCGGCAGGAAGAATAACACAGCATGGCTCAAAGAGGAGTTAGATTTTCTAAAGCAACTATCCAATCAGCTAGCGCTAACTTTCGAAAATGCTCTGCTCTATATGGAAGTACTTCATTCTAAGCAGGAATGGGAGGATACCTTTAAGGCGGTAGAAGATATGATTGTCGTCTTTGACCGGGAGGGTGGGGTCTACAAATCCAATGATGCAGCCAAGGATTTTTTTGAATTAGAACCTTTGAAAAAGGCATCTCAAGCTCTCATTCAAGAAACCTTCTCACTTGATAAGCCAGGGTTTCAGGAACTCCTTCTTCAGCAAGGAGCCATAATGGAAATGCACGCCTACCCCATTCAAAACAAGGAACAGCAAGTATACGGGGTTATCGCTTATTATAAAAATGTTACCGAAAGAAGAAAAATGGAAGCTCAATTACTTCATGCCGACAAGCTAGGGGCCATCGGTGAAATGGCAGCGGGAATAGCCCATGAATTGAATAGTCCATTAACCGCCATCATTGGTAACTCTCAGCTTTTATTGAGAAGCACACTTCCGGAACACCATGATTACAACCTGCTAACCGATATCCAAAATTGCGGCGACCGATGCAGGCAAATCGTAAAAAGCCTGCTTACCTTTTCACGGCAGGATGAATACAAGTTCCACTATTATTCTATGAACGAAGCCATCCACCAAGTTTTGAACTTGCTGAAGTTCCAACTCGAGAAGAAACAAATATTCATTCACCTTTCCCTACAGGAAGACCTGCCGTACATCAAGGGCAGCCAACAGCAGATTGAACAGATTATCATCAACTTGTTATTGAATGCCAAGGATGCCTTGAGTGATCTTGATGAATCAGCCCCAAGAACAATCACCATCCAGACCTTTTTAGAAGAGGAATATATGATCGTCCAGGTGGCTGATAATGGGACAGGAATTGAAGCCGAGCGCCTCCCTCTTATTTTCCACCCTTTTCATACGACAAAAGACCGCGACAAGGGGACTGGACTGGGGTTGTCTGTTAGTCTTGGCATCGCGAAAGATCATGGCGGCAAAATTGACGTATGGAGTACGCCAGGCCAAGGAAGTATATTTTCACTGAAGATCCCCCTACCGACAGAAGATGAGAGGAGTGAATAACATGATTCATTTACTTGTAGTGGACGATGAAAAAGAGGTGGGTACCTTTTTATCCCGGCTTTTTACGATGAAAGGATACAACGTACACGTCATACATAGTGGAAAGGACTTTTATGCAATCGATTTTAATCAGGAGCATTATGATGCTGCGATGATTGATTTGAAGCTTCCCGATTGTGACGGCCTTTCCCTTTTACAACATCTCAAACAAAAACAACCTCGTTGCAAGGCACTCATCATGACTGGTTACAGCACAGTCAAGACCGCCGTCCGCGCAATGAAACTTGGCGCAAGTGATTATATGGAAAAACCCTTTGCCGATATTGAGATATTAGAAAAGCAGATTGAAAACCTCCTGAATGAAAACACGGATGTGAATCAGCATTTCTTTCAGAAACTGGCCAGGGACTCCGGTCTCATCGTCGGTGAAAGTGTCATAATGAAAGAACTGACAGAAATGGCGTTCAAAGTCGCTCAAAAATCGGTTAATGTCTTAATAGAAGGGGAAACGGGAACGGGTAAAGAGGTGCTCTCCCGCTTCATTCACTCAGCAAGCCCGCGTAACCACGAGCCCTTTATCGCGATTAATTGTGGAGCCATTTCAGAATCCCTGCTTGAAAGTGAATTATTCGGCCATGAAAAAGGCGCATTCACCGGTGCAACCCAACAACGAAAAGGCTTTTTTGAAATAGCCGGAAATGGAACCCTTTTCCTTGATGAAATTGCTGATGCCAGTCCAGCCATCCAAGTCAAGCTTCTGCGGGTCTTGGAAACTAGGGAATTTATGCGGGTCGGAAGCAGTGGGACATTACGGACCAACGCACGATTGGTAGCTGCCACTAATGAAAATCTTCAGCAAGCAGTAGAAAACAATAAGTTTCGGGAGGATCTATTTTACCGCCTGAATGTTGTCACTCTTGAAGTACCAGCATTACGTCATAGAAAAGAGGATATCCCTCTCCTTGTCGAGCATCTGGTCGAAAGGAATGGTCAGGCAGATGTATCCTTTTCACAAGAGGCTATCGAAAAATTACAGCTATACGACTGGCCCGGAAATATACGTGAGCTATCTAATACCGTGATGAGAACCTTAACCCTCGCAGATCATGGACAGGATATCACTGCGGACGATATCGTTCTCCCTACCCATCAGGTCATTTCACCCAAGAAACAAGCTACAATGGATCTTCACTCTCCTGAAAACCCTCTCGAAGAATGGCGGAAGAAACTTGTAGCCGATTTTAATGAAAAAGATGAGCTGACGCTTGAAAACATACTCTTGGAAATCAAACAGTTCGAATCTACCATCGAAAAAGAGCTCGTCCTGCAAACCCTTCAAAAAACGTATGGAAACCGGAATGAAGCCGCCAAGCGCCTACAGATTTCAATGAGGAAATTACGTTATATACTAAATGAAAAAAAACATACCTGACTCGTATATGAACAAGGGTGCCCCCATTAATAGGACACCCTTTCATTTGTTTCTATTCCAATGTTAAAACGATACGACCGTTAATTTCACCCTTTTCCATCATTTTAAACACATCATTGATTTCATCAAGCGGTCTTGTTTCAATATTCGTCCGTACTTTTCCATCTGCCGCAAATTGAAGAGATTCTTGTAAATCTTTTCTTGTACCAACGATTGAACCTCGCACCGTTACCCCATTTAATACCGTATCAAAAATAGGGATAGGAAGTTCATCATTCGGCAATCCGACCACGACGAGTGTTCCGCCTCTTTTGACTGAACTGTAAGCCTGTTCAAATGCTTTTTTCGTTACGGCAACAGAAATAGCTGCTTGTACGCCACCAACTTTATCCTTAATTGCTTGAACGGGATCATTCTTCAACCCATTCACTGTATAATCCGCTCCTAGTTCTTTTGCCAGCTCAAGCTTATCATCTTGAATATCGACGGCAATGACATTGAATCCCATCGCCTTCGCATATTGAAGCGCAACATGCCCAAGTCCGCCAATACCATAGATTGCGACCCAGTCCCCTGGTTTTGCTTCTGAAACCTTAAGCGCTTTATACGTCGTCACACCTGCACAGAAAATTGGGGAGACCTCGGCAAAATCTAGCCCTTCCGGAACCTTGACAACATATTTTGCCGGTGCCTTACAATATTCCGCATATCCTCCGTCCACCGAATATCCTGCATTCAGTTGATCCAAGCAGAGCGTTTCACGGCCCGTCAAACAGTATTCACAGTCGCCACATGCCGAATAAAGCCATGGAATCCCTACTCGGTCACCGACTTTCAATGTTGTGACGCCCTCTGCTACCCTCTCGATAATCCCTACTCCTTCATGTCCAGGAATAAGCGGGAGCTTTGGCTTCACCGGCCAGTCGCCATGTGCTGCATGTAAATCCGTGTGACATACGCCACATGCCTTAATTTTAACTAAAATCTCACCATACTCTAAATCCGGAATCGGTACATCCTTTATTTCAAGCTCTTGTTTAAATTCATTGACGACCGCTGCCTTCATTGTTTTAACATCCTTCAATGTTTTCGATTCCACCGTACTTGTCCCCTGATTTACATTCATGATTCTATTCCTCCCTTAGGTCCGTGTTTTTCTCACTTCCACTTATTTATAATGCAAGTGCCATGCCAAACAGAAAAGTGCAATCAAGTTAGGTTCAAACATAAATCCTAGCCGAAAATTCGGCCCATTATGACAGAAATCCGGCTCAATGATGACGAAAACCAGTTCGTATATTGCTGGAAAAATGGTTCACCCTATAAAGAGGAGGTGTACAATGGACACATTTGAAGAAGCCTATGAATCCTACAAACAACAAGGAACGCCACAAGCGAACCAACAAGGTGGGAACGACAAAGAAGAAATTGTCGCCGTACGGAAGAATGAAGAGGATAATATCATCGCCATCAAGACAAATACCGGAAGGGAACTGGACTATCCCACCGCTCTTTCAGAAGCCAAGGCTGGTGCACTCGCAAACGTAGATGTCTTTCATAAATATGGTCGGGACATTTTGCGAAGTGAGCCTGATGGCATTAAAGAAAATAATCTGGATGAACTGCCTGAATTTTAAAGACCGAGAAAAGCTGCCTTCCATTCAGGCAGCTTTTTTCCGCAACAAAAAAAGAACCGCATACTAACAGGTTCTCCTAACGACTTCCTCAAGGTTTTCCGGGATATTGAAAATGGAGCAACCAGCACTCTCCCTTTTTCTCCAATCCTTCTATCTGTTTACCATTCATAATGATAGGACTCAGATATTTCCAGCAAGCGGCCACAGATTTCGACCACTTCTATGATTTCAATCCAAGACATATCCATCCCAAGTTCATTAGCATGCGAAATCTTATCCCGTAACTTCCTGATGGCATTGGCATCTTTCTTCCCTTTACTTTTGGATGGGATTTGAAAAAATGTTCTCAACTCTTTATCTTTATGAATAATGTCGAATTTATCGCTAATTTGTAGACATTCAATTAAATTAATCTCCTCATTTTTCTCCATTCTCCTTTCATATAATTCACTTGCCTTATGTAGACGATCCTCACTAATCATCGGATACCAGCTTTCACCCCCGAATCGATGCATGATAATATCACTAAGTCTCATTTCCAATAAAGTGATATAGCCAAAAATCAGCATCCTGATTGGTGGTTTTTGGAGGTCGGCATGCGTGATTAACTTTTTGATTGAATTATTCTCTAACACGAATACCCTCGTTTTCTTCTTAAAAATGCCTAACAATTGGATCAAGGGCGTTGAATCCGATACAAGTTCCCTTGGGGAAAAGAGCTTCATATAATCCGAAATGTTCCCTTCGCCAAGTTCATGTCTATCGATATAACCAACGATTTCCCCCTGGTCTTTCACGGCCAATGTATCAAAGTGTTTTTCCTCCATTACATTTTTGATATCAATGGCCGATTCATCTTTTCCACAAAACTCAAACTCTTGGGCTATGCTTCTGACCGTGATATTTTCCTCATATAGATTTTTAAGACTGTGATAACTACTATTATTGTTTTTGTACTCTACATTGGACATCCATGACCCTCCATCATTAGCATTCTATCCTAATTCATTAGAACCTAATAACTCCCCACTATCAGAAATAAGTCCACATGAAGTGGACTTTATTCCTTCATTCAAATGATATGTTTCTGCATATCTTCATTCACTTCTTGTTCCCAGTCCTTGCAAACATCTACCCAGTCCTTTGCTTTTGAGAATTGAAATAAATCCCCGAGTGAAAGTTCAATGGCTGAGTTCGCGCTCCCGCAAGCCGGGAAAACTGTCTCAAACCGTTTCATCGAAACATCCAAGTAAACATCCAGTTCATTTGCCAATCCAAATGGGCAGACACCCCCGATTGCATGTCCGGTCTGTTCAAGAACTTCTTCTGGAGATAACATCCTTGCCTTGAACCCAAACATTTTCCGGAATTTCTTATTATCGACTTTCGCATCTCCAGCGGCCACGACCAAAATTGCTTGGTCTCCTTCTCCCCTAAATGACAACGTTTTGGCAATGCGCGCGGGTATAACCCCGATTGTCTCCGCAGCTTGGTTTACTGTGGCACTAGATGTTTTGAATTCCATCACATCATGTTCCCTGTTCCATTGTTTAAAGTGGGCCCTAACACTCTCGATTGACATTTACTTTCATCCCTTTCCTTTAACTCTTTTTATGAATCGTACCATTCTTCACTATAGTAAAGCAAAATCTCTTTCCTTTATTCTAAATATTCAATATTTCGCATAAAATCTTGAAATTGACGAAAGAGGCCAAAATACGATACTATTAAACTTCGGGCAAAAGCCTAACGTGGTTCGTAACCATCCCACGATAAAAAACTAGGGAGAGAAAAATATGAATATTCGTACGCTCGCGATAAATGGTCTATTGGCTGCCATCTATATCGCTGTCTCATTCGTGCTTCAGCCGATTATGTTTGGGGTGCTTCAATTCCGCATTCCCGAAATGTTGAATCATCTTATTGTATTTAATAAGAAATATATATCCGGCATAGTCGTCGGTGTGTTCATATCGAACCTTTTCTTTTCACAGTTAGGGGCATATGACTTGATTTTTGGGGTCGGGCAATCTCTGATAGCCTTATTGCTTGTCATCTTTTCTTCCCGTTTCATAACGGGCATTAAGGGTCGAATGGCCATGACCATCATCATATTCACGGTTACGATGTTCCTAATAGCCATAGAATTGAATCTAGTCTTAGGATTGCCATTCTTAATAAGTTGGGCAACAACAGCAGCCGGGGAATTCCTCGTCCTACTGATCGGGGCACCCATCATTTATATGATGAATAAAAGAATTCAATTTGGAAAGTTGCTTTGAACTCACTGTGCATAAAGTAAAAGAACATTCTATATTCAAAGAGCTGTCTGCTACATGCAGCGGCTCTTTTTTTCAACCATACTCAAAAAAATTGATAAATGGTGGTGACTTTTTGCAGAAAAAAATACTGATGTTACTCGTCCTTCTGATTGTAGTAACATTCATCGGGCTAAATTCAGAATTATTCACGATGATTTGGAATAGCGACTTGGAATCCGTGATAGCCATATTGACAGAAAATCTCCTTCTTACCTTTGTAGTGACGTTCGTTTTGATGATCATTCAGAACTCCTTTACTGTCATCCCCCTGATTTTACTTTTAACAATTAATGTAACGATCTTTGGCTTTGCATTCGGGTATCTATGGAGTTGGTTAACAAGCGTGGTCGCGTCAGGAACCATTTTCTATGCTGCCAGGCACTGGTTCCAGTCATTGATTTTAAGAAAGATGGGTACCGACTCGCAGGATTCCGTCAAGGATCATGGGTTTATGTATGTCTTTACCGGTAGAATTTTCCCTTTCATACCGACAAGTTTAATAAACCTTGCAGCTGGAGTTAGTTCCGTCACCTTCAAAGATTTCTTAATGGCAACAGCATTAGGCAATCTCATCTACTTCTTCTTTCTCTCTTTAATTCCATATGGAATTCTTTCCGTAGAGATGAATCAATATACATTGATTGTACTCGGTTTCCTGCTCTTAACCTTTTTCCTTATCTACAAGCGCTTCAAGAAAAAAAAGAACCTATCACTCTTTAAGAAAAACAGGTAACCTTGCTGCCTGTTTTTTTGTGTGGAATCGTATATTTTCAGCCAATAGTTTGTTAAAATGTGTATGTATTTCAGCTTTGAAATGTCGGAGAATTCAGGGAGACCCATATGCCGAGACGTATCATATTAGTAATCTACATTCTTTCTGGAATGACCACATTACTTGTTTTCAATTACTATTTAATGAATTCCTTGAATACTAAAGAGGCGTTCCTTCAACTCCAGCGAGCAGAAGGGTTCATCTTTGTCCTATTAATCGGTTTGATTTTATTTCTCTACTTATCTAAAAGAGAAGAGTTCAAACAACTAAAAGAAGAAGAACAACTTCGAAGTACCCTTATTAACTCAATGGTAGACTTTGTGAATTTTAAGGATGGAGAAGGTAGATGGCTAGAATCGAATACGTTTGGACTTCAGTTATTCCAATTGGAGAATGTGGACTATAAAGGAAAAAAAGATAGCGAGCTTGCCGAGTACTCCCAATTCTACAGAGATTCATTGATTTACTGTGAAGATTCCGATCAAGAAACATGGGCAATGAAGAAGATTACGCGTTGTGAGGAGAATATTCCACTGCCAAACGGTCATTTTAAGACCTTCGATACCATCAAAGTCCCATTATTTCATGAAGATGGTTCACGAAAAGGGTTAGTAGTCATAGGTAGGGATATTTCAGAAAGAATTGCCGCGGAAAGTCAATTGCTTGCTAGTGAACAGCGTTATAAGTCTTTGTTTGATCACAACCCTTCCCCCATGTTAATGCTTGATTTGAAAGGAACCATCACAAACGTCAATCCAAGATTTGAAACCGTCACTGGATTCCGTAAAGGTGAAGTTCAAGGGGACCCTTTTATTGATTTGGATTTTTCCGCAGAAGCTAAAGAGCTCATCCAATCATCCTGTCAATATGTCGTGGAAAATCAGAAGGGGATTAAAAAAGGAAAAGATATAGCGCTTGTTACCAAATACGGGAATTCCATTTTACTTTCTTGTACTTTTGTTCCCATGTTAGTGGGCAAAGAATTAGCCGGTATCATTACGTATGCAAAAGACGTAACACAAATTCGTGAAACAGAAAGACGCTTACGAAAATCCGAGAAACTTTCGATCATCGGTGAACTTGCAGCAAGTGTTGCTCATGAAGTGCGCAACCCTTTAACGTCCTTAAAAGGGTTCGTTCAACTCCTGAAAAAAAACGACCAACCCCATGATCAATATTACACCATCATGCTTAGCGAATTAGACCGAATCAACTTAATCGTTAGCGAATTGCTTGTCCTAGCAAAGCCTCAGGAAATCATGTTCAGTCAAAATCAGATCGTAGAATTGATCGATGAAGTCAGAGCCTTGCTTCTTGTAGAAGCCGATTCTTCTTCCGCTCAAATTTCTATCGAGGTAAAAAACGATATACCGCTTATTTTATGCGAAGCAAACCAGCTGAAACAAGTATTCATCAACATGGTCAAAAATGCTCTGGAAGCAACAGCATCCCATATTTCGATAGAAATTGAGCATATTAACCATTCCATTTCCGTTACAATCAAGGATAATGGCTGTGGAATCGAGAAAGATCGCATGAAACATCTCGGGGAGCCCTTTTTTTCATCTAAAGAAAAAGGGACTGGGCTTGGACTGACCGTAAGTTGCCGAATTATCGAAGCGCACCAAGGAAAAGTACACTTTAGTAGCAAACTAAACCATGGTACCGAAGTTAAAATTGAATTGCCGATATATAAATAGGATAAGTACTTGTTTACTTGTCCTATTTTGTTGTGTTCGGGATATAAGTAAACGTCCCCATACACACGATTGAACCGGCCAAAATCACCTTCTCGCCTTTTTTATCTTTTTCAACGTACTCCCCCCTACATTTCCTGTAATATGGTAAGGTCAGAGTACCATGGTAAGCTTAATTATTTCTTAATGATGCATAATAGGAAATAGAATAATTAGCTTATAGATCAAGAAAATGTAGAGAGATTCTCTTCATTTTTTCACTGTTATTTCACATTTTCATTTTATACTAGTTCATAGAAGTACTAAGAAAGGTTGCTGGCACAACAAAATGAAGAATTACATATGGCTGTTCGTCAGTCTACTTGCCTTGTTTATCTTACCGGTAACGGCCTTTGGCCATGCATCCATTTTGAGCTCGAATCCTAGCCCAAATGAGAGCTTGGATACTATACCTGAAAAGATCAGCATTCAATTCAGTGAAACTATACAATCTTCCTTTCACTCACTTGCCATGTACAGCAAAGAGGGGAAGGAGATCCCACTTCAAGATATCCAAGTTTCAGGGAATACTCTTGAAGCTACATGGTCAAGCTCTTTCGATGAAGGGGTTTATATCATTAAATGGAGAGTGGTTTCTAGTGATGGTCACCCCATCAAAGGTACAATTCCCTTTCAATATGGGGAATCCAACATCCCATCCGATCAACTGATCGGCGAAGAACATGCAGGCTTTCCAAGTACAACACAAATAGTCCTGCAAAGCCTTCAATATCTTTGTTTTGCCGCTCTTACTGGTGCACTCTTTTTTTATTTATCATTGGTGAAACGCCCTACTCCTGATCAAATCAGCAATAGGGCCCGACGCTATATCTGGCTATCTTATACCGGACTGGCGATTTCCATTCTATTGAGTCTACCTTTAAAAGTTACGATTGACGCTGATGTAGGTTGGTGGCATGCTTTCAATGGCATCTACCTAAAAGAAGTATTACAGTCCACCCAATTCAGAAATATTTGGATGATAGAAATAGTGTTGCTAATTGCCTTACTTGTGGCAATTTTGGCTATATGGAGAAATTACTTCAACAAGGTTTCTCTCCTAACATCCTTTATCCTTATATCTGCCTTGATGGTTTGCAAGGCCTTAATCGGACATACCATGGATACAACTCATCAATACCTGGCTGTATCTATGGATTTTCTCCATGTAATGTCCATGGCATTATGGCTAGGCGGTTTATTGGCTATACTGATAATTCTTCCAAAGTCCTATAATCCGAAGCTGACTGATGTTGATAAAAAAACGTTTTATTGGTCAATCATACAGAAGTTTTCCTCATGGGCCGTTCTTTTTGTGATTGTCCTGATCGTCAGCGGACTTTACAGTAGTTTTCAACATGTCCCAACTCTTCATTCATTGCTAAATACGACATATGGACAATTATTACTCGGGAAAATCGGACTTATGTCCATCATGTTAGGGTTTGGGGCATTTCATTTACTCCGTGGGAAAAGAAAAACGAAGAAGCTGGGCCTCAGTACTGGAATAGAATTCAGCCTGGGAATCATCATTCTCCTTATTGCTGCTCTTTTAACAAATGTTCAGACAGCCAAGTCTTCTCCAGGTCCTGTAGAGAAAACGGAAATGACTGAAAATAATGATCAAGTAACTTTATCGGTGACCCCCAATGAAATCGGTGAGAACCTCATTCAAGTGGAATTAATAAATAATGAGGGCATCCCTTATACAGATATCGAACAGCTTACAGTGGTCATGGAGCCTTTAGATGAAGACACAGGGGAAGTAAAATTGCACCTTCAGGAAGAAGCAAAGGGTATATTCAAAACCAAGTCGCTTATAACCATGTCAGGAAAATGGAAGATTCAAGTTCATGGTTTAACGAAGGAACTCCACTCTATTGATGCGGATTTTGTAATAGTAGTAGGAAACTCATAATGAGAAGGGAAGAAATAAACATGAAAAATGGTACAAAGCTAATTATCGGTGCATTGGCATCTCTATTCCTCTTTGCTGGATCTGCAAATGCCCATGTCACGGTCAACCCAAGCTCTTCAGCACCTGAAGCTTGGGAAACCTATACACTGAAAGTTCCGGTTGAAAAAGAATCATCTACCACGAAGGTTGCCTTAAAGGTTCCTGAAGGCATCACCTTTTCAAGTTACCAACCAGTCCCCGATTGGAAAGTGACAACGGAAAAGGATAAAAAAGGACATGTAAAAACAGTAACCTGGGAAGCGACTGGTGATGGCATTGCTGCAGGCCAGTTCCAACAATTCACGTTCGTTGCCCAAAATCCAAAGGATGAGGCCGATATCGCTTGGGATGCATTTCAATACTATGCCGATGGGGAGATTGTCGAATGGAGTGGAGAGGAAGGTTCTGACCTACCACACTCCATAACAGAAATTACGGCAGCTTCCAAGAGCAATGAAGATTCATCAGTCCATGAACATGCCGAAGAAGGTGATCACTCTCATTCCGATTCTGTAGACAAATCGAAGTCCACAGACAAAGAAGAGAATAACGATCAAACACTGATCATCATACTTGGCCTTTTATCTTTGATCATCTCGATTATTGCCCTTACGATAGCCGCACGTAAAAATAAGAAGTAATTATTTAAGAAGATGCCCCAAAATCACTTGGGGCATCTTTTACTTATTATTCTACAACCATGGACTTGCTTGCCTCAATGGTTCTTCTCATTTCATTCTGTGCACTATGCGTGACCATCGATAAATTCAACATTCCATTTCCTTGTGCCTTCTTGCTTATCCCCAAATCTTCCGTATTTTTTACCAGTTGGGCATATAGTTCCGCCTCTGTTAATTTACGACCGAATTCTTTTTCTGAGATGATTTTCAAGAGGGCTGCAGCTCCGCTCACATGTGGTGTAGCCATTGATGTCCCACTGAGCTTAGCATACTTGCTTCCTGGATATGTGGAGAGAATATCGACACCCGGTGCCACTAAGTCAATTTCATCATTCGTATTCGAAAAATCTGCCAAGTTCCGGCTTAAGTCCACCGCCCCCACTTCCACCACTTCTGAATAAGCTCCTGGATAATCTAACTCATCCGTATCATGGCGGCCATCTCCACCGTTCCCTGCTGCACAAACGACAAGAATATCATTCTGTATCGCTTTTTGTATGAGCTGATGTTCCTTATCATCCGGGGGCCCTCCCAGTGAAAGTGAAATGACAGAGACCTTTTCACCCTGCGGCCCTTTCCAATTGATTGCATACTCCAATGCCCCATTGATCCAGTTGATATCTCCCTGGCCCTTTCCATTTAAAGCCTTCAAAGCTAGAATACTCGCTTTCGGTGCCACACCTACTACACCTACATCATTCAGGGTCGCTAAAATCGTACCACTGACATGGGTTCCATGCCCATTATCATCATGGTAATCCCCGGTTTCAGTAAAATCCCTTCCGTCAATGATTCTCTCTTTTAAATCGGGATGTTCCTTATCTATACCAGTGTCAATGACCGCAATGACCACACCTTCACCATAATTGCCTTGTTCCCATATTTCCGGTGCCTTTATAAGCTCCACACCTTCAGGAACTTTCTCATTGGCCTTTTCCATTATTTCTAACACTTTGTAAGGAATTAATCTTTTTTCTTTCGACATTTGATTACCCCTTCCTTCGTCAATAATTTGACTATCCTCGGCGAGGGAGACCTATCCCATCTGGTTGTCGTTAACCATTAAAGAGATAAAAAAGAATCTCTTCAACTTATATATACCAGATTTTTGAAAATAAAAAATAGTTTTACATAAAATTCCAACTATTTAACTACCTTTATTTCTCACTGGCCATTTACTTACTTTTTCATTATAGAACATACGTTCTTTAAATACCACTTAAATTTCCCATTTTTTTCAATAAAAAAGGCAACTTCCATTGAAGTCACCTTTTCGATATAGTTAAGCCCTGCCACAGCACTTTTTGTATTTTTTCCCGCTACCACAAGGACAAGGATCATTCCGACCTATGACAGGTTCTGTATGGACATGAGGCATTTTCGCCGCTTTTGCACTCTCCATAATGATCTGGGTACCCTTTTGCTTCATTTTTTCGTAGCGTTGTTTAAACAGTTCCATTATATCTTTGCTATATTTCAATGTATCTTCGGCGATATCCATTGCCTTTTGTTTGGAAGTATTATAATCCTCTAGAACAAATTGATTATCATGGAAAGAAACACGTATTCCAAAATGTTGCCCCGCTTGCTTATTATCTTTCTTTTCCTCAACGAACTCTAGATAGACTTCCTGGCAATCGCAAGTCTGATGCATGCAATAGTAATCATAAATCCAATACGTTTTATCTTCATACTTACTTTTTAATGCAATGCCGTTTTCAACGCCAAAGACATCCAAATATTTAATCGCTTTTCCATCAATAATTTCAAATGGATCAATCGTTCTCATCTATTAGACACATCCTAATTCATCAAAATTTATTAACCTCATTTATTGTACAACCTAAATCCTAAACCGTCACTTGAAACGAAGCCGACAAAGGCGTATCCCTATTCTTCAACTACAAAAGCTATATATATAAAAGAGGAGCAGTACCTCCGTTTATGGCAAACGGAGATACTGCTCCATGAGTTATGCTGCTATAGCTTTTGTTTTTTCTTTTTTCTTGTAAAATAATAAATAACCCAGATACCCGATGTAGATAATAGATACAACCAATACAATGGCCCAAGCTTTGTAAATGGTTTGGTTATCAAAGACACCTGTAAGGGTCAATAATGATGGAATAGTCAGTGTAACCCATGATAGTACAAGCGAAATTTTCCCGACGAATTCGGAAATGGGCAACTTCTTACAGTTGGTCAAATAGAACATTCCCCAAAGGAACGACCATAATACCCAGTTCAACCCCTTCACCATGTCACCATATTGAGCAAACTCTACGGTTGCGTACACAACGGACAAAATGGACACCCATAGTGAAAAGTACCCGAGACCGCTTCCATCCATCCCTTTTAGAATGGTTATTCCCAAGTACAAGTAGGTAAAACCAAACAAGAATATCGATGCATGTCCTAAAGACATTGCATTGCTAGGTTCTGAAACAATAATTAAATAAAACGCACCGAGCACCTGAAACGAGCCAACAAATAAATTAAATACCGCAACATTTCTTGCATCGGCTTTTCCTAACGTCATTTTTCCATTTAGGAATAAAGTCGCTCCTGCAAGAAGTAATATAATATTTCCCATATTTAAAAGAATGAACGTGTGTTCACTCTCTATGTCCCTCCTCTTTATTAACTCTGCACAAACAAAAAAGCATCACTTCATTCAACATGCTATTTTACAAACTTTTAGTTTTCTAATATAGTAATTGACCACTACTTTGATAATACCATATGTTTGTGTTTTAAATCTAATTGAAAAAAAAAAAGAAGCGTTTCCGCTTCTTGTTCATACGATCCAAGTCGTCAATTGGTCGATTGGCGTTTTTTTTGCTGGTTTGGGCTCCATATCCGGATACCCCAGATAGATAAAAGCCAGGATTTCCCCTTTGGCCGATAAACCGAAAAATTCCCTCACCTTATCATGATAGGCAATTTTACCGGTTCTCCATACCGCACCCAGCCCCAGCGAATGTGCCGTTAATAGCATGTTCTGAACAGCACTGTTGACCGCACCATACTCTTCAGTTAGCATGACATTTTTCTTATCGCTAGGTTCCATGCCTACCGCAATGATGACAGGCGCCCTCAGTGGGTTTTTCTTTGCTTTTTCCATTTTGCTTATTAGGCTCTCTGGTGTGTCATCCACATTTTCAAGTTTAGTGATTTCCTCAAAAACCTGACCAAGCTTGTTTCTTCCTTCACCCATCAGCACGAAAAACCGCCAAGGCTCCGTTCTAAAGTGATTAGGTGCATAAGTTCCGGATTCGATAATTTGTTCGATGATTTCTTTGGGCACAGGATCTTGTTTGACCAGCCCAATACTTCTTCTCGTTTTAATGGCTTCAAAAGCATCCATCGTAGATTCCCCCTTATCCTTTTATCTCCAGAAGCTTCTGCTTCAATTCATTTTCCATCACGGCAAGTTCCTGCTCAGCATGACGTCGTTTATGTCTTCCTTCTTCTTGAATTCTAAGCGTTTCTTCAAGAGTGGAAATTAAATTGGCCTGTGTATTCTTAAGCGTTTCAATGTCTACCAGCCCCCGCTCATTTTCCTTGGCGGTTTCGATCGTATTGACTTTCAACATCTCCGAATTCTTCAATAACAGGTCATTCGTCGTTTTGGATACCTGTTTTTGTGCCTCCACGGCATGACGCTGTCTGATTAAAGTCAATGCAATGGCGACCTGGTTCTTCCAAAGTGGGATGGCCGTCATGATGGAGGATTGTATCTTCTCGACAAGTGCCTGATTCGTATTTTGAATCAACCTGATCTGCGGAGCGCTTTGAATTGTGATTTCGCGGCTCAATTTCAGATCATACAGCCTTTTATCGAGTCGTTCAGCAAATTGGCGCATATCGTTGACTTCCTGGAACTTCATCTGGTCATTGCTCATCTCAGCAGATTTCTTAAGCGCAGGAATGGTTTGCTCATATAACTCTTCAAGCTTGATTTCCCCTGCTGCGATATAGACATTCAACGCTTGGAAGTACTCCTTATTCGTTTCATAGAGCTTTTCCAAGATTACAATATCCGATAGGAGTACATTCTTGCTACGATCAAGCTTGACGCTGATTCGGTCGATTTGAGCGCCTGTTTTTTGGTACTTCGAAAGGGCTTCCTGTACCGAGCCTGACAGTTTGCCGAACATTCTAGCGAAGAACGAGGGTTTTTCGGCCTTCAGTTCATCCGGGCTCAATTCGTTTAATTTCTTCATTAGATCACTGATGATGTCGCCTACCTCACCAACATCCTTCTTTTGCACATGCTCAAGCATCGAATTGGAAAAGGACAGTAGCTTTGATTGGGCCGGTGTTCCATACGATATCATGGCCTGATGATTCGTCGGGTCGATCTGTTTCGCAAGCTGATAGGCCTTCTCCCGATTCTCCTCCGGAATCACATCGATGAGTTTGACCGGCTTTGCTTCCTGTTTGGACAATGTTTCTTGCTCCTTCACCTCAGCAAAAGGATTGGCTAAAAGGTCATCCATTAAATTAGAGCTACTGGCATTATTCAACAAATCAGAATCCTTATTATTCATTTTAGCCTCCTGCTTTCCTCTATTTGTGACTCTTTGCGTGTTTTAATGGTTTGTTTTGCAACATCCAATTCAAAATTGAGGGTATCAATATCATCGGAAAGGACTTTATATAAATCTTTTTCTATCGTTTTAGTAAGATCCTTCAACGTCTTTCTAGTTTCGGTCAATGACAGTTCAAGCTCCTTGTTCTTTCTCGGTTGCTGGGCCAGAAAAACATATTTCTCTGCCAATTCCGTTGCGGAATCCAAATGAGAATAATAAAACAATTCAGCTTTATAGAACCTTTTCGGCTCTTTTTTAGTCAGACTATATATTTTCCTGATCATTTTAATCATATCCTTCCTCTGTTTGAAGGAAGAAAGGTGACGCACTGAAATAAGTGCCTTTTGAACCCGCCAGATTTTTGGCTTTGCTTCATCTATATTTTTCTTTATATATTGATATTCTTTCCTTGTAAGTTGATGTTTTTTTAAAAATCGTGAAGTGAAATAAAGTGAACCCAACCAGTAAGTGAGCCCCCCTCCGACCAGTGAAAAGACCACCGAAATCATGAAGGATTGATCTAAGGCAAATACGCTGATCAATCCCACCAACAAAGCTATCGGGGCTGCAACCAGCATAGGAACAACATCAGCAAGAAATCGATTCATTAGTATTATCCTCCTGACTTACATTCTTTTCTATATATACGGATGATCGCTACTTTAGTTTCATAACGGAAGAAAGATTTCTTCCTTACCTAAACGATATAGGAACTGGCGGATTTCTGCAAATTTATTGAAATGATTTCTTTTCCTCAAATCAGAAACCTTTCATATGAACATTCCCTAGGCAGCCATCTTTGTCACTTTCTTAACTCCCACATAGACTATTGATATCTGTCTATCCAGATTTTAAAGGAGAGTGAAGTAATGAAGCATCACGGTTTCTATCCGTTGCCCCAACAAAACGGAAATCACCAGTTCCAAGAGCTGGATATCGAGGCCAAGCTCCCCCAAACGCAATCGATTGAAGGAAGAATTCTGGAACTTGAACGTCAAAATGAACGCCAACAGCTGAAGAGAATCAGTCAGGTTCATCACGATGTCTCACGCATAAACGCTGCCGTGGACCATGTAAACCAGATTGTGAATAGGCTAACTGAAAATAATCAGCAACGAAAAAACAATATCACTAAACATCCATGGGACGACGAAATTATCCCATTTAACTATACTGTTGGAGACTAATGCCTAAAAACAGCAGGGCTTTGCACCTGCTGTTTACATTTTTTCTAATTGCTCTTTCATTAAATTTATCGGATAACCTGATAGTTTTAGATGGATGAATCGATTATAGTAATGGTTAATTTCTTGAGTGTCCACTCCCACTATGTCCCTTCCCAACGGATAATCATACTGTATGTTTAGAATAACCTCTTTCAAGCAACCTAATGTACTACGATTATTAGTATTAGTTATGATCATTTCGTTGCCATTTTTCAAATAGGAATCAATTAACTCAGGGTTGATCTCTTCTGCGAGTAAACTTTCCCGTACATGTTGTACCAATAATTCCTTGAAGTTCAGAAAGTCTTTCTTCTTTACTCCCACGATGGTCACACTATAAAGGGTCAGATCATTTATCATCGTAAGACAAGTATATCTGCCAACCTTAAATGAATTGACATGCCATCTATAGAATCCCTCCTCCACGCCTTCCTTAAAATTGACTGCTTTTATATCTATATTTTTGAGAACCTTTTGGGTTGCTCCCACTAGGAACATGCTTCCCTCACCTACCTTAATTGATTTCCGAATCTATTAATCAAACGTTTGATTAATAGATGAAAAGCTGACTATTAGCGCAGGGTACAGCTTTTATGAAACCGTGTCAAACGTCTTCCTTAATAATCGATACACCACTTCTTCTATCCCTATATTGTAATACCCCATTTCCCGGAAGCTCTCGGCCGCTTGCTTCAGAGTCCCGGTAAATTTCATGACCCCTTTTTGCAACACACCAATACGGTCACATAACTTCACGATTTCACTCATATCATGGGTAATGTATACAATTGTCTTCCCTTGCTCTGCCAATCTCTTTACATATTGATTAATTTCAAGCTTGGATTGAAGGTCAATCCCGACAGTTGGTTCGTCCATCAAGAGAATATCCGGATCGTGAATCAGAGAAACGGCAATGTTCAGTTTCCTCTTCATTCCTCCAGAGAGGCTCGATACCCTTTCATCCCACTTATCCTCAAGCTGTACGGCATCACATAGCTCCAGTAGACGTTCTTCCGTTACTTTTCCATTTACAAACTTACTCCAAAAACGAAGATTTTCTTTGACGGTAAACTCATCCCATAATGCGATATCCTGTGGGACAAAACCAATGAGTTGACGAACTTGCTTCGTTTGCTTTTTTAAATCCAGCCCATTAATCCTGATGTTGCCACTAGAAGGCTGTAATACGGTTGCAAGGATGGAAATGAGTGTTGACTTCCCTGCCCCGTTGGATCCCAAAAGTCCAAAGATTTCTCCTTTTCCTATTTGCAATGACACATCATCAAGTAGCAAGTTATCTCCGTATCTCTTTACGATATTATTAATGATAATCATCTGACGTTCAGCCCCCAATTTGTCGTTCTCCAAAGCAACGCTATGCAAACTCCCGAAAATAATACGGTCCATCCAATCTCGCTAAATGACGTATACCACGGGTAGGCCGTTACCCATAGAATTTTCTGAGGAAGCCAAAGGGATATAAATTCAAACGTTGGGGAAATATCACCAATCGGAAAAAAACTCCCCCCCGCAATTGCCAGAATGAATGCCATTAATGAACCGGCCACATAATAGCTTCCGAGATGATGCATCCGACTCGCCGTCCACATGCTGATGGAAGTTGTATAAACGATGAACAGAACCATTCCAAGATATAGAAAAAGTGTAGTTTCCATAAGTTGAAAATACCTTAAAACCATTAAACTGCAAGCAGCTTGAAGAACATGAAAAAGAATATAGGCTCCCGACGTCTGTCTTAAATAAGAGGCGAGTCCTATATTCGTCGTCATTATTCTCGGAAATAAAACGGAGCGTTCCTTCACGACCCAATCCGATGTAATGAAACAAGACAGCATGGTGAAGAAACTCCAAACACCTAGGTAGGAAGTAAATAGAACATCTTTATTTTGTGTTCCCGCTATACTATTTTCACTGCTATAGTTTATGGTCATCAACGGTTTTGGCTCCAACTGATCTTTCGTATATTCGAATGCCTCATTCCACACATCCGCCTTTATGCCTTTTTCTTGTTGATAGAGCTTTTCCACTCGATTGGCAGCTTTGACGGAGCTTGTCACCTTCGTAACCTCACTCGCTACCACTTCACGAACAATACCCGAAGCTATGGAAGTTGGTGAAGTCCACAGCTCGATGCTCTCTTTTCTTTTGTCATCTAATATATGCGCCTGAAACCCTTTCTTTAAGACGAATATACTGTCTACCTCATTACGGGAAAGAAGGGTATCGGCCTCATCGAATGAGGTCTCTTTCACGACGATGCGTTGCTGTAGCTCCATTTGTTTGATGAGGTTTCCCGAAAAATCCGTTTGGTCTTCATCTACGATAGCAATCGGGATGACCAATTCCTTTTGTTGCTTCTCCAGTAACGAACCCACCCCAACAGCGGCCACGATCGGTAGCAGAAACAATAGGAGGGTAATAGGCTTGAACATATGCTTTAGTTTCTCTATCATGACTCCCATTACCTACTCCTCCTTATTTGTAAAATCCCCTTTATGATGAAGACACTGCACAGAGATGAAATGATGAGCCAAGAACCAATTTCGACAGGGGCATAGGCTGCTTCCTCCTGCACCATTGCGAACATGAACTTGAGGACCCATCCATTTAATGAAAATAAATTCAAGATTTGTAACCAATCCGGGAAATATACGACGGGTATGAAATGCTCACCAATGACAGCCCCTAAAAGAATAAGGCCGATACCGGCAAATTGATAAAATCTTTCATTCCGTATCATTGCCTCCATCCAGCTAAAAAAGGTTATAAATACGAAAGCAGCCACGAGTGTACTGCCGATCCATATACTTATCTCCGTCGGTTTAGAGATCCCATTCCATAATAAGTAGAAAAGGGCAATCAGGATGGAACTGACCGAAACCATGATATATGCCGCAAACATTCTAGATAGGGTGGATTGAAAATGAGAAAAACCCAATCCCAAAAGACGGTTTTCTATGGCTGCACTTTCATTTCTTTTCAGTAATAGAAGCCCTAAAAAGCTCCATATCATGATAAGCAGTATATAAAAAGAGATAGCATAATAATGTAATAGACTTTCCTGAAAAAGATTCTTCTGCTTTTTTTCATCAAAGATTTCCCCACGACTTAGTACATGGAGGGAGAAGGAAAGAACATCCCTTTTGAACTGTTTCTTCTGCATGCCCTCGGAAAACTCCGCCTCTTCCATGAAGTAATCGATTGTATTGATCCCGCCTTGTGCAGCTGAAGTAAAATCAGCCGCACTTTCCATCACATGACGGACAAGCTGGGATTGAAGCGGTCTTTGGCTGTTTCCCGTAACTTTGACGGGTGTATTGATGCCTCGTGCCACGTCACGGCTAAATCCCTTAGGAATGTAAATAACTGCCGCTACCTTATTATTATGGAGGAGTTCATATGCCTTTTGTTGACTGGTATCAACGGTGGTCATGACCCCATTCAAATGCGGGCTATCCGTAAGCTGCTGGATGACCATCTTCGTTTCTACCGTAGGGTCTTCATTTATTACAGCTACCTGAAATGCTTGAACTCGGCTCTCCTCTTTTAAAAAGTGATTCCCAATCACACCCGCACCCAATAAAAAGAAAATAGGAGTCAGCCACAATGCTGCGGCCGATTTCCTATTTTTCAACAGTACCTTTAGATAAAAGGAAGTAAACACAAACATGTTCCTCATATAAAACTCACCCTACTTAAAATGCATCATCAGAATCTTCATCTTCAAAATCATAATAACCATCATAACTCGCTTCATCGCCATAATCGTAATCGAACATATCTTCAGAAATGAGCCCGTATTTCATACCGAGCTCCATAAGATTCGTCCCTACTTCTTGCTGGATTTCATACATCTCATCAGGAGAAATGTCGACAACACTTAATCCCTGACCAGAATCAAGCTTAAAGTCCTGCATATCCACTTTATCTTTCAGCTTCGTCTTGGAATCCAGGTTGATTGTGACGCTTCCCGATTCCGAAGCATCCTCTAGTCCGACTGTCATCTTGAATTTTGAATTAGAATACTCATCCTTTATGTTCAGGTCATTCTTCTGTTCAACCGTTCCCTTCCATGCAGACGGCATATCCGAGAAATCCGCACCATCAAAGTCCAGGTTGAATGTCCTGGTGATATCCTGTTTCCCAGCTTTTTCTTCTTTGATGTCACTCTTCATCGTAAACTTGATTTCATTGGTATCACCAAACTCTTTAAACATAAAGGCTGCCTTGAGATCTTCAGTCCGCTTCTCTTTTTTTGCGGCAGCATCATTCGTGACACTGAACATTACCTCTGTATCCTGATCATGATCAGGTGCTAAATTGATACTGAATTCTTTGAATGCCTGATCATCCCCGTAAGGAATGTTTTTACCTTTCATGACCACATTAACTTGATCAGAGCTATCCCCTATTGATGTCGTTACTTTACGGTCGATGATTCGCTCTTTCTTGTCTATTAATAAAGTGGAGGTAAATCCTTCAGCAAAACGGATATCCTTCAATTCACCCTTAACGTCTTTCAAGCCGTCAACCAATTGGCGTTTCATTGCCTTTGTATCTTGCATCTCTTCATCTACCTGTTCGGTTAAGGCAGCAGCACCCGCCACCTTTTGAGCCCGTTTCACTAGAATATTATGAAGCTCTGTATCTTTAATCATTTCATCCATTAAGTCGTCTATGAATGTTTTAGTTTCAGAAGCGGAAAGTTTCAGAGTGACTTTCCTTACCTTCATGGCATCGCCTTCGTGCTTATATTCCACACCTTTTTCAACCTTGAATTGATCATCATCCAAATTATCCATCAGGAAAGATCCATAGCGTTTTTGTATATGTTTCTGTTCCTTCTCTGTCAGTTTCAAATCCTGCCATTCAAGGTCTGATATTTCCAATGTTTCCGGTCCATCATATAACGGATCCATCATCCGCATGAACTCCCCATATTCATCAAAGTTCAGGAAAAAGAACTTATCATATAACATGGGCACCTTTAGTCCGGCTTGGTCCTTGGATTGGACCATTTCCACATCCATTGCTTTTTCCTTATCAATATTTAATGCGACGGTGTAATGACCCTGATTCGTTTTGGGATCCTGATCCATTTTGGCGGAAATCGATGCCTGGCCCAATAGTTCCTTGACCATCTCGAAGTCTGGATCGCTCCCTAAGGAATCCATGTCGACATCCCCACTTAGTGTCATCTCCGAACGGGAAGGTTGCTGCATCGTTTTCTCTTGGAATTCCAATGAATCACCATGCTGATCCACCCATTGCTCTTTTGCATATTGATACGATTTATATTCAGAAAGTAGATATAATTCTTTTGGGGATTTATGAAGAATAATGGCTGCAGCTGCACTGGAAATAAGGATGATTGTTAAGATTGCCGCAATGATTAGCGTTCTTTTGTTAAATCGCTTCTTAGAGGGCTTTTCCTCAGCTTGCTCCTGCCTCATTTCTGCAGCGGCTATTTCTTTTTCCGTGAGCTGTTCTTCCCCCGGAAGTACCGCACCGCATGAAGGACAAAATTTTGCATCCGCATCCACCGGCTTACCACATGTTTTACAATTTTTCATTTTTCATTTCTCTCTCCCTTATCCTGCTTATGACTCCATAAACTACTAAAACGTTAGTCCTTTATCATCATAAACAACATATTTCTATAATTCTATGTTTTCGACAAAAAAAGACAAATCCTACAGGAATAATAGGCATGAGTACCCATTCGTTTTACGTATCACCCCTTACCTCAATTTTTTCTTATTCCTATTGCTCGGTGTAAATGACACATCGCCTTATCCTATGTACATCCAACCTGACATTATTACTGTAAATGCCGTTTTCGGGTAAACCACCCATATCAAGCCTAAAAAAACGGGAGCACCTTAGCGCTCCCGTTTCTCCTAACTCAGTTTATGAGTTGGGCTAATTTTTCATTTCTTACGTCTTGCTCTTCTTTGGAAGATAAATCATATTTCTTTAGCAGATGGAAAAGTTCATTAAGCATTTCTTGCGTCTGCTCTTTTTCCAGCAACTCCTTCAAAGCTTCGCCTAGCGTTTTTGGCAAGAAATCCTGTTGGCTATTAAGCTTCATCCTGACATCTTGCCTGGTATGGTTAAGATTGCATGCTCCCAATGATCATTCACTCCTTATTTCTTTCATGGCATCATGAAACCCAAGCATACTACCGTTCCCCCCCATTAATCAAACGATTGATTAAATTTTAAAAGGGACCATCCTCTTCTTCATCACAAAAAAAGCCAACATACTAACATGTTGACTTTAACGTCTTTGAAAGGATGACCTTCTACTTCTTTTTAGTTATGCCTTTCCAAAACTCTTTGGCCACGACCTTATACCCGGACTTACTCAGATGGATATCTTGTTTATTCGGAAGATACTCTTTATATTTTTTCCCTATTTGAGTCTCGGTCGATACGTAGGTATCCCCATTTTTCTTTGCTACCGCTTTGATTTGTTCATTTAGACTTTTCAATAGTGGCAAAAGAAGTTCCTGTTGCTCTTTCGGATAGTAGGGGAAGGGATTATAATAACCCATCACATATACCTTGGCCTTTGGGTTCAGTTTATCGATCGTACGGAGAATGCTTTGCAAATTTACACGGACCGTATCGATTGCTTCCTGCGCATTGTAAGGGTCCGTTTTAATTTTGCCTAGGAGATCATTGGCACCAATATCAATGGTGATATGGGTTGCTTCTTTAATTTCCTTTCTGACCTTACTACTTTTAACCAAATCATTCTTCAATTTTTCAGAGGTATACCCAGGTACACCAAAATTATCGAAATCGGCCAGCTTATATTTATTCTTCACAAAAGAATCCGCAATATAATCGGCATATCCATAATCGATGACCCCATCGGGTGTTTGCCCAGCGGCCAACGAATCCCCTAAAGCGACATACTCTACTTTCGCCTGTTTGGCCGTTGCACTGAATGGCGTGGCCACCAATGCCACCGCTAATAACATACTTGCCGCCTTCTTCTTATTATTCATTTCCTCTCCCCTTTTCCTAACCCTTTTTTGTCTCACTACAATAGTTCTTTTTTCCCTGGTAGATTCCTTCTTGTTCAGAAGATAACTTTCTGACAAAAAACCACAAAAAAAGCCCGGTTTCCCGGACATCTCTTGTTTGCTTAAATTTTGAAAGCAACGACCTTCTCTTTCAATTCCTCGGCCATCCTCGCCAGTGATGAAGCAGAGGCGGTGATTTCCTCCATGGAAGCCAGCTGTTCCTCTGAAGCCGAAGCAATTTCGGCCGTACTTGTTACCGATCCTTCCGCAATACGGGTTACTTGCTCAATGGCCGCGCTCACTTGATCTACACTCGCTGCCATTTCCTCCGATACAGCGGATGCCTCTTGTATTTCGGAACTTACCATTTCTATCGACTCTAGGATGGAATCGAATGTTTTCCCAGTCTCCTCGACAAGTTTCATTCCCTCTGTCACTTCCTGGGTGCCATAGTTCATCGTATTGACCACAAGTACCGTATCATCTTGAATATTCTGAATGAGGTCAGCAATCTGCTTAGCTGACTGGCGAGATTGTTCAGCCAATTTCTTGACTTCATCAGCCACGACTGCAAAACCTTTCCCATGTTCACCGGCTCTTGCCGATTCGATAGCCGCGTTCAAGGCTAAGAGATTCGTCTGGTCGGCTATGCCCGTGATCACTTCGATGATCTTGCCAATTTCATTGGATTGATCATTCAGTTTTTTCACCACTTCATTTGATTCGTTTGTGGACGTTGAAATGGATTTCATTTGTTCAATCACTTTGTTAAGATACTCGCTACCGATATTGGCTTGTTTTGCGGCCTCCATTGCCGATTCAGTAACAGCGGAAGTCGTTAAGGCAACTTTCTTGGTACCGATGGCCATGATTTGGACACCGTTTGAACTCTCTTCAACATAGTTATTTTGAGTTTCAGCACCACCGGCCACTTCTTGTATGGCCGTTACCACCTGTGTTGTCGCAGAATTGGTTTGTTCCGCGCTTGCCATCAGTTCCTCCGAAGAAGCAGCAACTTGATCCGTTGCAACATTCACAGTTTTAATCAAACTTCGTAAATTACCTTTCATCTCATTAAAAGAGCTGGCCAATTCACCGATTTCATCCCTATTCTTCACTTTCAGATCTTCTATCGTCAAATTTCCGGCTGCAATCTGTTTTGCTGCAGCTGAAACGAGCAGCACAGGTTTTGAGATACTCCGGTTTATGATTAAAGCAATCGCCACCCCAGTGATAATGGCTAGGACGCTGATAATCAGAATAATCCTTTTCACCCCGTTAACCTGAAGGGACAATTCATCACTTTTTTCTAAAAGGGCAGCCTGTTGATAATTAAATGCCTCTTCACTCACCTCATTTAATTTTATTGTAAGGGGAGCTCCTTGATTGTTCATTAAGTCGATGTATCCTTTTTTATCATCTAGATCCTTTAATTCAATTAGCTGTCCGGCCAGCGTTTCATATTCGGTAGCATAACCATTTAGCTCCTCCAAAATCTTCTTTGCCTCTGGATCTAGACTAAGCCCACTATATGTATCGAAAGCTTGTTTGAAGGAATCCTTCGATTGTTGGAACGCTGATAAATATTTATCCGTATCATTGACCAAGTACCCTCGGAGGGCGATTTGTTCCGTGCGAATCGCATCGACCATTTTTGTCGAAAGAGAAATCTTTTTGACACGGTCTTCTATAACACTTGAATAACTATCGTCTACACTGTTGAACTGATAAAATGTAATCCCCGTTATGATAGCTAAAAGAGACAATACTCCACAAAAGCTCCATAGTAATTTTTTCTTTACAGTCATCTTCATCTTTCCATCTCCTACTTAAGTTGCATTTTTCTATTACGCGAGTACGTGATAATGATTGTATCGGTGAGAATGCTGTTAGTTTTAGTTGGTAATTACTTACAGTTGTCTCTTATATATGTGCATCTCCATCTGTCTTCCTACGTCTCGACTCAACTAGAGAAAAAAATGACAGGAATATTAAAAATGATCCTTTACCATTATATAAAGGAAAGTAAATAACAGGAGGTATCATCCATGACAGTAATCAGTGATGTAAAAACAACCTTAGCCGGTCTAAAAAGTGCTCAAGCTAGCTTCGAAACTTTCGCCCTTTCAACAGACAACGAACAAGCGAAGCAACTCTATCAGCAAGCTGCTCAACAAGCACAGGAGATTGTTGACAACATTACTCCACGTATTAATGAAATTGAACAAGAAGAACCACAATATAAGCAATAAAAATATAAAGAGGTTGGTTGAGACAACCAACCTCTTTATATTTCTTGCTAAGACTTGTAATGACTGTCTTCTTTAATCTTATAAAAATCAATTCTCACACATTGGGGTGATTAATAATGCTGACGGGGCATCGCACATGGATCTTTGATCAAAAGCCTGTCATACTCTCCACCGGTACCATCGGTGGACCATTTGAAGCAAAAGGAATGTTAGCAGATGATTTCGATACTCTTCATTCCGACTTATGGTTGAATCAGGATTCCTATGAAAAAGCTCATAAAGTTCTTCTAGAAGAAGCAAATACAAAAGCGATTGAAAAGGCTGGCCTACAAAAAGAACAGATACAGTTCTTCCTTGGGGGTGACCTCATCAATCAAATAACACCGACAAGTTTTGCATGCCGGACGCTTGGTACACCATACCTTGGCTTATTCGGGGCATGCTCAACCTCAATGGAAGGACTCGCTCTTGGTGCCTACTTGATCAACACAAAAGGAGCGGATTATTTATTAACTGGCGCTTCTAGTCACAATGCCGCGGTTGAAAAGCAATTTCGTTACCCAACTGAATACGGCGGTCAAAAACCGCCCACTGCACAATGGACCGTGACAGGTGCAGGAGTCGCTTTATTAAGCAGTTCCGGTAACGGCCCTCAGGTCACATCGGCAACGATCGGGCGTGTCATTGATATGGGATTAATGGACCCTTTTAACATGGGGGGAGCTATGGCCCCAGCTGCTGTTGATACGATTGAAACTCATCTGAGAGAACGGAATCTCGATCCTTCTTATTATGATTTAATCGTGACGGGCGATCTCGGGAAAATCGGGCATGAGGTCTCACTTGAGATATTCAAAAAACACGGTACTCCAATCAAGGAAGAACAGTATGTTGATTGTGGGTTAATGATTTATCGAGATACCCAGCCAGTATTGGCAGGAGCCAGCGGACCCGGATGTTCGGCAACCGTTGTATACGGTCATCTATTAAACCGCATGAAAAAAGGAGAAATCAAGCGGATGCTTGTCGTCGCTACAGGTGCCTTATTATCTCCTCTATCCTTTCAACAAAATGAATCGATTCCATGTATTGCCCATGCCGTTTCGATTGAATATGACGCCCAGCAACAACCATAATTGTTTGGGTTCAGCAGTGAAATTGGAATGGTTAAGTATAAACCAAAAGAATAAGGAGTTTTCAGGATGACAATAGCATCTGATGTTAAACAATGCGCTGCCAGTCTTAGAAGCGTGGAAGCTGGACTATCTAGCCTCGCACTCCGAACTCAGGATGAAGAATCGAAGCGAATCTTACATGAAACGATGATGAAAGTAAATGAAGTGATGGTAGATATTCAAAAGAGGGTCGGAGAGTTAGAGAAAGAAGAACCACAATATAAGGGATTTTAAGACCCCTTATTTACAGGAGGTGCTAAATAATGCCTGATTGGTTACAGGTTGTTTTACGATCCCTATTTTTTTTAGTTGTCCTTTTTTTAATTACCAAATGGCTAGGAAAAAAACAAATATCCCAGCTTTCATTTTTTGAATACGTCACGGGTATAACAATCGGAAACATCGGAGCGGAATTAGCCACAAAGGTAGAAGGAAACATTGTTCACGGTGTCCTCTCCATTCTTGTTTTTGCATTGGCACCTTTCTTAGCTGGACTGATTTCGATGAAAAGTAAAATTTTCCGTGATTTGGTGGAAGGGAAAGCGACGGTGTTTATTAAAGACGGAAAAATCATGGAAGACAATTTAAAAAAAGAAAAGTATACAACTGATGAATTACTATGGTTACTCAGAAGTAAGGACGTCTTTGATATATCCACAGTTGAGTTTGCTTTATTAGAGGCAAATGGTGATTTTTCCGTACTGTTAAAGAAAGAAAATAAACCAATCACACCGAAAGATTTAAACATGAGAGTTGCTTCAGTTAAGGAATCACAGATGGTCATCATGGATGGGAAAATCATGGATGAACCTCTGTCCACCATTGGGCTAAATCGTAACTGGCTCAACACTGAATTAGATAAATTAGGAGTGCTCCTTGAAAATGTCTTTCTTGGAGCAGCAAATTCAAATGGCGAATTAACGGTTGACCTATATGACGATAAACTTAAGGTCCCTTCTCCTCAAGAAAGACCTCTAATGCTCGCGACTTTAAAAAAGTGCCAAGCAGACTTAGAGGTGTTTGCCCTCTCTACTGAATCAAAAGATGCCAAAGCGATGTATAGTAAAAATAGTGAGAAACTGCAAAAAGCCATCGATGAGGTAGCCTTCATTTTGAAAAATTAATTATATTTCTTTAGGCGTAAGAGCATTCATTTTCGTACTTCCATGATGGATGTAATCACACCGATAATGACAATAGTCAGACATGAAAACAGAAAAATCTCTATTCCTAAAATAAATAAACCGGCTGAGATGATGGCGGTATCTATGATGATAATGATTAATGCAATATCCATGGAGGAGGATTTGGCAATGAATTTTGCCAATAAATCCGTTCCTCCACTGCTTGTTTCATATCTGAGCATAAGCCCTATCCCCACCCCGATAATTACCCCACCAACCAATGAACTGGTGAAAATAGAAACCGCAAATTCCCTTTTTAATGGGCTTAACCAATCCATGAAAAGAGAAGTCAATAGTAACCCATGGATGCTGCTATAGAAAAGGGAACGCTCATAACACCAGGCATATATAAATAAAGGGATGCTAAGAACCAACATCGAAAGCCCTGTCTGAAAGTCAAAGAAGTAATGTAGAACGAGAGCGATCCCTATAATCCCACCATCTATCAAGTGATAAGGGACCAAGAATCCATTTATCCCAACACCAATCAAAAAGCTACCAACAATCACTGCCACTACTTTTTGAAAATTGATAAAACCACCTTGCTCCCTATTCGATATTCCTTAATATATGTCCAAATCTTAAGGACAAGAATATAAGTGGAAAATTTTTTAATGAAAAAAATGAAAAAGCAGGACCCCTATGGGATCCTGCTTCCGTATTTTCTAATAAAGGCAGTTGCTTATATCATTTTAGCTCCAATAACACAACATTTTCAACATGTGTAGTCATCGGGAACATATCAACAGGTTGGATATTAACAGCCTTATATCCGCCTTCTTCCAAAATGTGAAGGTCGCGGGCTAAGGTTCCTGGGTTGCAAGATACGTAAACGACTTTCTTCGGTTTCATCTCAATGATTGTATTTAGAAGAGTTTCTTCACAGCCTTTGCGCGGTGGGTCCATGACGATGACGTCTGCTGTATTACCTTTTTGATAGTATTCAGCAATCACGTTTCCTGCATCACCAACAACGAATTCGGCATTCGTAATCCCATTCAGTTCCGCATTGCGGCGTGCGTCTTCTATAGCTTCTTCCACCACTTCCACGCCAATGACCTTTTTCGCTTTTTGTGCCAGGAATAAAGAAATGGTACCAATGCCACAATAGGCATCAATCACGGTTTCTTCACCCGTTAATCCAGCATACTCCAGCGCCTTGTCATAAAGGACTTTCGTTTGGTCCGGGTTGATTTGGTAGAAGGATTTAGCCGAAATCGCAAATTTCACGTCGCCAATCATGTCATAGATTACTTCGTTACCCCAAAGCACAGACATTTTTTCTCCCAAAATGACATTCGTTTTCTTCGTATTCACGTTTTGAACGATTGATTTCACCTGTGGAAGTCGGTCAGTGATTTCCTTCACGATGGTTTCGATGAATGGGATACTGCTAGTCCGTGTAACAAGCACGATCATTAACTCACCCGTTTGCTTACCATAACGAGCCATGATGTGACGCAAAACACCTTTATGTGTTTGCTCATTGTAAGCGGGTATTCCCAGATGACTAAAGACTTCCTTCACAACCTGAACGGCTTCGCTAATCACTTCATTTTGAATGATGCTTTCTTTTGTTTCCACAATTTCATGTGTCCGTGGTTTAAAGAACCCTGCAATCAGTTTGCCATCTTTTTCCCCTACAGGCACTTGCGCTTTATTACGATAATGGGTAGGATCTTCCATCCCAATAACCGGATAAACCGTCGCATCCTCAAGTTTCCCAATACGGGTCATCACGTCACGCACTTGTTTTTCCTTAAACTCCAATTGACCTTCATAACTCATATGTTGCAGTTGACAGCCACCATACTTGTTATAGTCTTCAGCAGGGATTTCCACGCGATACGGACTATTTTCGATGATTTCCATCAAACGTCCGAATCCATATCCTTTATTGGCCTTCAAGACTTTAATTTTTGCTTTTTCACCAGGTAGCGCGTTCTGAACGAAGATTGGATAGCCATCAACTTTAGCTACTCCAGCACCTTCGTGCGTTAAATCTTCGAATAAAACCTCTATAATATCATTCTTATTAACAGGTGTTGTTGTTTTCATATCATCTTCTCTTTTCTTTTTTAAGCTAACCTGTATTTTACCACAAACATAGCCTTGCCACAAAATGACTCACCAATTCACGCTATTCCTCATAAAAATATAGAAAAAGAATTCCTGATTTATTCATCGTTTTGTGCATAAAACGGCGCAGGATCGAGAAAAGTAAGGAAAAGTGAATGAGGTGAAGAAATGGGTTTATTCAGCTCCATATCTGACTGGAACTCAAACAGGCTAGAAAAACATCGAGCAAGCATGGAAGAAAAAGGCCTTTGTCCAGATTGTTACGGTCGGGGATACAGCTCTTTTGTACCGACGGAGTATCATTTTTCAGATATCCACGACTGTCCCGGCTGCAATGGTTCCGGCGCATATGCCGACTGGGCTGCCATGAATGGACAGCAAACATAGAAGGGTCAATCCTTACATCTGCAAGCCTGATCCCCAGTTTATACTGGGGTTTTTTCTAGTTCCTTGACCATATAGGCAAATTCCCCGTCACTAACTCTAATCATCTTCGTCTTTTTGTATCCTAATCGTTTATAAAGACGCCCTGCATCGGGATTAACATCTTCAACAATTAATGAAATACTTGGATATCCCTTCTCTACTCCGAACGCTTCCATTTGATGAATTAAAGATGTCCCAATACCTTTGCCGCGAAAATCGGGATCCACACTTATTGTATCCAAATAGAAGTCTTCCATCTCCGCTTCTTTGTCGATGTTAATGCTTGGGTCATTCTTTTTCCTTCTTAATCGTTCCGCTATCGGTTCATCCAAGGCCACGGCATCTTTTCCATGATAGGCGATGATCAATCCAGCCACTTGCCCATCCTGTTCATACACCAACGTATTTTCATAACTCATTCTGTTTCCACTGCTTCTGAAAAAATCCCCAAGAACAGCAAGTATTTTTTCTTCCTTCGTTTCACCGGTAAGTGTTTCGGCTATTTCCTTGATGGCAAAACGTATTAATATTGCTGCCTTTTCTGCGTCTTCTTTAGTTGCTCTTCTGATAGTCACGTTCCTCAATCTCCTTACTAGAATAAAATGAAAAGGCCACTCAATGTGAAGTGACCTTTATTGATTATTTATTTTCCGGGTCATCCGCCAAAATGCCTTGTGGGATGAAAACATCGAAATGACGATACTGGTTAACGAATTCAGCTGGTGCCATACCACCGAATTCCCCATCTAGATTGAGCATCATTTCTTTTTTTGATGTAATTTTGATTCTATTGGCTTTTACATAGATGACATTTCTATCATGGATATGTTCTCCGCGCATGGCCAACGTAACAATGCGGACGATATCTGCAAGATTTGCTTTTTTCAATATTAGCAGCGTGAACATCCCATCATTGAGCGATGCATCTGGTGCCAATTTTTCAAAACCGCCGACAGAGTTCGTGTTAGCTACTAAAAACAACATGATTTCGCCTTCAAAAAGCTTTCCATCATATTCTATCGACACTTCCGTCGGTTTGATGGAAGGCAACATCTCGATTCCTTTAATATAGTAGGCCAGCTGTCCCAGCATTGTTTTGAGCTTGATTGGTACATCGTAAGTTAATTCGGTCAATCGTCCTCCGCCTGCAATATTGATGAAGTACTTCTCATTCATCTTTCCAATATCAATCGGCATCGTATGCCCATTGGCAATGATATCGGCTGCGCCCTCAATGGATTTCGGTAAATGCAATGCCCGTGCAAAATCATTCGTTGTTCCCGTCGGAATGATTCCTAATTTCGGGCGTTTTTCTGCATCGGCAAGTCCGTTTACAACCTCATAGATTGTACCATCTCCGCCCGCTGCGATAACGATATCATATCCGCGTTCGATGGCAATTTTGGCAGCGTTCGTTGCATCACCAGCACCGGTAGTTGCATGTGTCGAAGCCTCGTATCCAGCTGCCTCTAGCTTGGCAAGCACCGCTGGTAAACTTTTCTTGATGGCTTCCCGTCCTGATGTCGGGTTATAAATTAACCTCGCTCTTTTCATTTCCCATCATCCTTATACGTATTGATTCCATAAGTTACATAATAATCCTTCACTTCACGAAAAGCAATTTCCCTCAAAAAAAAGGACCGTAAGCTGGCCCATCCTTATTTATTCATATCTGCTATCTTATCAGAGAAATTATATAGCTTTTTATGAATTTATTCTAGTATCTAGTCTTAATTAATGATACCGAACGTTCACGTTATAAGAATCTGAAATCGTCAAGGTATGACGTCCTTTGCCAAATTTCAACGTACCATTCTTTACGTCGCTATCTTCATCATCTTCCGTCTTCACGCTGACAGATTTCCAGCTATCTTTTGGCCCTTCCAGCTCTTCGACTCCAAATGCCTGTATCGTTATATCGCTTTTTTCCTGTAGATAGACAGTAAGAGAACCTGCATCATCTACATTCCAATCGTTAACTAGTTCTCTCGGCTTTAAAGTGAGGTCTGTGTCTTTTCCCTCGACTTCCAAAGCCAGGTCGGCAGGTATGATGAGCGTTGCTTCAAGGTTCATCCTATCTCCACCCAGCAGTCCATTTTGAACGGGGAGATCTTTCAAACTGATATAAAGTGTATCGCCTTTCCTTTCCACCATTAGATAGTCTTCAGCCTCTTTTAATAGTGACTCACTATCTTCCATTACACGTTCATCGTACGTGCCAAAAATGGAAACATTCTCATTGCTCCCTCCTTCAACCGTTAGAGGGTAGTATCCCGGATCCAATACGACCCGCTGAATTTCTTTCCCGGCTTTTTCATTGAAGCCAGGCAAATCGACGGTTTTTTCCTCGCTTTTCACCGCTGCCGTCACCTGTTCCATCACGCCGCTTGATGTTAGCAAAAGTAAAGCAATGCCCATCATTCCAAGCAGTCCTACAAAAATGATACTAATAAAATCATATTTTACGAAAGAACTCTCTTTCCTTGAATAATAGATATAAAAGAGGATCTCGCCTCCTAAAATGATGAAAAGAAGCGGCCACCAGGATAAAAGGATCGTCGTCAAACTCATATCTGAAATCTGTGAAAGCAACAAAAGTACGCCTAACCCGATTAGGGCCACACCCATTGACACCGTCCCAACTCTCCATGTTCTCATTTTGTTTCCCCCCTAACTTTCTCTTTCTTACTTCCAGACAGCAATTTGATTCCGCCGCCTATTAATAGGACACATACAATCCCTTTTTGAAAATAATCCCTAAACCAATACTCAAAGTTATCCCCTAGCCATTGCTGTAAATAGGGAGCTGCTGCGGGTACTATGATATTGCTCGCGAAGAAATAAACTCCTATAGCCACCAACCCATATCCGAACCACTTTTGTTGATGGGCAATGCCTGTAATGATTGGCGTGTCCACCAGTGGTCCTTCATCCATTTTGGATGCTTTTTGCAAGCCATCAAAAAAGCTATAAAACCAAATGATAGGAATCAGAAAGAAGAAAAAACCCAATCGAAGTAAATCCAGGATATAGATGGCGAATAAGAATCCCGCCATTAATTGGATTCCACGTTTTTGTAAGCCCAAATATAAGTGGCCTGCACCTGGGAATACAGAGAACAATGTGGCAACCGATTTACTCTTCTTGCCAGATTCCCTTCTCTCTTCCAAATCTTCTAAAACCGAACGATCAACCAGCTCTTCCCCTTTTTGCTTTTTGTTCAGCTGTTGGATGCCATCAAAAAAGCTGTACACCCAAATCACCGGTAAAAGGGCCATGAATATCAACAAGCCATCTATATGGGTCATTGCCGTTATGAATATCACCATAACGCCGAGCCCCAGGAACCCAATCAAAAACGTGAGCCCGCGATTCATGAGACCGAGCTGAAAATGGCCCAGGCCCGGTACGAATGACAGGACGATCACATAGAACCTTTCGGCCTCAGGCTGAACCATGCTACTGCCTTCCGAGCCTGATTTAATGTTTGC
Organism: Peribacillus sp. NPDC097284; assembly: GCF_044761765.1. NCBI lineage: Bacteria > Bacillati > Bacillota > Bacilli > Caryophanales > Bacillaceae > Peribacillus > Peribacillus sp. NPDC097284. The sequence continues at coordinate 323,648 of NZ_JBIWCZ010000004.1, forward strand.
CCCTCTTAAAGAAGTGATCACCAAATCAAAAATGCTGATGAGGTACACGAAGACTCCCAAAATCGAAATAGCAAGGAAACCATCATCTTGACTGACCACGGCTAGTAGGATCCCGATAGCCCCCAATCCTACCGTAGCCAAAAAATAAAATAGCCCTTTGAAGATCCTGCCCAAGTAGAAATGGCCGGCCCCGGGGAAAAACGACAATATAAAGGCTAACACCGGACTTTTATTCATTTTTAAACCCCTCCTTATTTTTCTTTTCGATATCATCCATCCAGTTAAATGTTTTATCAATCAGTCCGTCTGTTACCGGCGGCGTTTCTTTTATAGCCCCAGACTCCACATTATCGACGTATTTAGTCAAAGAGTGAAACGCTCCACTCGCCATCAGTAACACAGTAAAGCCTGCGGCAATCAAATAGTGTTTTGTAATGGTCCTCATTGAACGGGTGTTCTTTGTTTCATCCTCTGCGGATGGCACGGTTTTGAGTGCTGCAATCGTGTTCATCACGCTATCCGCGATATCCAGTTCCTCGTTAGGCCGAACACTTTCCTCTCTTTCTAGCGCTTCCATATAATGCGTTAAACAATCGTCACAGGAGTACAGATGATTTTCATATTCTACTTTTAGAGCATCCGGGATTTCATCTGCGATATACGCAGTCCACTCTGTTACAGAAACATGTTTCATGAAAAATCCTCCTCTTTCCAATGTTTTTTCATCCAATTTCTTGCCCGGTACAGCTTTACTTCAACCGATTTCACTTGGATTTGCTGTTCCTCGGCAATTTGTTGATAGGTTTTTTCCTTTATGTAAAAGTCGTGCACCACTTCACGGTATCCAGCTGGAAGGTCATCAAGTTTTTGTAGCACCAGTTTTCTTCTTTCATTCTGGAAGAATAGTGCCTCAACATCTTCGGATAAACCTAGATGCCCCTCTGATGGCTGTTCCTCATGCGATACTTCCTTTTTCCGGTCTCGTTTCCTCTTCAAGTCTATCGCATGATTGACGGCTATTCGCGTCAACCACGTTTTGAACCCTTGATTTTGATATTGGGGAAGAGAAGTGTAGATTTTGATGAAGACTTCCTGTGTGGCATCTTCAGCATCCTTTTGATTGTGCAGGACGGAATAAACCGTCCTGAAAACCGATTCTTTATACATTTCAATCAAAATGCGGAAAGCATGATCATTCCCACTTCTTACCTTCTCCACTAACGCATCTGTCACTTCTCTCCCCCCTTTCATTTAAGCTTTCATGTTATAGACGAGACAAAAAGGAGTTATCCCTACAGATAACTCCTAAATAAATTTTTTTCTGCATGTACTATTCTCCATGAGAAAACCGTACCACCCGGAAGTGATACGGCCATCGATTAGCGTTTATTGATTTCTTCAATCAAGATTTTATTTACAAGTTGTGGATTGGCTTGTCCTTTTGTCGCTTTCATGATTTGTCCGACAAGGAATCCAATAGCTTTTTGTTTACCCGCTTTAAAGTCTTCAATCGATTGAGGGTTATTATTCAAGGCTTCCTCAACAGCTGTCTTTAACGCACCTTCGTCAGAAATCTGGACAAGTCCTTTTTCCTTAACGATAGCTTCAGCGTCACCGCCGTTTTCAATCAATTCCTTGAATACCTTTTTCGCGATTTTAGAAGAAATTGTGCCATCTTTGATAAGTTTGATCATGCCTGCCAATGACTCGGCAGTCAATGCCACATCGTGAAGTTCTTTTCCTTCAGCATTCAAGAATGCAGAAACTTCACCCATGATCCAGTTTGACGCCAGTTTTGCATCCGCACCTGCTGCAACCGATGCTTCAAAGAAATCAGCCATTTCTTTTGTTACGGTAAGAACAGCTGCATCATACTCCGGTAAGCCAAACTCTTCAGCATAACGCTTTTTCCGTGCATCCGGCAGTTCAGGAATTTCCGCAGCAATGCGCGCTTTCCATTCCTCATCGATATGGATCGTCAATAAGTCCGGTTCCGGGAAGTAACGATAATCATCAGAGCCCTCTTTGACACGCATCAGAACCGTTCTGCCAGTAGCCTCATCGAAACGGCGTGTTTCTTGTTCAATGACGCCACCTTCATTCAATATTTCGGCTTGGCGGATTTCCTCATGCTCAAGTCCTTTACGAACGAAGTTGAACGAGTTCAAGTTCTTCAGTTCGGTTTTCGTACCGAATTCCTTTTGACCAACCGGTTTCAAGGAAATGTTCGCGTCACAACGAAGTGAGCCTTCTTCCATTTTACAATCACTGACACCCGTGTATTGTATGATGGATTTCAACTTTTCAAGATAAGCATAGGCCTCTTCTGGAGACGTGATATCCGGCTCGGATACGATTTCAACAAGTGGTGTACCTTGGCGGTTATAGTCACATAGAGAATGGTTGCCTTTATGCGTAAGTTTCCCTGCATCTTCTTCCATATGGATACGGGTAATGCCGATTTTCTTTTTCTTTCCGCCGACTTCGATTTCAATCCATCCATGTTCCCCGATTGGTTGATCAAATTGTGAAATTTGATAGGCTTTCGGATTATCTGGATAAAAATAATTTTTACGGTCGAATTTCGTAATCTCTGCGATTTCACAATTCAGCGCGATGGCTGCCTTCATTGCAAAATCAACAGCCTTTTTATTGACGACTGGCAGCACCCCAGGATAACCAAGATCAATGACAGTCGTATTGCTATTTGGAGAAGCACCGAAATGATTCGGGCTGCTTGAGAAAATTTTTGAATCTGTCTTTAATTCTACGTGTACTTCTAGACCAATTACCGTTTCAAAGTCCATTTATTTCACCCCTTACAGCTTAGGAAATTGTTTATGAAAATCTGTTGCTTGCTCAAAAGCGTGAGCTGCGCGATAAATCGTGCTTTCATCAAAATGTTTCCCGATCATTTGTAGACCAAGTGGTAGACCGTTAGCCGCGAATCCGCATGGTACCGAAATGCCTGGTACACCCGCAAGGTTGACTGGAATCGTCAAAATATCATTCGCATACATCGTTAATGGATCATCGACTTTCTCACCGATTTTGAATGCTGGTGTAGGCGTGGTTGGTCCCACGATGACATCATATTTTTCGAATACATCTTCAAAGTCTTTTTTGATTAATGTACGGACTTTTTGAGCTTTTTTATAATAAGCATCATAATAGCCGGAGCTTAAGGAGAACGTTCCAAGCATGATACGGCGTTTAACTTCATCACCGAAACCTTCCGCACGTGTTTGCTTGTACATTTCGATTAGCGTTTCGGCATTATCCGTACGGTGGCCATAACGAACCCCGTCAAAACGAGAAAGGTTGGCAGACGCTTCAGATGAAGAAAGCAGGTAGTAGGCCGCTAGAGCGTATTTGGAATGCGGCAATGAAACCTCTTCCCATTCTGCTCCAAGTCCTTCTAATACTTTTAAGGCTTCAAGCACGGAGTTGCGTGCCTCTTCCCCAACGCCTTCGCCAAGATATTCCTTTGGCACAGCAATTTTCAATCCTTTAACATCGCCTGTTAATGAATTCACAAAACTTGGCACATCCACGTTAGCCGATGTGGAATCCATTGGATCGACACCAGAAATCGCTTCAAGTAAATATGCATTATCTTCAACCGTTCTTGTAATCGGACCAATTTGGTCTAATGAAGAAGCAAATGCCACAAGCCCAAAACGGGATACCCGTCCATATGTAGGTTTTAAGCCAACGACTCCGCAATAAGCAGCTGGTTGGCGAATCGAACCACCTGTATCCGAACCTAATGAGAACAGGACTTCACCAGCAGCGACAGAGGCAGCTGAACCGCCTGAAGACCCACCTGGTACATAATCCGTATTCCATGGATTGCGAGTCGCCTTATAAGCTGAATTCTCATTTGAAGATCCCATCGCGAATTCATCCATGTTCAACTTACCAATCGTCACTGTTTCAGCACTTTGTAATTTTTGAACGGCAGTCGCATCATATATTGGGTTGAAGTCCTCCAATATTTTACTTGCACATGTAGTCCGTAAATTTTTTGTGACAATATTATCTTTTACACCAATCGGCATACCGAACAAGACGCCTTGACTCTCGCCTTTAGCTAATTGGTCATCCATTTTTTTTGCTTGGTTGCGGGCGTTTTCTTCATCTAATGTTAAAAATGCCTGTACCTTGTCTTCTACCTGTCCGATCCGTTCATACGATTCGTTAACAAGATCAGTAACACTGATTTCTTTATTATGTAAACGTTCATGAAGCTCGGAAACCTTTTGTTCGAACAACGACATCATTGTCCCTCCTTATTCCATTATAGATGGTACGCGGATATAACCATCTTTGCTATCTGGTGCATTCTTGACTACTTCTTCCACCGGTAGTCCTGGTTTCGCTACATCTTCACGCATTACATTTTTCATATCCAAAACGTGAGAAGTCGGTTTTACCTGGTCTGTATCAAGTTCATTCAACTGTTCAGCAAATGAAATCATTTGATCAAGCTGATGTTGGAATTTTTCTGCTTCTTCTTCCGTAATTGCCAAACGTGCCAAATGGGCAACGTGCTTAACTTGGTCCATAGTTATACGTGACATTCTCTTCACCTCCAAAATATCCAAAGCCACTGAATCTAGTCGCTTTTCTCCAGAAAATCATCGTTTAAATCATATCAAACTATTACACAGTAAAGCAACAAGAGTTGCAATGTCGAATTTCAAAATTTTCAAAGGAAAAAGAAGTATTTTCCGGGAAATATGAGAATGCTGTCGGAAATTCCCTGGCGGAATTCCAAGATACCTCGTATCTCTCCAGAACCCCTTACTAATCATGAAAGAAGATGGGGCCATATCAGGCTCCATCTCCTCCTTTTCCTTTATTCGTATATATGCACAGTCGGTTCGTCTTGATTTGCCTGACGGACGATGAGTGCTTCTGGTCCGTTGACCGAAGTAATTGATACTTGCACGGAAATATACTTTGGAAAACGTTCCATCACGAGACCCGCTACATATTGAGTGAAGCCGATAGCTTCGGAATTCCCATAGAATTGAATGGGTATGTCGATGTTCAACTTCTGTAATTGGTTGTCCATATAAAAGGCCCGGCCTATTACGCCATTGAAGTTAGGGAAATACTCTTCGACATCCTCTTTGAAATTGGTGAAGGTGTTGACGTCGTCCCTATATTTTTTTTCTGCTTTTGTCGAAGGGAATAGGTAGTATTTTTCATCTACACTGTTCCATTTCTTGATTTCATTAGAGCTTTTTTCGATATTCGTATAGGATATGAAATTCCCAGGGACGACGGAAGATTTCTCGTTCTGTTCGAAAAGGGCAATCGTAATCGGCACATTCTTTAATTTTTCCGTTTTACGTAATCGTTTCAGGACTTCTTCCGCGATTTGTTCTCCTTCTCTTTTCAGTTCCTTACTATCTATTTTGGTTTCATACGTGGCACCGTATGCTTCTTTTTGATAATAATGAACCGAATTCAAGGCAAGGCCGATGACGACACCGCCAAGGCTGACTTTATTATCTTCCGTTTTCGTCAAGTAATTATGTTCCAGAATATGAGCTAGATAGATTGGGTTTTCTTCATTCCGTTTATCAATGTCGCCCTTACCTGTATCTACAGGGTTCAAGCCTAGATTCTCACTGGCTTTCAAGTCTTTTTCTTTCAACTGGCTTTTTGTGTATTTTCTGTTCAGCCAAGATGAAATCGTCGAACTGTCAAGCATTTGTCCTTCTTGGAACAAATAATCGTCTGGATTAAACTGATTTTGCGCCAATCGCATAAGTCCGTTTTCAAATTCTTCTATATCGTATCGAGTGTTTAAATTCGATACAACCAAACCGCGGGCCTTTGATGGCTCAAATGGAAGAATCGTTTGATAATATTCATCCGAAATTTTGTATTTCGGAATGATTGCTGTCTCCTCTTTGTCCTTGGAATCTTTCACTACCTCTTGCTCATCATCGAAACTTGGTGCACAACCAGCAAGCAGTAGGATAAGAAGCATTCCCAAAATGGAGTGTTTCCTCATAGCCTACACCTCTTATTTAGTAAATTCCTCGATTAGTCTCTCTTCATCCCACACTAGGACACCTAAGCTCTCTGCCTTTTCAAGCTTTGATCCAGCATCTTCGCCTGCCACAACCAAATCAGTCTTCTTGCTGACACTTCCAGCGACATTGGCACCCAGTGCTTCTAATTTCTCTTTTGCTTCATTGCGTGTAAGCTGATGTAGTTTCCCGGTCAAAACAACCGTTTTCCCTGCAAATATAGAATCGATTTCTTCCACTGGAATGGCTCTAACCCCTTTATAGGCCAGATTCACACCCGCTGATTTCAACTCCTCTAGCAACGCATGAACTTCTTCTTGCTCAAAATACGCAACGACTGAATCGGCCATTTTTTCACCAATTTCGTTGATTCCCGTTAACTGTTCGCGGCTTGCCTTGCTCAGGGCATCCATGGTGCCGAACTCCCGTGCTAGCGTCTTCGCGGCTTTCGAACCGACATGTCGGATACCAAGACCGAATAACAACTTTTCAAGTGAATTGCTTTTAGATGCCTCTATCGCTTGAAGCAACTTATTGACGGATTTTTCCCCCATCCGTTCCAATTCAATGACTTGATCATACGTAAGTTTATATATATCGGCTACATCGTGTATCAGTTCTTCCTTGAAAAGCTGGCTGATGACCTTTTCACCCATACTGTCGATATTCATGGCAGTGCGTGATACAAAGTGAATTAACCCTTCACGAATCTGAGCGGGACATTTAGGGTTGATGCAACGCAGGGCCACTTCCCCTTCAAGTCTCACAAGCTCACTTTCACATTCAGGGCATTCAGTCGGCATCTGGAATTCTACTTCTTCACCTGTACGGCGTTCCACTAGTACATTGACGACCTCTGGTATAATATCGCCTGCCTTTTTTACGACCACTTGGTCTCCAATCCGAATATCTTTCTCCCGGATTAAATCTTCATTATGTAGTGAAGCCCGTTGAACGGTAGAGCCCGCGACTCTGACAGGATCCAATACAGCCGTTGGCGTCAAAACACCCGTACGACCAACATTCAGTTCAATGGATCGTAGCGTCGTGACCACTTCTTCTGCCGGGAACTTGTAGGCGATTGCCCATCTTGGGCTTTTGGCCGTGAATCCCAATTCATCCTGTTGTTCAAGTGAATCGACTTTTACGACAATCCCATCGATATCATACGCCAAGTTTGGACGCTGTTCTGTCCAATTTTCGATATAGGCGAGTACCTCATCTATATTCGAACAGGTCTTTCGTTCTTTATTCGTCTTAAAACCTAGTTCGTCCAGTAAATCGAGCGCTTCACCATGGGAACCAACCCCAGTTTCTCCTAAATCGGCAATGGCGTAAAGAAAAATGTCCAGATTCCGCTTTGCCGCAAGCTTCGGATCAAGCTGCCTTAAAGAACCCGCTGCTGCATTACGAGGATTCGCAAACGGTTCTTCCCCACGTTCTTCTTTCGCCGCATTCAACCCTTCAAAGGATCTCTTCGGCATGAATGCCTCTCCACGGACTTCGATTCCGATTGGTTTCCTGATCTTCAATGGAATGGATTTGATTGTTTTCAGGTTCTCGGTGATATCTTCACCAATCGTTCCATCCCCCCGGGTCGCCCCTTTTATGAAGTAACCATTTTCATATTGAAGAGTGACGGCCAATCCATCGATTTTCAACTCACATACATAGGAATAATTCTCCCCAACGGCCTGACGGACCTTTCTATCAAAATCACGTAGATCATCTTCATTGAAGGCATTGCCCAAGCTAAGCATGGGTGTTGTGTGCTCCACTTTTTCAAACATATCCAGGATGGCCCCGCCGACACGCTGCGTTGGAGAATCAGGAGTCTTCAACTCGGGGAATTTTTCCTCAAGCTCGATGAGATCGCGTAAAAGTCGGTCATATTCGGCATCCGGCACAGAAGGTTGATCCAGCACATAGTATTCATAACTGTATTGATTTAATAGTGTTTGTAATTCAAGGACACTTTTCTTTGCAGCTTGTATATCCATACATTCAATCCTTTCTAAAGAAACCCGGTCGCCTTCTAAATGAGAAGGCGACGTACATGCAGGTAACTTTATCCTTTGCCAGTAGGCGTATATTCATAGCTTAAACTTTTTCGATTGGTGCAAACTTCGCCAACAAACGCTTGATTCCGGTCGGACTAGGAAATGCGATATCCAATTCTTTTCCTTCGCCTTCCCCTTTTACACTGACTACCGTTCCGACACCCCATTTTTTATGGGAAGCCTTATCACCGACAGCCCAGCCTATTTCTTCACCGCCTGTTGCAGATGGGGAAGAAACAGCACGTCCGAAGCTAGGTGTTTTTCTAGCATGGGTAGGTGCAGTAGAACCTGTCCTCGCCGAAGAACTGAATGAAGTTTGCTTAGACTTGGGAGCGGGTTTCGGTTTTAAATCTTCCAGAAGTTCTGCCGGGATTTCCGAAATGAAACGGGACACTGGATTCATGTTCGTGCGTCCGTAAAGTGTCCGCATTTGGGCATTGCTTAAAAACAATTCGTTTTCAGCCCTTGTAATGCCCACGTAGGCAAGACGGCGTTCTTCTTCCATCTCTTCCTCATCCATGAGGGAGCGGCTATGTGGGAATACCCCTTCTTCAAGCCCAAGTAAAAAGACGACCGGATATTCGAGGCCCTTCGCAGAATGGAGCGTCATCAGCGTTACCGCATCGTTAGCGTCTTCAGGGTTTTCATCTAGTTTATCGATATCGGCCACCAACGCCAAATCCGTTAAAAAGCCCACTAATGATTTATCTTCACTATTACTTTCAAATGCTTTCGTCACGGATAGAAACTCATCAATATTTTCTAGGCGGCTTTGTGATTCAATCGTTTTTTCAGCCCTTAACATTTCACGGTATCCCGTTTTTTCGATGACTTCTTCTACCAATTCCGTAACGGACAAAAATTCCTGCTGATTCGTATAATTCGTAATCAATGTATGGAATTCACGGGCTGCTTTCGTCGCCTTCCCGCTAATCCCGATCATTTCTATCGACTCGAGCGCTTTATAAATGGAAATATCATATTGATTGGCGTAATCCGCCACCTTATCCATCGATGTTGCGCCAATGCCGCGTTTTGGAACATTGATTACACGGCGCAGGCTAATATCATCGTCAGGATTGGCGATGAGCCGCAGATAAGCAAGCAGGTCCTTGATCTCTTTACGATCATAGAACTTGGTGCCGCCGACAATGGCATAGTTGATGTTTGACTTAAGCAACACTTCCTCCATTACCCGGGACTGTGCGTTTGTCCGATACAGGATAGCTATATCAGAATACTTTCTTTCGCCTTTTAGCGTTAATTCATTTATTTTCCCTGCTACGAATTGTGCTTCACCTTGCTCATTGTCTGCCCTGAAATAAGATAACTTATTACCCGCTACGTTCTCTGTCCATAAATTCTTCGGCTTACGGTTTTGGTTATTATCAATGACCTTATTGGCCGCTTCAAGGATCTTTTTCGTTGAACGGTAATTCTGTTCAAGGAAAATCATCGTCGCATTCGGGTAATCCTTTTCAAAAGAAAGGATATTGGCTATATCCGCACCGCGCCACCGATAGATCGACTGATCCGAATCCCCTACAACGCATAGATTACGAAAACGTGAGGCAAGTAGTTTAACAAGCATATATTGGGCACGGTTGGTATCTTGATACTCATCGACATGGATATATTGAAACTTGCGTTGATAGTATTCCAAAACTTCCGGAACAATCTGGAATAATTGGATCGTCATCATGATCAAATCATCAAAATCAAGTGCTGAGTTTTTCCGTAACCTTTTTTGATATTCCGTATAGACATCCGCCGTGATTTTCGTGAAAAAGTCCGATGCGGTTTTTTGGTATTCTTCCGGACCGACCAATTCATTTTTCGCCGAGCTGATACTTCCAAGGATAGCCCGATAATCATATTTCTTTGGATCCAAATTGCGGTCTTTCAGGATTTGCTTAACGACTGATTGCTGATCTGTCGTGTCTAAAATGGAGAAGTTCCGGTTGAAACCCATCCGGTCGATATCTCTTCGTAAAATCCGGACACACATGGAGTGAAACGTCGAAATCCAAATGTCCTCGGATGCTCCACCTAGAATCGCCCGGATTCTTTCTTTCATTTCTCGGGCCGCTTTGTTGGTAAACGTAATGGCGAGGATATTCCAAGGAGCGATTTCTTTCTCCACCATCAAGTATGCGATCCTATGTGTTAAAACACGGGTCTTTCCACTACCTGCACCAGCCATGATCAATAGTGGGCCATCCGTTGCTTTTACTGCTTTTTGTTGTTGTTCATTCAAACCCGTTAGTAATTTTTCCGCTAAATATTGCATCATTACACCGCCTGTACGAACATTTGTTCTTTTATTATACTACACTTCATTAATTCCATGAACGTTTTATTTAACAGCGGCAACCGTTGCAAGTGCCGCCTTCAAGTCTTCATAAATTACATTTCCAACCACGATTACATCCGCAAACTTGGCCATTTCTTTAGCCTGTTCGACTGATTTAATGCCGCCTCCATAGAATAGCACGCTATTCTCCATGCTCTCTTTAGCGGCCTCCAGCATCCGGACATCTCCATATATACCGCTATACTCCAGATAAAAAATAGGGAGATTGAACATCTTTTCGGCCATCATCGCATAGGCACCCACATCATCCATATCCAATTCAGTGTTGGCATTCGTCAATTGAGCCACCTTGCAATCAGGGTTGAGGATACAATATCCCTCGACAAAAATCTCGTCCCAATTCATTAAATATCCGTATTCCTTGACCGCCTGCTGATGCAATTTCATCATCCAATCAGGATCGGTGCTATTCAACACACTTGGGATAAAATACAAATCGAACCCAGGCGTCACCGTTTCCACTGACGAAATCTCCATCACGCACGGAACGGTATAGCGCCTGACCCTTGCCATTAAATGAAGCACATTCTCAAGCGTGACTCCGTCCGTGCCGCCGACCATAATGGCATCTGTTCCAGATTCACAAACCTTTTCCAATGCTTCATCGCTTATTTCTTTATTTGGATCGAGTTTGAAAACATGTTTCCACTCGCGAAAATCGTACATAATAATCCTCCATTCACACTTCCCATTAAACCATTATAGCATTAAGATTTTTCATAAAAAAAGAGAAGTGCTGATAAAAAATTTTCCAAAAAAAACCTACGAATCGAAAACCCACTCTATCGTGGCAACTCCTCTAAAAAAGCTGCCGACCACCTGGATAAACTCAAAATAAAAAACCAAGAAAACGAGTTCCTCGGTTTTTTTCGATTCATCCATTATAAGAAACGTCCCATTACGTTTCAGTTGGTTCCTCTACATCTTCTTTAATGCGATTGATGGCCATGGAATAAGCGTCGTTCCCGTAGTTCAAGCAACGTTTGACCCTGGATATCGTAGCCGTGCTGGCTCCGGTTTCCGTTTCAATCTTATGATAAGTTTTACCTTCCTCAAGCATGCGGGCCACTTCAAGACGTTGTGCCAAAGATGATATTTCATTGACGGTGCATAAATCATCAAAAAAGCGATAGCACTCGTCTAAATCGCGCAAAGAAAGAATCGACTTAAACAATTGATCTGTCGCTTTCCCTCTTAACTTATCAATTTGCATACATACTCCCCCTTAATTTTCTTGGGCATCAAATGACACGTTCTTATCTATACCTGGTTGGTTCGGAATTACGTTGACCCAGGTCTTGCCTGTCACCAACCCTACTTCTTTCCCATTAATCACGGGTATAATCCGGTCATCTTTATTCACCCATTCTACTTCATTGATTTTCCCCTTTTGAAGTAGGTAACCTTTTCCGCCGCTTTTCAAATCAATCTTTCGGCGTCCTTTATCGTCAACCACCTGATGAGCAGCCTCAATGATGAATATATTATCTAACAGGACAGGTTTCTTAGATTGATACTCAACCGTTTGCTCACCATTCGAATAACGTGTGTATTTTTCTTCTGCTTTTTCATACTCATAATGAACATTGGATGTTGCATCTCCATAGACGACATCGATGTTCAAAGCTGCATCTCCTTGCAGACCTTTTGCCTCTTCCTCCGTCAAGAATGCAAACGGTTCGGGGGCACCAGTCAACTCATAGCCTTTTTCCTTTGCACCTTTTTCAATATTTTCAAAAGAGGTGTAGGAGTTATGTGGGGCTTTTCGGTCTGTAGTCCGCTGAAATAGAGTACCATCATAATATAAGCCATTCAAGTTATCAACATAACCTTTGTCAAGCATCGTCTTTGCCTCCGGGCTATTACCGTGGCATACATAGAGACAGTCCAAGCCTTTGGCAAGTTCGATATAATAATCTCTCGCACTTCTAATCGGACCGATTTGATCTGGGGTCTCACTCTGGAAAACGGCTAACAACCTTGTAATGTCACCCTCCGCCAGCAATTCATAAACGATGTCCGCTTCAGAAAGACCCGATTGGGGACGCGCCTGTGGGTGATTATTGATCATCACCGCTACGGCCCTACGCTTCTTCTCTCCATCTGTGCTTATTCCCGTTAGCGGAAAAACACCTGAAGAACCATCTGTATCTTTCATGACAGATTCGTCTTGCTGGTCTTCCTCTGTCTTATCCTTCGCTGAACAGCCTACTAAAAGTAACATCGCTATCATGATGAAAAGAAACTTTTTCATACACTTTTCACGCTCCTGATTACTCAACCGTGTCGTTTGCTGCGTTCTTTTATATTTTAACGCATTATAGTAGGGAAGAGTATATTTTTATTCATTACATCATATACCCCACGCTGGGTAACCCTGATATACGGTAAATGGGTCGTAGAAAAAAAGGATAGGGTATATACGGGATCAGCGAAGCGATAACCCCGTTCACGCAACAATCTTTTCAATTCATTTTCTTCTATAATTAATTCAGGAACTTCCTTATTGGACATTATCCCTTTTAATGTTAATGGCACCTCATGAATCACTTCTCCTTGCTCTGTCAAAACAATACCGCCGCCGATTTCCTTCAGCCGGTTGAAGGCCAGGTGCATATCCTTCTTACGTTTCCCAATCAAAATGATATCCCCGGTATTCGTATAGGTGGCTGCAAAACCGCATAACTTATCGGCAAACCCCTTCAGTATCGTATTGATCCGCCATTTCCCTTCCTTATCGATGAGCATGAAGAAACACTCATCATCTTGAAAGGTAAGCTCTTCATATCCCACATCGTTTGAAAGGGAATATGGTTTGGTGATCACGTTATTGACCAGCTCTATTCCGAACGGCATCGAGAATTCGAAATCTTCCTTCAAACTAAGGTCCCAGTCCATTTCCAACGGTTTAAAGTCAAAATCGCTCCAGTTGATTTCTTGTGAATCCGGAATGATTTTCCCATCCCGCTTCACCCATTTCCCTTTAGCCATGACAGAAACCGGGGCGGGCTCCTCAATATCAGACAGAAAATTGATATTGGCGACTCTGCCCGTAGCAATATTGCCATGGAGATATTCAATATTATAATAGCGTGCGATATTGATAGTGGCCATATTATAGGCGTCAATGACTGGTACACCCTGTTCGATTGCTATTTTAATCAAGCAATCTATGAATCCCTTTTCATAAAAAGACGGTGGTGAACCATCCGTTGTATAAAAGAACTTATCATATTGATCGATACCCAGTTCATGAATTTCCTGCAATATGTTTGGGAGATCCGGACGGATGGATGAATGCCTTAATGAAACGAAATAGCCTTGAAGTAAGCGCTCCATCACCTCATCACCTGTCATGGCCTCATGGTCACAATCGGCTCCAAATAGTGTCATCTTGGCAAGTGTTTTCTCAGAAGCACCAGGAAAGTGACCCTCTATCTTCTTCCTCATCCGCTTGGCCTCCTGAATCCAATGCAGCATCATGTCATCGCCATCAAGAAGCTTAGGCCACCCCGTCAGTTCACCGCCCTGTAAAACGGCATCATGCTCAAGCCAGGATTTAACCGCTCCATGAGAAAATACGGTATCTTCATCGATCAACTCCGTTTGTCCATCAAAACGGCTCCACCAATACATCGTAACAGGGATGTTACGTAGCTCCTTCAAAAGAGAAAACGCTTTCTTTTTTCCTAATTGCAAAAGGAATGGCAGGTTATCATTGATAAGTGTCGTTGTCCCAAAATGGGATGCATAGCGTGAGAAAGACAGGGGATTATATAATTGAGAAGGGTGTGAATGCGGCTCAATATATCCCGGGACCAGGTACTGATCTGAACAATCAACCATTTCACAGCGGTCTATATTTTCAGGAAGGTTTGTACCGACATAGATAATGCGATCGTCATAAATCCATATATTTGCTTTCACCCATTTTCGTAAAGCCTGGTTTAAATATGTAGCATTTTTCAAAAGAATGTGTGGTGACCTCTTTCCATCCAGCACATCTATATGTTCCCGTAGATGTTTATTTTTCCATCTATAACGTTGTTCCAGCATAAACATCCCTCCATGAATTGTAAGACAAAGGAATTGAAATCCCAATTCAATCCAATTTTATCTTATAGTAACATATTTATTTCATTAACACAGTAAAGTTAACCAGAATACTGTGAAATTTTTGTGAAAGGATGAACTTATCATGAAATTCAAACAAAATATCAGCATAGTCAATGCGCTTATGCGGATTACCTGTGGCTTTACCTTTCTTACCTGGGCCACAGCGAAAATGGTTAAAAAACCATGGAAAAATCAATCTTACTTAATGGTGGTCATCCTTGCTGCCATGAAAATAGGCGAAGGCATATTGCGCTATTGCCCCGTTGTCGATGTAATGGAAAATGGCCAAGCCATGATGAAGGATAAGCAGAACAGGGATGACCAATCTGATTCGTATTGATTTCATTTTAAAAGAAGCTGACTCGATATTTGAGCCAGCTTCTTTTTATGGTCAAGGAACCTATTCTATGGCTCGATATCCAATATCCGTACGCCAAAACAGGCCTTCTTTTTCAATATGTTCTACTTCTTTATAGACTTGTCTTTGGGCAGACGCAAGGTCGTTTCCTTTAGCCGCAACAAGCAATACCCTGCCTCCATTGGAAACAAGATCTCCCTGGTCGTTTTTGGCCGTCCCGGCATGGTAAATATGGGTGTCCGGCTGAATCCTATCCAACCCTTTGATGACCGACCCCTTCGTGTATGCTCCAGGATAGCCTTCTGCAGCCACGACTACACCAAGAACCGCTTCATCATGCCATTCAAGATCTAAATCTTCCCCTGCAAGGACCGCTTCAAGAGTATCGACGAAATCCGTCTTTAAGCGGGGCAATACTACTTGAGTTTCCGGATCCCCAAAACGGGCATTGAATTCAATCACTTTTGTACCCTTTTCCGTTGCAATTAACCCGGCATATAATATGCCTGAAAATCGGCGTTTTTCTGAAATCATCGCATGAACCGTCGGTTGCAGAATGGCATCTACCGCTGCTTGCACCATACTATCGGATATTTGAGGGACGGGGGAGTACGCACCCATTCCACCAGTATTCGGTCCTTTATCACCATTGTAGGCACGTTTATGATCCTGTGCGATAACCATTGGATATACTTTATCCCCGTTCACGAAGGCCATCAATGAAAACTCCTCGCCATCCAGGTATTCCTCGATGACAACCTTTGCTGAAGCTTCCCCGAACTTTGCACCGACTAGCATATCATGAATGGCTTCCATTGCCTCCTGCATCGTCATGGCGACTACTACGCCTTTGCCCGCAGCCAGACCATCAGCCTTGATGACGATGGGAGCGCCCACTTTTTCGATATATGCCTTTGCCTGCTCATAATCAGAAAACGTCTCATATTCTGCTGTTGGAATATGATAATCCCTCATTAAATTCTTAGCAAATGATTTACTTCCTTCAATGACCGCAGCCCGACTATTTGGTCCGAACACCTGCAAGTTTTCTTTCTCAAAGTCATCAGCCAACCCATTAAGTAAAGGCGTTTCCGGTCCAATCACCGTCAAGGCAATCGCATTTTCTTTTGCGAAAGCGACCAATTCTTGATGCTTGGTTTCCTCGATTGATACAAGTTCGGCAACATCTGCCATGCCGGGATTCCCTGGCGCCACGAAGACTTTCTTAACCCGTTCGCTTTCAAACAGTTTACGGGCGATAGCGTGCTCCCTGCCTCCACGGCCAATCACTAGTACATTCATTACCGCACCTCATCTTCGATTAATGTTTAAAGTGGCGAACTCCTGTGAATACCATTGCTATTCCATATTCATCGGCTTTATCAATTGAATCTTGGTCTTTCTTCGATCCACCTGGCTGGATGATTGCCGTTACGCCTGCTTTTGCCGCTGCCTCCACTGTATCATCCATAGGGAAGAAAGCATCCGATGCCAAAGCACTTCCCGCTACTCTTTCACCAGCTTGTTCTAGAGCTATTTTTGCCGCGCCGACACGGTTCATTTGTCCTGCACCCACGCCCAATGTCATCTGATCATCACAAATAACGATGGCATTCGATTTGACATGTTTCACGATTTTCCAACCAAGTTCAAGAGCTTTCCACTCTTCTGCCGTCGGTTCGCGTTTTGTTGCCACTTTTACTTCTGCATCCTTCAAACCGAAAGCATCACGTTCTTGCACGAGTAAACCACCTTCAATTGAAGTCAATTTACGTTCCGGTTTTTTAGCAGCCTGGAAATCAACCGTTAATAGACGAAGGTTCTTCTTACTTGTCAATACAGCCAATGCTTCCTTAGAGAATCCAGGAGCGATGATGATTTCAAGGAAAATTTCGTGAAGTTTCTCCGCAGTCTCTTTATCCACTTCACGGTTCAAGGCGATGATGCCACCAAAAATCGAAGTGGAATCTGCTTCATATGCCTTATCGAATGCTTCCAGGATCGTATCACCAACACCGACTCCACAAGGATTCATATGCTTGACGGCCACGGCTGCCGGTTCTTTGAATTCCTTAACGATTTGAAGGGCTGCGTCTGCATCATTGATGTTATTGTATGAAAGCTCTTTTCCGTGCAGTTGTTTTGCTTCCGCAATCGAGAAGGTAGATCCAAGCGGTTTTTTATAGAACGCTGCTTTTTGATGAGGATTTTCCCCATAACGAAGCGACTGTTTCAATTCATAAGTAACAGTTAGTGATTCTGGATTCTCTTCTTCGGCAAGCTCTGTCATGTATTCCGAAATCACGGCATCGTATGCCGCTGTATGACGGAAGACTTTAGCTGCCAGACGACGATTCGTCGTTTTTGAGACATCTCCGTTTTCTTTCAGCTCAGCCAATACTGTTGCATAATCCTCGCTATCGACGATAACCGTCACATACTCGTGGTTTTTCGCAGATGAACGTAGCATGGTCGGTCCTCCGATATCGATGTTCTCAATCGCATCTTCCACCGTCACATCCGGTTTCGATATCGTCGATTGGAAAGGATAAAGGTTCACACAGACCAACTGAATCGGTTCAATATGATGCTCTGCTAGTTGAGCTTTATGCCCTTCATCCCCATGCTTGGCTAAGACTGCTGCATGGACATTCGGGTGTAGCGTTTTAACGCGGCCGTCCAAAATTTCCGGGAAACCAGTGATTTCACTGATACCGATAACATCCACGCCATTATCCAGTAATGTTTTACTCGTACCGCCCGTTGAAATGATTTCAAACCCGGCCTCTTTCAGCCCTTTTGCAAATTCTACGATACCTGTTTTATCCGATACACTAATTAACGCACGTTTCTTCATGGTATATTGTTCCCTCCATTATGTATGTTGTTTCTCTTGGCATAGCTGGTGCAAAATCTTTGGATACAGTTCATGTTCCAATTCCTGAATTCTTTTTTGGAGGATGTCTTTTGTGTCTCCGTTAAGAATGGGTACTGCCTCTTGAGCAATGATCGGTCCTGTATCCATTCCCTCATCGACATAATGAATCGTGACCCCGGTTTCCTTAACTTCAGCCTTAAAAGCCTGGCCAATAGCATCCTTACCTGGAAAGCAAGGCAAAAGAGAAGGATGAATATTCACAATCCTGTGTGAATACTCCCCTAATAACGTCGATCCTATTAACCGCATATAACCAGCAAGAATAATGAATTCGACGCCATGGATATGAAGTTCATCCAGTATCTCCCGTTCATATCCCGCCTTATTTTCGTACTGTTTTGCCGAGAATGAGAATACCGGAATGTTCTCCATTCTAGCTCTCTCCATTACGTAAGCATCCTCGCGGTCACAAACAACAAGGCATATATCTGCTTCTAGATTTCCCTCTTTTATTGCATCAGCGATGGCTTGAAAGTTGCTTCCATTACCCGATGCAAAGACAGCAAGGCGCCTCATCGTTTAAAAGACACTCCTTCTCCCTCAACAATCGTTCCTATGACAGAAGCCTGTTCACCACAAGACTGTAGATGCGCAATGATCGCAGGAGCATCCGATTTTTTCACGACGGCCGTCATTCCGATGCCCATATTGAATATATTGAACATTTCCTCCTGAACAAGATTTCCTTTTTTCTCGAGGTACGAGAATACTGGGGGGATCGTCCAGCTGCCCAACTCAATTTCAACGCCGCAGTTTTCGGGAAGGATACGCGGAATATTTTCGATGAACCCGCCACCTGTAATATGTGCCAGTCCCTTCACTTCAAACTTTTCAAGTGTCGACAATATCGACTGGACATAGATCCTTGTCGGTTTCAACAATTCTTCACCCAATTTGCAACCGAACTCCGGCACGAGTTCCTGTAAATCCATTCCTGCATCTTCAAGAAGGATTTTACGGACAAGTGAATAGCCATTGCTATGGATCCCGCTTGAAGCAAGACCAATGACAACATCACCATTGCATATGCCCTCACCCGTAATTAAGCGTGATTTTTCAACCGCGCCAACCGTGAACCCAGCTACGTCATATTCTTCGGTTTCGTACATCCCTGGCATTTCAGCTGTTTCCCCACCGATTAAAGCACAGCCCGCTTGCTCACATCCGTCCGCAATCCCTTTAACGATCATTTCAATTCTCTCGGGATCAGCTTTGCCGCAAGCTATGTAATCTAAAAAGTACAACGGCGCAGCCCCCTGTACGACCACATCATTGACGCACATCGCTACACAATCTATTCCAATTGTATCATGTTTATCCATCATGAACGCGAGTAAAAGCTTCGTCCCGACTCCATCCGTTCCTGAGATAAGGACAGGCTCTTTAAGGTGTAACGAAGACAAATCGAACATGCCTCCGAAACCACCCAATCCGTTCATTACTTCAGGACGAAATGTCCGCTTTACATGTTTCTTCATCCGATTTACCGCTTCGTAGCCCGCTTCAATATCGACGCCAGCCTGCTTATATGCATTAGCCATTTGAAATCCCCCTCCGAAAACCACTCGTTCTTATCGATGCCTTTTTAGCATTTAATTTTTTCCCGTTCATAATCGAAAATTTCCGTTGGATAATTTCCCGTGAAGCATGCTAGACATGAACCTCGTGTTTCTCCAGCAAACGGACGTCCAATCGCTTCGACCATGCCTTCCACACTTAAGAAGGTTAATGAATCGGCTTCAATGATTTCCCGTATTTCCTCTACTGATTTAGAGCTGGCAATCAGTTCATCTTTTTTCGATGTATCAATGCCGTAAAAGCATGGATTTTTAATTGGAGGCGAACTGATCACAACATGGACCTCTTTCGCCCCTGCATCTTTCAGCATGCGGACAATCCTTCTGCTGGTCGTACCACGTACGATCGAATCGTCCACCATGATCACGCGTTTCCCTTCAACGACGCCTCGTACCGGTGATAGCTTCATCTTCACACCCTGTTCGCGAAGGCTCTGTGACGGTTGAATAAATGTCCGTCCGACATAACGGTTCTTAATTAAGCCCATTTCATAAGGGATGCCCGCAGCTTCGGCATAACCAATGGCCGCCGAAATGCTTGAATCCGGAACACCCGTGACAACATCCGCTTCGATTTTCGCTTCCTGAGCCATTTGCTTACCAAGGTTTTTCCTGGCTGTATGTACATTGATCCCATCAATATTGCTATCCGGGCGGGAAAAATACACATATTCCATCGTACACATGGCTTGTTGACTGGAAAGGGAAAAGTATTCTG
Organism: Peribacillus sp. NPDC097284; assembly: GCF_044761765.1. Lineage (NCBI taxonomy): Bacteria > Bacillati > Bacillota > Bacilli > Caryophanales > Bacillaceae > Peribacillus > Peribacillus sp. NPDC097284. Next base: position 343,839 of record NZ_JBIWCZ010000004.1, read on the forward strand.
AATAGATTCCTTCATCATTGATGACGACAAGCTCGCCTGGTTCGATATCACGGATGAATTCCGCCCCAACGATATCAAGAGCACATGTTTCAGAAGCGGCGTAATACGCATCTCCTATCTTTCCGAGGGAAAGTGGACGGAAACCATGTGGATCACGCGCTAAAATCATTTGGTTTTCTGTCATGATAACAAATGCGTATGCACCCTTCAGCATACTTAAGCTATTTTTCACAGAATCCCTTATATCAGAATAACCGGAGCGTTTAATCAAATGTGCAAGGACTTCCGTATCCGACGTCGTTTGAAAAATGCTCCCTTGTCCCTCTAACTGTGCTTTTAACTGGCTGGCATTGACGATATTCCCATTATGGGCAAGTGCCAGCCCCCCTGTATGTGAATTGAACAAGAAAGGCTGGACGTTTTGATATCCACCGCCTCCTGCTGTCGTATAACGGACATGACCTATCGCTGACTTCCCTGTACCGGAAAGTGCCTGCATTTTTTCTGCCGTGAAGATTTCCGTTACAAGACCTTCCCCTTTCGTGATGGACATTTGATTACCGTCCGTCACGACAATGCCTGCTCCCTCTTGGCCCCGATGCTGTAAGCTATGCAGTCCGTAATAGGCAAGCTGTGCTGCATCTTGATGTCCCCAGACTCCTACTACGCCACATTCCTCATTAAGACTTCTTATTTCAGCAAGCATGGAATGGCCCCTTTCCAAGCTGATTGTAATTCTTCAACATTCACTTCAAATACCAGATTATCGCCATCATCCGTCACGATTATTTTTGGATTATTCGTTACTTCCCCTATAAGGATCGCATCTTCAACAATGGATTCAAATGCCACTTGGTTTTCTGGACTAACGGATAGTAAGAATCGGGATTGCGTTTCACTGAACAACCCGGATACCAATTCGCCGGAAACCTGAACGTTGGCGCCGAGTGTAGTCGGACCGAATAGAGATTCACTTAAGGCAACAGCCAAACCACCCTCTGAAAGATCATGTGCGGAGGCGATATGCCCTGCTCGAATGGCTTCAAGAATTTGTGCTTGCCGTTTTTGTTCAACATGTAAGTCCAATTCCGGTGCAGGTCCAAAGATTTTTCCTTCTACCATTTTTTGAAGTTCACTGCCACCAAATTCAGCTTTCGCTTCCCCGACCACATATATCAAGTCGGATTCATGTTTGAACGTTTGGGTCGTGATATGTTGAAGGTCATGTACAAGACCAACCATCCCAACTACTGGAGTTGGATAAATGGCCTCGCCATTCGTTTCATTATAAAGCGATACATTTCCACCAATGACAGGCGTACTTAAGCTACGACATGCTTCGCTCATGCCGTCAGCGGCTTTTTCCAGTTGCCAAAATATCTCTGGTTTTTCTGGGTTTCCAAAATTCAAGCAATCTGTAATCGCCAAAGGTTCTCCACCCGAACAGACAATGTTACGGGCCGCCTCAGCTACAGCAATCTTACCGCCTGTCTCGGGGTCGAGGTAAATATAGCGGGAGTTACAATCCGTTGTCATTGCAAGAGCTTTATTCGTTCCTCGCACACGTACCACTGCAGCGTCGGAACCAGGTGATACCACTGTATTCGTACGGACCATATAATCATATTGGTCGTAAACCCATTCCTTGCTTGAAATGGTAGGCTGTTGTAATAATGCTATAAGAGTACCCTTATAATCCTTGATAACCGGCACTTTTGCCGTCATGCTTTGGAAGTCGCGGAAATACTGTGGTTCAGCAGATGGCTTGTGATAGATTGGTGCTTCTTCAGCCAATGCATCAACCGGAACTTCCGCAACGATTTCACCTTGATGGGAAAGTGTTAAGTTTTTATCATCCGTTACTTCACCAACAGCAACTGCTTCCAGGTCATACTTCGTAAACAAATCAACGATTTCCTGTTCCCGTCCTTTAGTAACGACGATTAACATCCGTTCTTGTGACTCAGACAGCATCATTTCATACGCAGTCATGCCTGTTTCACGTTGAGGCACTAAATCAAGGTTCATTTTAATCCCTGATCCAGCTTTACTCGCCATCTCAGCCGAAGAGCTAGTAAGCCCCGCTGCGCCCATATCCTGAATGCCGACAAGCGCATCATTATGGATGAGTTCAAGGCAAGCTTCTAACAGTAATTTTTCCATGAATGGATCGCCAACTTGCACGGCTGGTCTTTTCTCTTCTGAAGACTCTGAAAGTTCTTCCGATGCAAATGTAGCTCCATGAATGCCATCACGGCCAGTTTTGGCACCCACGTACATAACCGTATTCCCGACACCATGAGCTTGGCCTTTCTTGATGTCCTTATGGTCAATTAACCCGACGCACATGGCATTGACTAACGGATTTCCCGCGTAGGAAGGATCGAATTGAATTTCACCGCCGACAGTGGGAATCCCAATGCAGTTCCCATATCCAGCAATCCCTGCAACCACTTCTTTAAATAAATACTTCACGCGTTCGTTATCCAATTCACCGAAGCGCAGTGAATTCAACATGGCGATAGGCCGGGCTCCCATGGAGAAGACATCACGGATAATGCCCCCGACGCCTGTCGCTGCTCCTTGATATGGCTCAATGGCCGATGGATGGTTATGGCTTTCAATCTTGAAAACGACGGCCTGATTATCACCGATATCGACGATTCCTGCGCCTTCACCAGGACCTTGTAATACCTTTTCCCCCGTAATCGGGAATTTTCTTAAGATGGGTTTTGAATTTTTGTAGGAACAATGCTCTGACCACATGACGGAAAACAAACCTGTTTCCGTATAATTCGGCAGTCTGCCTAAGATTTTCTCCACCATGGCGAATTCTTCATCGGATAGCCCCATACTTGCATATAAACGCTCCGATTTAATTTTATCCGGACTTGGTTCAAGCTGTAACAACATGTGATTCCCTCCAGTTTTTCACGATGGATTGAAAGATCTTTAAGCCGTCTTTACTGCCAAGCAGTGAGTCAACAGCACGTTCGGGATGAGGCATCATTCCGAGGACATTACCTTGTGCATTGGTGATTCCCGCGATTTGTTCTAGGCTACCGTTAGGATTTTCACCCTTATAAGTGAACAGAATGCGGTTATTTTGTTTTAATTCCTCCAGTGTTTCTTTATCACAGTAATAGTTCCCTTCACCGTGGGCCACTGGAATGGTGATTGATTCGTATAATGAATAACCCGTGGTAAACATTGATTCATTATTTTCAACTTTCAGCTCTACGTTACGACAGATGAATTTCAGACCATCATTACGTCGCATCGCTCCCGGTAACAGCCCTGCTTCAAGCAAAATTTGAAAACCATTGCAGACGCCAAGAACCGGTTTTCCTGCTTGAGCCGCTTTTACGACTTCTGCCATCACATTGGAAAAACGGGCAATCGCTCCTGAACGTAGGTAGTCGCCATAAGAGAATCCGCCTGGAAGCAGGATCCCGTCAAATTTGTCTAGATTATCCGTGGAATGCCATACATACTCCACTTCCTCCCCAAGCGCATCCTGTATCGCATGGTACATGTCGACATCACAATTGGAGCCAGGGAAAACGATCACAGCAAATTTCATTGGGTGACAACCTCCTCCACGTCATAACGGTACGCTTCAATGACTGTATTGGCTAATAGCTTTTCACACATTTCCTTCACCAGTTGATCTAAATCACGGTCGGTGTCTTCAATCGTCAGTTCAATGTATTTCCCGACACGAACATCGCTTACTTCGTTATATGTCAAACTATGAAGGGATTGTTGAACCGCTGTCCCCTGTGGATCCAGTACACTTTCTCGTAGTGTGATATATACCTTAACCTTATACATGTTGAGTACCCTCCAACTTTTCTAGAATTTTTCCATATGCATCTGTTAAACTACCTAAATCACGGCGGAATACGTCTTTGTCCAGTTTTTCATTTGTATCTGCATCCCAAAGGCGACAAGTATCCGGTGAAATTTCATCAGCCAATAGGATTTCCCCATCGGATGTCTTGCCGAACTCCAGTTTAAAATCAATCAGGTTAATGCCCATCTCTTGAAAGATGGTTGATAGGACCTTACTGATTTCCCGTGCCTTTTCCTTTAAGATAGCTACATCTTCCTTGCTGGCAAGTTCCAATTCTTCAATATGGTCTTCCGTCAACAGGGGATCGCCGAGTGCGTCGTCTTTATAATAAAATTCAACGAGCGTTTTCTTAAGTGGATGGCCTTCTTCCATGCCAGTGCGTTTAGAGAAACTACCGGCAGCCGTGTTTCTAACGACCACTTCAAGAGGAATGATGGAAACCTTTTTAACCAGTTGCTCCCGCTCGGAAAGCTTTTCTATAAAATGAGAAGGAATGTTTTGTTCTGCAAGCTTTGAAAATAGTAAACTAGTAATTTGATTATTCAACTGGCCTTTACCAGCGATTTCTGACTTCTTCTCGCCATTGAATGCCGTTGCTGAATCTTTGTATTCCACCCATACTATTTCACTGTTGTCCGTTGCATAAATCTGTTTCGCTTTCCCTTCATACAGCAATTCTCGCTTTTCCATCTGTTAAGACCTCCGAATTGTGAATATTATGAATTTTTATTTTATCATTAGGTAAGGAGCAAACGCTTCACCCGACTGGGATTCACGTTTGCAGCCTTATTTTATAAGCCTAGGCGATCAAAGATCACATCTACGTTTTTCAAATGATGGGTAGGGTCGAAACAGTCATCAAGTTCTTCTTTAGTAAGCAGGCTTGTGATTTTATCATCCTTGTTGATCAGGCTCCTGAATGGGACTTGCTGCTCCCAGGCGTCCATCGCATGGGGCTGAACCGTATCATACGCCTCTTCACGGACAAGACCCTTGTCAATAAGGGCAAGCAACACGCGTTGAGAGAAGATTAATCCAAGTGTACGATCCATGTTACGCTTCATGTTCTCAGGATAAACAGTAAGATTTTTCACGATATTACTGAAGCGGTTCAACATATAATTCAAAGCAATCGTTGCATCCGGCAAGATGATTCGTTCAGCAGAAGAGTGGGAGATATCACGTTCGTGCCATAAAGCTACATTCTCATACGCTGTCATCATGTATCCACGGATGACCCGGGCCATTCCTGTCATGTTCTCAGAACCGATAGGATTCCGTTTATGAGGCATTGCTGATGATCCTTTTTGTCCTTTTGCAAAGAATTCTTCCACTTCGCGCGTTTCGCTTTTTTGTAACCCTCTGATTTCCACTGCGAATTTTTCGATGGAAGTTGCAATTAACGCCAATGTACTCATATAGTGTGCATGGCGATCACGTTGCAAGGTTTGCGTTGAAATGGGATCAGCTTCAAGGCCCAGCTTTTCACAGACGTATTGTTCAACGAACGGGTCGATGTTTGCATATGTACCAACAGCACCGGAGATTTTACCTACCTCGATGTTTTTTCGAGCAGCATCAAAACGTTCCACATTCCGTTTCATTTCTTGGTACCAAAGGGCAAGCTTCAAGCCGAAAGTGGTCGGTTCCGCATGCACACCATGTGTACGTCCCATTTGGACGGTATATTTATGTTCTTTCGCTTTGTTTTTCAAGATCTCGACAAAATTATTTAAATCCTTTGAAAGAATATCATTCGCTTGTTTAATCACATAAGAAAGTGCCGTATCAACTACATCCGTTGAAGTCAGGCCATAATGCACCCATTTACGTTCTTCACCTAATGTTTCGGAAACCGCACGTGTGAAGGCCACAACATCATGGCGAGTGTCTTTTTCAATTTCATTGATGCGCTCTACATCGAATGACGCATTTTCACGAAGGAGCTTCACGTCTTCTTTCGGTATGACACCAAGTTCCGACCACGCTTCACATGCCAAGATTTCTACTTCCAACCATGCATTAAAGCGGTTTTTCTCTGTCCAAATGTTACCCATTTCAGGGCGGGTATAACGTTCTATCATTTTGCTTCCTCCGTTTCAACCTGTTGATTCCAAATTTTGCTTCGATTACTTTCTAAAAGGGCTTCCTCGAGTGTTGGACGTAAAATGTTAACATGCCCCATTTTCCGTTTTATCTTGGCCTCTCTTTTACCGTAAAGATGAACCTTCCAATCTGTAAGCTCCGGAATTTCATGAAGTAATGGCTCCAAGTGTTCACCTAGGACGTTGACCATGACCACCGGTTGCAACAAGGAGGTATTTCCGAGGGGCCAATTACAGACAGCACGGATATGCTGTTCAAATTGGGATGTTGCACATGCTTCCAATGTATAATGACCCGAATTGTGTGGTCTTGGTGCAAGCTCATTGATGATGATTTCATCCTTTGCCGTTAAAAACATCTCCACGGCCAATGTACCGACCAGTTCTAGTTTCTCGGCAAGCTGTCGAGCCTCCACAATGGCCTTTTCTTCAGCACTCTGACTGATGCGAGCGGGAACGATGCTTTTATGCAGTATATTTTCAATATGAATATTTTCTGCTACCGGAAAATGACTTGTTTCTCCATTCGCTTTACGCGTCACGACAACCGAGATTTCCTTAACGAAAGGTATCCAAGCTTCTAATACACATACACCTGTTTGGAGCAGGGATTCAGCCTTTTTAATATCAGCTTCCTCATTTATGACTAACTGCCCTTTTCCATCATAACCGCCACGGGTCGTTTTTAACACACTTGGGTACCCTAATTCTTCTATATGTAGGTAAATTTCCGAAACATCCTGAATTTCCTGGTACGGGGCAACCGTTGCTCCGGCACCTGCTATGGCTTTCTTTTCAGTAAGCCGATCCTGTGTTTGTTTTAATAATTCCGACCCTTGAGGAAGATAGGAATGCTGTTTCAACCAATCAAGAGCCTTGGAACTGATATTTTCGAACTCATAGGTAATGACGTCACTGACATTTGCCAGCCTTTTCAATGCATCTATGTCATCATAAGCCCCAAGGATCTCTATATCTGCCACTTGAGCACAAGGACCATTAGTCGTTGGTTCAAGAACAGCTATCTTAAAGCCTGCTGCCTTAGCCGCTAAGGCCATCATCCTGCCTAACTGTCCACCGCCAATAATTCCAATCGTCTGACCCGGTAAAATGACCTTATTTAAGTTGTTCACTGCTCAATAACACCTTTTCCCTAGTTTCGTCTCGGAGAACCTCTAATCTATCGGCGATTTCTGAATCGAAAGCAGCCAATATCTGCGCCGCAAGCAAACCTGCGTTAATCGCCCCTGCCTTTCCGATGGCTACCGTGGCAACCGGTACCCCGCCTGGCATTTGAACGATCGATAATAATGAATCCATACCGTTTAAAGCCTTGGATTGGATTGGCACCCCAATCACAGGTACTATTGTTTTAGCTGCCGTCATACCGGGTAGGTGAGCAGCTCCACCTGCACCTGCTATTATCACCTTAATCCCGCGCTCTCTTGCACTCTCTGCATATTCAAACAATAAGTCTGGTGTGCGGTGGGCCGAAACGACTCTTTTTTCATAGGGGATTTCAAGCTGTTCCAATGATTCACAAGCATACTTCATCGTTTCCCAATCCGAGACGCTACCCATAATGACCCCGACCTGCGACTTCATAATACTGTCCCTCCCACTTTCCATTCTTTCATCTATAATTTTCAAAAAAAAAACGGGCAGACTTCTTCCTCATAGAGAAAGCAATCTGCCCGGAAAAAAGTCTTCACAAAAAAGACTTCGATAGTTTCCGAATAAGTCAGCTACTTTTCTCATAGTCCGATGATTTACGGTCATCAGGTAGAAACTTTTGGGCCATATCCCCAGGATTATATGAGAGGTATTAATATACATTCATCTTACCGTCACGCATTTTCATTGTCAAGACAAAATCGAATATTTTTATAGAATACTTAATGATCGTTCGTGTTTTGCTCCAATAACTTTGCTTCAAATACAATTTTCCTGTTAATTGGTTCATAATGAGCCATTCCATTCGTGATTCTTTCCTCAAAAATGGGTTCTTCCATTCTCCTCACAGGAAAATACCCTGCAGCCTTTATTCGATCTAGGCATTCATCAATGCTTTCTCCTTCTCTAACTTCAAACTTTTCTTTACCCTTTTTACTCACAGAATCGTTCCTTTCCTGCATTCACTATTTTCATGAATATTTTTGTTCCACCCTTATTAAACAGCTTGCCTATTTTTCTAATTATAAATTCTTTCAGATAGGTTGAACAGCTTATCCAGGGATTTTAATCAAAGATCGACGGAAAGTTGTTTTCAATATCTAACTTGTCCTGTCCTAGCAACAGTGAATGATTTCATTTTATTTTAATGGTACCAGTCTGAAAACAAAAAAAGACCAGCCTAATGGCTGACCTTCGAAATGGCTTGGCGGCGTCCTACTCTCACAGGGGGAAACCCCCAACTACCATCGGCGCTGAAGAGCTTAACTGCCGTGTTCGGAATGGGAACGGGTGTGACCTCTTCGCTATCGCCACCAAACATATCAGGAACGTTGTTCCTTCAAAACTAGATAATATCAGAAGGTGTTCATCTTTTTAAAGCGTTGGTTAAGTCCTCGATCTATTAGTATCAGTCAGCTCCACATGTCGCCACGCTTCCACCTCTGACCTATCAACCTGATCATCTTTCAGG